>CANGWP010000197.1 GCA_947457605.1 Bdellovibrionales bacterium | reverse complement strand
GCCCCGCCCCGCCCAAGCCCAGTGTACGAGGGCTTTGGAATTCGAGTCCTTTTGCGCTCGAAATCATTAGGAAAAAAGAAAGAACGCAGGGCAGGAATTGGTTGATTTTTTTCATTCTAATCTTTGGTTAACGTGGATAAGATGGCTTAGCAATATGAAAGCGAAAGTTAGAAAAGCAGTGATCCCTGCCGCGGGTCTTGGTACCCGGTTTCTTCCGGTTACAAAGACGGTTTCAAAAGAGATGATCCCGATCATTGATAAACCAATGATTCACTATATTGTCGAAGAAGCGATCGAGAGTGGGGTCGAGGACATCATTTTAATTACCTCCCGCCACAAGGAGGACCTGGAGCGTTACTTTGATTATAACTACGAGCTGGAAGATCGCTTGATGAAAGCCGGCAAGGTCGAGATGGCGAAAGGAATCAAGAAGATTGCTGAGAGTTGCAATATTATCTGCGTATACCAAAAAGAGCCAGCGGGCCTTGGGCATGCGGTTGGATGCGCCCGACCTGTTGTGGGCGGGGAACCGTTCGCAGTTCTGCTCGGAGATGATTTGATTGATGCGAAAGTACCTTGCACCCGACAATTGATCGATGTTCATGAGAGAGAGGAATTGAGTGTCGTCGGCGTGATGGAGGTTCCTTTGACCGAAACCTCGAAGTACGGCATCGTTGGCGGAAAAAAACTGGATGAGCGGACGCTTCGTGTGGAAACCATGGTTGAAAAACCCGCTGCGGGAGATGCTCCTTCCCGATTCGCGATTCCAGGACGCTATGTGGTGGACTCGTCGATTTTCGATTCCATTGCCAAAACAAAACCAGGGAAAAACGGGGAAATTCAGTTTACAGACGCCCTTCTTGATCTCGCTCGGAACAAAGGCTTGCTTGCCTACCGGTTTGACGGAGACCGATACGATACCGGAGATCGGATCGGATATCTTGATGCGACCCTCACTTTTGGCCTGAGAAGACCCGAACTTCGGGCTGGGATTCTCGCTCTTTTGGAGAAGCACAGGACTGGTGCCAAATGAAAGCGCTCATGATCGCAATCATCTTTATGGCCGCGCCTGCCCACGCCTATCTGCCCCCGGCCGGTTTTGTTTTGGGGCATTCCGTGACGGAAAGAGCTGGCCTAAAGAGTCTCGAGTGGACCGCAAAAATTACGGAACTCAAGAGCCACTCCGTTTTCAAGGAGATTCTCCGGCTTGATTTTGTCTCTGGAAAAATGAGTGCAAGCTTTCAATCTCCTTCCGATGAACCACTCGGATCGATCCAGGGTCCGATTGCGCTGATCAACAAGCTTGGCAGGTTTTGGTTGTGTGTTTCTCTTGATCCAAATATTGCCCGGGTGAAATCTGCGCTCGAGACCCTCAGGGTCTTGCCTGCCGAAATGGAAGAGACGCGCTTGGATCGAATCGGAAGCCAGATTGCCTGGGTTTGGGGCGTAGATGCTTTGATTGGTTTTGAGAAGGACGAATTCACGCCGCTGATTTATCGAGAGACGCAGGATTCCAAGGGAGATTCCGTGTTGTTCCAGGGGTTCGCCATCGCCGCGGCAAACTCAAAGGTTCCAAAAAATGTGATGATTCATGTGCGAGGTGAGGATCTTTTCTCTTTCGAACTGAAATCCATAAAGACGGATGCTCTTGCCCCTGCCAAAGAGAAAGCGCCGGGATCAGCTCCTCAACTTCCTGCCATCAAGGAATGGATTTCACTTGTTCGTTAAAGTTGCAATTCCGAGACCCCTCGAAACCCTGTTTGACTACTCTTATGATTTGGATGCCCTGGGACCTGTGGAAGCCGGGGATTGGGTCCGCGTACCTTTTGGCCGGACCAAGGTAAATGCGTGTGTGATGGAATTCTCGAGGGAAAAGCCGACTCTCCCGGAGGGCGTCGTGATCAAGGGCGTAGTGGAGCGGCTGAATCCAGAGTTCCGTCTACCGCCCGATATCCTGAAATTGTGCAGGTTTGGTTCAGAGTATTATCAGTATCCCCTCGGAGAGGCGCTTTTTGTCGCGGCTCCTCCGAAGATGGAGAAAATTATTGGCACTCGTTCGGAGAAGGAAGAGGATCCTCCGTCTTTAAAAAAAAGAGACCGCGAATTGTCGGTAGAACAAAAGATCGTTTTGGATCGGATGATCTCGGAGATTCAGTTCTCACCGGATGCGGCTTTCCTTCTGGAAGGGGTTACCGGCAGCGGAAAAACCGAAGTCTATATCGAGCTTGCAAAGTCGATTCTGGATTCGGGGAAATCGGTGCTGATTCTGGTGCCCGAAATCTCGCTGACCGCGCAATTGAAGGACCGTTTCCAGTCGAGTCTCTTCGAGAAGGTTGCGCTTTGGCACTCAGCGCTCTCTGATGGTCTTCGACAGACTCAGTGGCGAAAGGTCAAGAATGGGGAAATCAGAGTCGTTGTGGGAGCTCGTTCGGCCTTGTTCGCGCCCTTTAAAAATCTCGGACTGATTGTGGTGGATGAGGAGCACGATGCCACCTACAAACAGGAAGAGCGCTTTCGGTACCACGCCCGTGATTTGGCTCTTTTTCGGGCGAAGAAAAGCGGCGTACCGATTGTTCTTGGGAGTGCCACTCCCAGTCTCGAGAGTGTGCACCGGGTTCGTGAGGGACGGGCAATCCATCTCAAGCTCGAAAATCGATTTGCAGGCAGCGTACTGCCGGCAATTCATACCGTTTCTCTGATCGAGGAGCCGCCAGTGGGCGCGGGCACGGTGAAGACGGCACTCGCGGAAACAACCATCCGGGCCATGCAGGAGACGATCGACCGCGGAGAGCAGGTGATGATTTTCCTGAATCGCCGAGGCTATTCCCAGTTTCTCCTCTGCCAGGCGTGCGGGTGGGTGAAAAAGTGTGATCAGTGTTCCATTTCGATGACCCATTATCGAAAGCGGAACGAATTGAAATGTCATGTGTGTGGTATGAAAACAAAGGTCTCCGACATTTGTGGAGAGTGTGGCGGGGGCCAGCTCTTCGGAATGGGATCGGGCACGGAGTCGCTCGAG
>CANGWP010000196.1 GCA_947457605.1 Bdellovibrionales bacterium | reverse complement strand
GGACCGACGCATCTGGCATATTATTGTTTCTATCATCCAATATCTAAATCGCTTCAGACATCAGACGTAAAAGTATTATTATGACTCAAATTGAATTGAATTCAGGCAGTCTCGATCTGTAAAAGCATCGAAACTCATTTGCCCGCTTTCTCTTTCAAATATTTAATCGTCAAATGAACTGCCTGAGCAACACCCCCAAATCCAAAGACCAAGGGGCAAAGCCAAGTCAGTTCAAAATAAACCAAGTTTTCAAAGAACAAGAAGCCCATCTGAACACCGTGTAAACAAGCGATTCACCTGAAAACCCGAAAGCCTCATGTTGGGCAGCCCGAAAGAGTTACGCTAGAGAAAGAAAATATGCAAGGACTCTTCTTCTTCTTTTTTGTTTTTTTTAAAAAGGCCTAAAAATCCATGTTTTTTTACCATTTTAAAACAGGGCCCCGGAGCGCGGGGAACCCCTCCCTGAATCGGCACGCAAATATGTGGCTTAAATCCGGTCTGATTGGAAGCAACCGACTCTATCGCGCTCCACCTCAGAGAGGCGAGCGTCCGGACACCGCTTGCAACCACTCCGCACTGAGAGGAATCAATTTGCGGTGCTTCAGATCAAAACACCCGAGAGTGAAGCTGGCCTCGGCCGCGATCGTGCCCCCCTCCTTTACAATCCAGTGCTTCAAAAACAGGGTTTTTTTGGCAATTTCCTCGACTTTTGTGCGAATCACAATCTCTTCCCTAAGCCCCAGTTCGCGTTTGAATCGCACCGTACACTCGAGCACCACGGTTCCCACCTCATGCTTCTTCACCGCTGAAAGTCCATAGCCACGGGACGTAATCATCTCCCAGCGAGCTTCTTCGAAAAGCACCAGATATTGCGCGTTGTTTACATGACCAAAGCTATCCAGGTGACGCTCACGGATCATGGTCCTGTACTCGTGTACCGGATACTCTACGCTTTTCATTTCAGAATTTTCCATGCGCGCAAAACCATACCCGATTTGTCGAAAATATGAGATTATATTTCCCTTAAAAAAGAGCTCACATGGAACACTTCAGAATCCTGATCCAAAAAGCGCTCCAACCCCTCGTGGGCGTGGAGCTAAAGTTGACCGACCTTGAAACTCCGCCCGATCGGGCACGAGGAGACCTGGCATTCCCTTGTTTCAGACTTTCCAAACTTTTAGGGAAAGCTCCGCCTGTGATCGCAACGGATCTTGCGGGCGCAATCGCCCCCACACTCATGGCTTCCGGAATTCAAGTGGAAGCCGCAGGCCCCTATCTCAATTTCAGGATCAAAGCCCCGGCACTCATCGAACATGTGCTTGCGCCGCTTCTGAAGGCCGGAACAAATTTCGGGTCTTCTCCAAAGAATTCGCGAGAAAAATGGGTGTTGGAATACAGCTCACCCAATGTCGCCAAGCCATTTCAGATTTACCATCTTCGCACCACGATTGTGGGTGCAACGCTTGCGAGAATTGCGCGTCACCGGGGCTATCAGGTCACCACCATCAATCACCTCGGAGACTGGGGTACGCAATATGGAAAACTCGCGATCGCGCTCCGACGCTACGAGAGCGAACTTCCGAAGGAGATTACGCTAAAAACCCTGGTCGACATCTATGTCAGAATCCACAAGGACATGGAGACCGATCCCACCATCGAAACCGCAAGTCAGGATGCGTTCCGGAAGCTCGAGGCCGGCGATCCGGAAATGCGCAAGATCTGGAAGATGTGCGTCGACATTTCGCTCAAGGAATTCCAAAAAACTTACGAACGCTACCAGGTTACTTTTGATCATTTCTGGGGCGAATCCCATTACGAGGATCAGCTAAAGCCCCTTCTCTCTCGCTTGAAATCAGAGGGCATTCTCGTGGAAGACCAAGGCGCGCAGGTCGTCCATGTCACTTCCCGCGACGGGAAGGAGATCCCTCCCTGCATTCTGGAAAAAAGCGACGGCGCCTCGATCTATGCGACCCGGGATGTGGCAGCAGCTCTCTATCGATATGAAAAATTTCATTTCGACCGCATGAGCTACATCGTTGGAAAAGAACAGAAGCTCCATTTCGAACAAGTCTTCGGAACCCTTCGCGCAATGAAGCTCGATTGGGAACCCCGCTGCGAACACATTGCAACAGGCCTCTATCGATTCAAAGACGCGAAGATGTCCACGAGAAAAGGGAACTTCATCACCCTCGAAGAAGTGAATGACCTTTGTACCGCGAAATCGCTGGAGCTCATGCGGGCAAGGAACGCAAGCGAAGACACCCGGGAAGAAGCACGCCTGACGGATGCCGAGATCCAAACCATTTCCGAACAAGTGGCCATCGGTGCTTTGGTATTTGCGGATCTCAGCACGGATCCATCCAAAGACCTTGAGTTTGATGTCGACCGGGTGATCTCCTTTGAAGGGGAGACCGGACCCTACTTGCAATATGCTCACACCCGGTGCTTGAGCATCTTGAGACGGGCAAAGGCGGCAGGGTTTTCCGCAACTTCCGCGGACGCCAAGGAACTCGTTGAAACCCTGGTGAAACCGGAAGAGTCGGCATTGATCGGAACGCTTGCGAGATTCAGCGAAGCGCTCGAGCGGACCCTTGATCAGCGAAAACCAAGCCAACTCGCAAGCTACCTGATCGACGTGACAAAGGACTTCGGTCACTTTTACCGGGAGTGCAAGGTAATGAACCCGGAGAATCCCGTCCTCACCCGCTCCCGCCTTTCGCTGGTGGATGCTGCGAGGAATGTCCTCTCGCTCGGGCTTGATCTCCTAGGCATGCCAAAGCCTGAAAAGATGTGATGCCCATGCAATCCGGTCCAATTACGCCTTATCTTTACGGCATTGCCTCGAACCTCCTTTTTGGATCCGCAAGCATCACCTTTTCCAGATTTGCGAAAAGCCACTCCGCAACCTGGGTGAATCAGATCAAGGTTTCTCTCGGGCTGATCGGTTTTGCGATTGCCTTCGTGCTGACCGAGAAGTTCGCGGCCTTGAGTCCGATTCATCACTTCTTCCTGCTTGCGAGCGGGTTTTCAGGCTTGTTTCT
>CANGWP010000195.1 GCA_947457605.1 Bdellovibrionales bacterium | reverse complement strand
CGGGAAGCCGGTAGCGAATCCGGAGGGGGAGCACCACCATGAATAGGTTTTTGATGATTTTTTCCTTGCTCTGGGCTTTCGATGCTTTCACCTCTTGCAGGAGCGCATTTTCAGCAAAAGTGGATTCGGTTTGTGCAGTGTTGACCAAAACCGGGCGCGGGCTTCAGGTCATTCCTGAAAAAGGAAGAGTGATGACCGACCTTACGGTGGATTCGCCCATTCCCTGCGGTTCCATGGTTCTCACCCACGATGCTCCGGCATGGCTGAAACTTTCGGATCAGACGGTGGTGAAACTGGGGCCGAAAAGTTTCATCGAGATTCCAGCTGAGGATTCAAGAAATTTCAGGATTTATCGGGGTGCGATCATGCTCTCGGCACCCGCAAGCCTGATTGCAAGGACCTGGAGTACTCCCAACTCAGAGATCGACTTCAAGGGTGGTGTGGTGGTGCTTCAATACATTCCTGAAGAGCGAATCTCGATTGCCGGGTGCTTCAACCGCAGAGTCGAATTTCGCAACAAGTTCAATTCCAATGCAAGCCAGGAACTGGGAGCAGGCGAGATGAGTCGTCTTGCCATTCAGGAAGGACGGATAAGACCGACCCATCCGGCAATCCTGCACCCTGCCTCCGTTGGAAATGTGCTTGCGAGCCTCGGGCTTGATTCTGCCGAACAGGAGCAAGTGGTTGCGGTCGTGAAACAGGTCTATGAAGACCGCTCGAAATCCCTGGTCGCGGACATTCAAGACTGGTCTGGAAACGAGGGACCTTCCCGTTCCATTGCCTCGATTCCCATGAGTTCGAAGAGCACGATTGATCCCAGGGAAGCGGAGTTGACAATCAAGCTTTTGAAGGATCGCCTGTATGGAACAAATGAGGAGCAGGTGAGGTTTGTCCCGACTCCGGCGCCACAAAGGTCGCCCGCATCGATCCGGGATGATCACAAAGATCAGGCAAAAAAGAAATTTAAAAACGAGGTCCGTCGCGTCGAAAAGGAAATCGATCGCCTGGATCCCGAATCAGCCGAATGAGTCAAGACCGCCACGGAGGGATGTATGAAAAAATGGTTTTTTTTCTCAGCAGTTTTCCTGTCTTTTTTGGACCTTGAGTCCCGTGCCGGAGTGTTTGAAACCGGAGCCGGATACTCCTATCGACAAAGCTCCTACAACGGTGGGGCTTACACCCGGATGAAGTCCTGGAACGCCACTTTCGGGTACTTCTTCACTCAAGACAGTGAAGTCGAGTTCGTGTATTCGGACAGCACCACAAATGAATTCGTCCCGAATGTGCAGGACATCCAGTACCGGGACCGTGTCTACAGTTTGAATCTGGTGTACCACTTTTTTTCGGAGTCGGATCCGGTGCGGCCGTATGTGCGCTGCGGAGTCGGGCAACTGAATCGGGATGCGACCGGAACCTATACCGGGGGCTTCAGTCCTGCGGGGCGTCTGGATCAGGTCACGGTGATTGGCGGACTTGGAGTAAAGGCGAAGATCGCAGGTCAGTTTTCGATCCGGGCGGAGGCCACGAGTTTTCTCACGGGAGGAAGCATCTCGACCTGGCAGGATAATTTTGCTTTGTCCGTAGGGGGAACCTTCTATTTTTAAGGCAATCGTGCTGTCGGTGATTTCGGTCTTGGGTCTTTCTTCGTGCAGCTCGGTTTATTTTCTCTATCAGGCGGGTAAGGGGCAGTTGAAACTCCTCAATCGGGGAAGGCCGCTTCCGGAAGTCATCGAGGATGCCCGGGTTCCAAGAGACCTTGCAGACCTTCTCCGAAAGGTTCCTGAAATCAAATCCTTCGGGGAAGCCTCCGGGCTCAAGTCCACACCGAATTACCGGGAATATGTGGAGCTTGGGGGAGAAGCGGTGGTCTATGTGGTGACCGTGTCCGAGGCACTTGAGTTAAGGCCAAAGATTTTCAAGTTTCCGGTCGTGGGGAGCTTCAATTATCTCGGGTGGTTCTCAAAGAAGGACGCACTTGAATTTGCCGAGGGGTTCGAGAGGCAGGGCCTCGACATTGATGTGAGGGGAGCGTCCGCTTACTCAACGCTTGGCTGGTTTCGGGACCCGCTTCTTTCGAGCATGATTCCGAAAGAAGAGGGGCGGCTTTCGGTGGTTGCCTATCCTGAGCTTGTGAATGTTTTTTTGCACGAATCCGTTCACGCCACTCTCTACATCAAGAATCAATCCTATTTCAATGAAAGCCTTGCTTCGTTTTTGGCGGACATCCTGACCGAGCGGTATTTCAAATCCAAAGGGGACGCCAGCTCCGCTGCCTATGCAAAATACCTCGAACAGCGAAAACGATCAGAGCAGGTCCGGAAGCGGATGGCGGAGGCATATTCTGATCTGAAGAAGGTTTATCAATCGAATCTGGATTCTGCCAGTAAGCTCGAGCAAAAGAAGTCGTACCTTGCATCCTTGCAGACGGAGCTCGGGTTCAAACGAAAAATCACGAATGCCACGCTCATTCAGTTTCAGACCTATGATCCCGGGGATCATGGCTTTGGAGCGCTCTTCAGCAAAACAAATGAGGATGTCCAAGTCTTTCTCCAGCTCCTTTCGAAGCTCACGGAGAAGGATTTTGAACATCCTCAGATGGAGGAGTTGAGGGGGGTGTTGGGGAAACTTTGAGCCTCAGGACTTATTCTTCGAGATAAGTTCCGTCGGTCTGAACCGCGATGTTTGCACCCACCGCGTGGTTAGCAAATACTGCCTTCATTCCTGGCGAAGGAGTCTGGTAGTAATATCCGTTCCAATAGGGGTTGCAGATACCACTGTAATCCATCGGGTCAAGACCTCTGCAGTTGTCGTAGTTCGCGTTTGAGATGGTCACATCCACAGGTGCTGAACCGGAGGCGGTGTTCGAGAAATCAAGAATTTGTGATTCCGGTGCATTCGCGCACGGGGATCCCGGTTCCTGATACACGTTTGCAACTTTGAGGACCTGGGTTTGGCGAACCACACCGTTCACTCTTACGTTCAGTTGCAGGCAACCGTACGGGAAAACCCAATTCTGATAAGTTGAATTCAAAAGATTCGGGGCCGCAAGCGGAGTTACTTTCACCCGAATCAGGTGTGAGG
>CANGWP010000194.1 GCA_947457605.1 Bdellovibrionales bacterium | reverse complement strand
TGATTATATTTTACGCAATTTAACAGCTCCCGAGCCTTGGCATGACTCCTGCTTTATAGGAATCCGTCACCAACGAAAGAAGGTGATGGAGAAATAGCAGCGATGCTCGTTCTTTTTCTTGTGGGTTGAAGTCCCACCGATGGAGTCCTTCGGTTGCCATCGTAGTGCCTGTTCTCTTCGAGGTCCGGTAACGGAATTCGGAGGTGCAGAACAGGAAACGCTTGATGAATCGTTTCATCAGGCAACGAAGGGCCCGGTTGTAGCGAAAGCGAAACTCGTGGAATGTACATTTCCGTTCTCTGAAGCGATGAGAGCGGAAGCAAAGGGCCGAGCCAGGATGAACCTTGGTGAACGCCAGTGTCGGGAGTCAAGAACCGAATGAGCCGGACTCCCGGATTTTGCGTACAGGAGAGGACAACAGGGTCTGGAAGAAAGAGGATCAAGGCACGGAAGCACTCTGGTCATCCCGGGTGAGCCTGGTTAATCAGCCTGGGAAACACGGTGATCGTGGTGATCGAGTGTGGCGGATGAGGTCGAGAAGCGGTAAAGCGCGAGGACCTCTGCGGTGAGATGTCGTGGACGTGGCTGGAGGAGTCGTTTTTTGTGGTAAACGAAAGGATTCTTCCTACCATGCCCGCAGCACCTTCAGTTGCGGCACCGGATGGATATCGACCGGTGTGAAGAAGGAAGGCAAACCCGCTCTGAGCGGATGAACCATCAAGGCTGGATAAGCCGGTTCAGGACGAGGGAAGGCCTCCTTTGAAAGCAAGCCGTTCAGCCGTATCGGGGAAATCCCGACGTACGGAATGGAAAAAAAAGAGGATGGAAACGTCGGGTTGAGAGGCCCGGTCCGCGCCATCCTCTTTCTCCATTTTTAAGACTGCTGAAAAAATCCAATCTGCTGCGTCCAATGACCTGAATCTCATTCCGACGTACCGCGTGTACGTCTCATTCGCTTCAGGTCATTGGCCTTCGCATCTTGGACTTTTTGAGCAGTCTTTAGATTGGATGAAAAAATCCAATCTGCTGCGTCCAATGACCTGAATCTCATTCCGACGCAGGCTTGTCCGTTTCCCCTTTTTGCTTTTTCGGGTGGTGCGCGCATTTTCCGTGCTTGCAGTGGCCTTTTGCGCAATCACAGTCGGTGCAAGTGCAGGAATCCCCTTTGCCGTCCGCACACTTCTGCTGACAGGCCTCATCGCAGGCACAATCAGAGGCAAAAGCCCCCCCGGGTTGAAATGCGAGCAAATTCGCGAACATCAGTCCATAAAACCAGTTTTGATTGAATTTCTTCATGGTGAAATTCTCCTCTCAGGCTTCTTTACGATCCCGAAGGGTTCTTTGTGACAGAGTCACAAAATTCTGTTTCAATCCGTAAAACGAACAGGAAGGATCGGGATGAAATCGAAATTCAATGAACTCGATGAAAAAGCGCTTTTCTCGCGGTATGCAAAGGGCGATGAGGCTGCGTTTCGGGTGTTCTATGAAAGAGTTTCCCCGAAAATCTGGTCGTTTGTGAGAAAGAGGATTTCAAGTCTGACCGAGGCAGAGGAGATTTACCAGGAAGCCTGGACCAAGATCCACCGTTTTCGGGATCGCTACGATCCAGATCTGGAGCCACTTCCTTGGGTCTATACCATTACGCGATCGGTTTTGACGGATCGGATGCGCGCGGTGAGTGCAGTGCCTGAGACGGCATTTGATCCAAGCTCCTTGGAACAAAAAAGCAACTCTTTGGTGGAGGTTGAACCCAGGAACGATGGGGCTCGGACCGAGGAACTTGAGCAAGTGCTCTCGGCTCTTCCGGAGGATCAACGCGAGCTTCTTCAAAAAAGATACGATCAGGATTTGAGTTTTGAGCAAATTGCAACGGGGTTCGGTGTGCGCGAGGAAACGATTCGAAAACGCCTGAGCCGGATCCTGCAAAAAATCAGGAGGTCAGTATGACGAGGGAAAAGTCCATTCCGAAAGATTCAGGATTTTCCGAATTTGTTTCCGGATCGGAGGTCGTGCCCGAAGGTCTCCATGAGCGAGTGCGAATGGAGCTGGAAGCCAGGATGAAGCCCTCGTTTTTCAAAGTGCTCGGATCCCTTCTAAAAGCGCAAATCATTTTGGGTGCATTGACGCTCCTGGTGTGTCCTCAGTTTGGAATCGGGCCCTTGGGGGGTGGCGATGGTCTCATGGGATGGGTGGAGTCTTACGGCCATCTGGTATGTGGCACCTGGTGTGGATCGATTTTTGTCGGGCTCAATGTTCTGTATGCAAGATTCTTTTTGCCGCTGGATGATCGGAATGCGATTCGCTCAGGCCCCCTTCTTCCCTATGGAGTCCTGGGGGTGATTTCGTTTTTGCTGATGCTGATTGTCTCTTTGATGTGGAATGGAAGTGTGCCGCACCTTCATCCTGAGTTCGTGGGGGCGTGGCTTTTTTCGTTTCTGTTGCTGCCTCTAGTTGGTCTGCGCTTTGGGTTCCGGCGTGGAATCCCTGAATAAAAAGGCAAGCAGCATTGAGCCTCCCGCAAACGCCGCCCAGGCCCCCAGCGGAAGATGTCCGATCATCATTCCCGCCAAAAAGGGAGCAATGATGGATGCAATCGATGCAAGACTCTGGCCTACGCCAAAGACTATGCCTTGTTCCTTCGGATCAGCAGCATGAGACATGAGTGCCGCAAGGGAGGGGCGGATGAGCCCTGAGCCAATGCTTGAGACCGTCGAGGCGAGGAGTGCACCCGGGATGGTATCGACAAAAATATACCCGCCAAAGCCAAGAGCTTGAGCGAGAAATCCGATTCGAGCGGTGCCGCGCTCCCCGAATTTCCGGATCAGAGCGGCAATGATCCAGCTCCGGACAGCAATTCCAATGAATCCCAGGTAGGCGTAAAGATAACCCACTTCTTTCGGACCAAAAGGCTGTCCCTGCCATTGAAGACGGCGCTCGGCAAAAAGAGCGAAGCAGGAAATGTGGGCAGAGAAGGAAAGATTGAAGAAGAAAAACTGGGCCATCAGAGGTTTAAGCTTCGGATGGGCAAGATACCGGCCGATCGGTCTGAAATCAAAGGCAAGAGCGAGGTCCCGGCGTTTGATGCGAAAGGGTTCCTTCGTCTCA
>CANGWP010000193.1 GCA_947457605.1 Bdellovibrionales bacterium | reverse complement strand
CGCGCCATTTGTCTCCGCCAACGCCCCGGCCATGGTCTGTTGTTACGATCAGAAGTGTGTTTCTTCCGTAGTCTCCGCTTTGATCCAGAAAATCTGCAATTTCGCGGATCCACCTGTCGTAAGTCTGCAGGGCCTTCCGATACTCCGGATCATTCCCTGCATGTCCCCATTCATCCGCATCGAGCAGACTCAGGTAGAGGAATCTTGGTTTTTTTGTTTTCAAAAAATGAAGTGCATGCGCGTAGGTGAAGCGATCAAAGCGGGCGCTCCAGATTCCGGGACGATTCCATTTTGGAATGGAGGCTTGTTGTTCGCGGTCAAGCGCTTCATGAACCGGGTCGGGAAGCCCCGAAGGATCAAGGCCTGCATTGAGGAAAAGATTTGAGTTTTTGCGCTGGTAGGCGCGCTTCAGTTGCTCCCAAGACGCAAATGCGGCCATTTCATTTCTTGAAAAAGCAAAGGCCTTTTGAATCGTTTCGGGAAAGGTTTCCTTTCGAACGGTCTTGCAGAAATTGGAAAAACAAAAATGATTCGCGCCAAGAAATATCGACTGATAGCCGGGAAGACTCATGTTCACTGAATTGGATACACGCACCGAAGAGTTGACTTCATCGCCAAGCAGTACCCCCTCTTTTGCGAGATCACCCGTCAGGTGAGGCATGGCGGAATCCTGAAACACTTCCTGCCACCGGATTCCATCCAGGGTGATGAGAATCACGTTTGGCTGGGCATTGGCCGATGCGACGAAGAGGATCAGGCTTGAAAGCCAAAGCAAAGTCGATTTCATGCGGGATTCTCCACCGAGACGCGGGTCACTGCAAAGAGAAGCACGAGGGTGAAAGTAATTTGAAGAGGGCTTAGGATCGAGCCAAGAAAGAAATAATTCAAAACCACCGAGCCGACCGGAAAGATGAGTTCCACAATCGTCGTGGTCGCAGCCGAGGTGCGTTTCATGCCGGAATAATAGGTCCAAAGCGCGATCACTCCGGGAAACAGACCGAGGTAAAGATAAGTGAAGCGGTAGTCCGGATCAAAGAGGGTGTCCATTTTGGAAAAGCCCGAGCCATAGAGCAGAATCAGGCTCAGCGTGATCAAACCAAACAAGAATCGCCAGAAGGTTGCGATCAGGGGTTCCACCTCAGTAAGGAGTTTTTTTCCGACCACGGTCGATACGGCCCATACCAGAGATGCGCCGAGGGAATAGAAAATGCCTTTCAGGAGTGCCGGACTGTGACCGAGGTCTGCGGACCCCGCTTCGACCACATTCAGGACAATGCAGGCCACGATCGCAACCCCCGCCCAGAGGTGAAATCTCCGGCCCGGGCGCTCGTTTAGTGCCCAGTGGGCGATCATGACCACTGTGATGGGTTGGGTTTTTTGCAGAAGAATGTTCAGCGTTGGATTCAGGAATTGAAAGGCTTCGGTGAACAGAAGAAGTGCGATTGCGGAACCTCCCGCTCCCACAAAAAGGCAGGCGAGCCAGTTTTTGAGAGATCCAAGACCAAAGAGTGCATCCCGGGCCCGGAACAGGAGAATGGGAATGAGGGCGAAAACACCGACCAGGTGTTCGACAAAAACGATGAAACCGGGATCGCTCTTTGCGATCGCAGGGACCCGAACCAAAGCATCCGTTGCCCAAAGAAAGGAGCCGAGGCCCACTAAAACCGGACCAAGGGACTGCCTCATGTTTCGTTGAGCCACTTCTCAATCAGTTGGTGGATTTCCTCGGAGTTCCAATCCCTGCCCCCCGGTTCGACCATCAGGATTTTTCGGGACTGATTGATGATCAGGGTTAGGGGAATGGCATGAAGGTCAAAAATTTCCCCCAGCTCTCCCTTTTCATCCGAAAAGAGTGGAAACTTCATTCCGAGTTTTACCGCAGCGGTCGTGGCCACAGGACGGGGATTTTCATCCACATTGACGCCAAGGATTTCGAAGCCCTTCGGGTTGAATTTTTCGCGCAACTGATTGAGAGAGGGCATTTCCTCGATGCAGGCCTCGCACCAGGTCGCCCAAAAATTGATCAACATGACTTTGTAGGGAAGTTCGCCGAGCTGCACCTTGCCACCGTCCATCCCGGCAAGTTCCAGATCGGGGAGAACCACGCCTTCGGAAAGCTCGATTTGCTGGGGGCGGGATTTCATTTGTTTTTGGGTCGAGGCCTTGATGGCCAGAAGACTTGCGACCACCACCGTCAGAATCACAATGACCGGAATGAAGAGTCGCTTCCGGCTTGGAGGGGGTTCGGGGACGAAAGATGTGCTTCCGGTTGGTTCCAGTTCTGGTGAATCTTCCATATTGGGGCAGTCTAGCGTAAAATCAGATTGTGGGAAAGAAAACCGATCAATCCGGACAAGCGATTTTGGAGTATGTGATGGTATTGCTTGTGATTCTTTCGATCGGATTCACCCTGCAAAACGGAATCCGGGGATCGCGGGACAAGCTCTGGAAACGGATCATCTGCCAGGTTACGGCCCCCTGTCCCGGCTGCAAAGCTTCAGATTCTGCAAAGAATGTCCTGCCCAAGGGTGGGGACTGCCCCCAGTAGCAGGGTGTTGAAAAAGAACGGGAGGGACCGAAACGATCCCTCCCGACTCATTTGAATTGATTTACCAGAGCTTATTTTTTTGCAGGAGCGGCTTTTGGCGCCTCTTTCACAGCGGGTGCGGCCTTTGGCGCACTCATGTGAACGGGAGCTGTCTTGTCCGTGCTTGCGGTGGTCTTTTCATTGGTGGTGGTCGGAGCTGCATTCGGAGTCGCAGGTTTTGCGCCAACACCGGCTTTTGCCAGCACTTCTGCACGAAGGGTCTTGATGACTTCCGGACGCTCTTTCAGCCACTTGATTGAGTTGTCACGGCCTTGTCCAATGCGCTCATCCTTGTACGAGAACCAGGTTCCACTCTTCTCGATGAGGTTGTGGTTCACTGCGATGTCGAGGAGGTCGCCCTCTTTTGAAATTCCTTCGCCGTACATGATGTCGAATTCGACTTCCTTGAACGGAGGTGCGAGTTTGTTCTTCACGACTTTCACGCGAGTGCGGTTTCCGATGACGTTCTCGCCGTCCTTGATCGCCTGGATGCGGCGGATGTCGAGACGCATGGATGCGTAGAACTTGAGCGCGTTTCCGCCGGTG
>CANGWP010000192.1 GCA_947457605.1 Bdellovibrionales bacterium | reverse complement strand
GTCCGGAAAATGGAAGCGTCCCATTGTCACCGAAGTGGTGGAGGCTGCAAAGTTCTATACCGCCGAAGGGTATCATCAGGATTATCTTGTAAAGAATCCGGACGGCTACACCTGCCACTACTACCGGGAGTTTTGAGGTGGAGAATCTCAGGCCATCCCCTGCGATCAGCGTGAACTCGGACACCACGATCCGCGAGGCGCTCCGGATCATGAAGGAGCACAATGTCGGTTCGGTGCTGATCAATTCCTATTCGCCTCCCCATCAGCTTGAGGGGATTTTTACGGAGCGTGATCTTCTGAAGTGGGTTTCAGACATCGAAAAGAACAATGCCTGGGACAAGTCGATCGCAACGATCATGACGAAAAGGATGATCACTCTGAATGTTCTTGAGATTGATCGTGCCGCTGAAACCATGATCAAGCACAATTTTCGGCATGTTCCCATCGTTTATGACTCCGAGGATGGGCGAAGCCATGTGGCAGGCGTGATCTCGATGCGTGACCTTTTCAAGGGTTTCGTTGCTGAGCGAAAGCAAAAGACGATTCTGGAGCAATTCACCTCCAAGCGCGTGCTTGTGCTGGCACGCCAAAGGTCTGAGCGGGAACTTCAATCCAAGCTGCTCGAGAGCCATGTGAATCTTGTGTTTCACCAGCAGGACTTTGAAGGCATGGGCCTTGATCCCGCGCAAGTTGTGCCTGATGTTCTCTCCTCCGATCTTTTCGTAATGGATCTGGATCATTTTTCCGCGGACTCATGGGTGAAGGTGCTGAAGAAGATTCTCTCTGAGAAAAAGCGTCCTCCGGTTTTCATAGTCTATGATCCCGTCCAGCAGGACCCGAGAAGTGTCCTTGCCTTAAAGCAGCTCTCCCAGGGAGCGGTGATTCATGTTTTTCCGAAGCCGATCAATCTCTTGGAATACTTGAGGCAAATGGAGCGTAGTCTTTAAAGGACTGTTGAATGGCCTTGGAAAAAGGGGTCGATCCTTGCTACACTCAATTCGATTCGTTTTACGAAAGGACCAAAAAACGCCATGATCAGCTTTGAACTTTCCGATGACCAAAAGCAACTTCAGGAACTCGCCCGCAAATTTGCCAAAGAGGAAATGATTCCGAAGGCCGAACACCACGACCATACCGGTGAATTTCCCTATGAGGTAACGAAAAAGGCCTGGGAGCTCGGGCTCATGAACACCCACATCAGCCAGGAATACGGTGGACTCGGACTCGGGGTATTGGATGGGATCATCATCACAGAAGAGCTTGCGTACGGATGTACCGGGATCGCAACAGCGATGGAAGCAAACGCTCTGGCTTCGGCGCCTGTGATGGTTGCCGGCAATGATGCGCAGAAGAAACAATTCCTCGGAATGCTCACCGCTGAGCCAAAATACGCCGCTTATTGCGTGACTGAGCCGGGAGCTGGTTCTGATGTTGCGGGGATCACCACCATCGCAAAAAAGGTGGGCGACGATTATGTGATCAACGGCGCAAAGATGTGGATCACGAATGCAAACGTTGCAAGCTGGTATTTTGTCCTTGCCTACACGGATCCATCGCTCAAGCACAAGGGAATGACGGGCTTTCTCGTTCCCCGCGACACGCCGGGCATCACCGTTGGTCGCAAGGAAGACAACTTGGGGCAACGGGCTTCCGATACCCGCGGGCTGACCTTTGAGGATGTGAAGATTCCTTCCAAGTATCGTCTCGGAAATGAAGGCGATGGATTCAAGATCGCAATGAGTGCGTTTGATCACACCCGTCCGGTGGTGGCTGCCGGAGCTGTAGGTCTTGCACGGCGTGCAATGGATGAGGCGATCAACTATGCGACCACTCGCAAGACTTTCGGCACCCCGATTGCGGGCTACCAAGCCGTGAGTTTCATGATTGCAGACATGGCAAAAGACATCGAAGCTGCTCGCTACCTGGTATGGAGAGCGGGCTGGGAAATTGATCAGGGCAGAAGAAACACCAAGTTCGCAGCTTTCGCCAAGGCTTTCGCCGCCGACATGGCGATGAGGGTTGCGACTGATGCCGTCCAGGTGTTTGGCGGATACGGGTATTCGAAGGAATATCCTGTTGAAAAACTCATGCGGGATGCAAAAATCTATCAGATCTATGAAGGAACATCCCAGATCCAGCGTCTGATCATCGCAAAAGAAATCTTCGAGCGCCGTTAATCGAGCGGGCGCATTGAAATCGGTTATCTTCCCTCGGATTCGAGAGCGGCCTTGATTCTAAGGTAGCTTTCGAATCGGGGAAGGTGTTCGTACGCCTCGTGCCTCAGTTGAAGCTCGTAGAGCTCCGGAAAATACTGGATCAAGTCCTTGGGACTGACCTGCAGAAGTCCGAATTCCTTGATCCCCGGAGTGTCGATGAACCGGGTGTCGCCCTCGGCCGGAATCAGTTTTGAAACGGTGGTGGTGTGTTTTCCCTTGCCGGTCGCACCACTGACCTCGCCGGTTTTGCCGACCGAGTCGCCAAACAATCTCGAGAGCAGAGAGGTTTTGCCCACGCCCGAGTGTCCACAAAAAACAGAAGTCTTCCCCCGAAGGGTTGCCGTCAGTTGATCGAGCCCTTCCCCGGAAGAGGAGGAGACGGGAAAACAGCGATAGCCAAGATCTTCATAGAGTTTCCAGGGGTGCTCGCCGGGTGAGCCGAGATCCATTTTGTTGATCACGATCAAGGGAGTGATCTGGGATGCGGTCGTGGCAATCAAAAAGCGATCGATCAAGCCGGGGGAAAAATCAGGTTGATGGAGGCTTGAGGTGATCACGACAAAATCGACATTTGCCGCGATGGTGTGCATGATTTTGCCCTCGCGGCCCGGAGCCTTGCGGGAAATGAAATTCCTTCTTGGCGCGACCTCTTCAATGACCCCGTCTTTTGATCCATAGAGATGAACGCTTACTTTATCGCCCGGGGCAACCGGGGATCGTTCCCGCCATTCGGCATCACGGTCGACGATCTGGCCCCGGCGGTAGCTGCAAAGAATTTTTTTGGAAGGGTCTTCATCGAGAATGACGTTCGCCATCTTTGGAAACACTTCGCTGATGACACCGGTTGTGTTCATTTTTTCCTCGCAAGCAGGGCGATCATGTCGACATCCCGGTCGCTGAACTCCCGGTAAATCAGGATCTCAAAATCAGTGAGGGATGCCTTGAGATCGCCCGCTTTCACAAGAAAGTCATCGGGCGTTGCACTCGACCCTGTCTTTCCGGTCTCTCGCTTTAAATAGAACATGAT
>CANGWP010000191.1 GCA_947457605.1 Bdellovibrionales bacterium | reverse complement strand
ACGGAAACTTAACCCGAGGGCGGCTCGGAACTCGTCTTGTAGCCCAGAACCACGAGTCCGTCCGCATGTTGATCCACCCGGTCCAGCCGGCCCTTGAAGGTGATCCCCTCCCGAACCAACTCGATGTCGGCCTCCTGAAGTTTGGGCTCGGCACCTGATCGCGCCCGATACTCCGACTCTGACGCAAGAAAGGTCTTCAGAATCTCAAGCGCTCTTGCGCGCATTGACCGAAACAATCGCTCGTTTTTCAGCCACGCGGGTTTTCGCGTTTTCTCCCAAGCTTCCTGAAACGCTTTTTCAGTGTCGGTCTTTGAAAGCAGCAGGATCTCGATTGCTGCGTGAAGGAGATTTCCATACACGTCACTGCTCACCTCAAAATCAGGATCCCGCTCGTCATAAAGCTTGAGAATGTGTTGGGCATAGGCCGTAAAGGGGCAATTTCCAAGAGAGTTCAAAAAACCCATCGGAAATTCCCGTTCTTGAAATCCCACCTCCGCCACGGTTCTCGGAGCCGAAAGACCCGAGACCAGCGAACAAAGAACATCCGGATGAACGGGAAGAGTTTCCTCACTTGAAATCCCGAACTCGGAGAATCCGGAAAGGAAAAGCAAGGATGATTCCACCTCCGTTCCGTTCTCATCGTATTCGTATTCCCAGAAAACCGGAGAGCGGCTTGAGCCTCTGATCCAGGAAAGAAGGGATTTCCGTGCGGTCTCTCTTCTGGACCTCCGATCCGGAAGTCCGAACTCAAAGGAGAGCGTCTCAAGATCGCGGCCACTCAGCCATTCGGTGCTTTCTTCTTTCGGCTCAAAAAAAGCCGGCGAAACTCCGAAAAAATGGACCCTGGAATCCGGAAGAAGTCCGAAGGACACCGCCTGATCCACCCGATACAATCGCAAACCCGCTTCATGTCGCACGGGCGGCACCGGCGGAGCTGCGGTCTTCAATCGATCGCTGAGTTCCCGGGACAATAGACGCAAGGGTCTTCCGCGCTTTTCGGTTCCAAGTTGCTGAAGGCCCCGCACCCATTCGTCCATCTGCGCCTCAATGACTTTCGAGACCCAAGGAGGAAGCTTGAAATCCAGAATGCTCTCCAAAAGTGCCGTACGAAGCTCATCGAGAGTCATGCGTTTCCGGTACCTCCGGAGCAAGGACTCAAAAACAGGATTTCCTTTCGGCTCGAAATTCGACTCGATGATCCGTCTCCGAAGATCTCCGCGATCCGGGTCCTTCGCTGAAATCCAGGCAAGCGCCAGATCCCGCGGAAAATTGCGCGAAACCAGATCAAGCTCGAGGAGCGCTGTCTTGATTTCCTCCGAATGGGAAATCAAGGTCGGGTCACGGGCATCCTGGAGATTCACCCCACGCTCACGCGCGACCGGCTCGAGCGTTCGCCTCACTTCGGACTGATCCTCGATCACCACGACTTCGTGATCCGGGTCGGATAACACTTGATCCAAAAGATGGTGGGCTCCGTCCTCAAGCGAGTGCGTCTTTTTTCGGCTGACCAAAAGAGTGCCGGGAGCGCCTTCCTCTTTGGCATCCCCGAAGAACTCAGAAGAGTGGATCCATTCAACTTCAAGATTCCGGGAAAGCTCCTCGAAGAAATGCTGAACCCTTGGACTCAGGCGAAAATGGGTAAGGCAGATGGCCTTTTGGAAGGGAATCCTTGAGGCGCCTCCCTCCCGGAGCGCCCTCACTGCGGCTTCAAACAATGCCGCCTCATCCTTGAAATCCCGAAGCTCAAGAAGCCGATCCCAGAAGCGGTTCAAACCAAAGAATTCCGAACGGCGTTCATCCGGTCCGTTCTTCTCATTCAGCCGCTCTTCAAAGATGCGGGCTTCCTCGTCGTGAACAAACAGCTCTCGGCCCTTCTGGAGCGCCCGATCAAGAGACTCAAAGAACTTCGGACGGAATCGATGTTCCATCAACTTTGGAAGAGCAGAACGAAGCTCGGGGGCCTTAAAATTTTCGCGGAGCATCTCAACTCTAGCTCCCCGTTCCAGCATCTGACTCTCTGAATCAGGAACAAGAAACTGAGCGATCTGTTTCGGATTCAGAATGGCATGACCAGTGATCGCTTTTCCACTTTCAAAACAAAGGGATTTCCACTCCTCCCGAACAAATCCCGGGAAGAGAATCAGGGTAGCTTCGGGCTCAAGCCCAGAGATCCTTTGGATGATTTGCTGAAGCCTTTCCTGCATGGGGCAAAAGCCTACCATAAGCTTTTTGACAGGGGCGGAATTCTGTGGTGTAAACGCCGCGTTAATGGCGTTTTGTATAAAGTTTAGACATCGCCTTTTTGGGGGGTCATTTTTAGCCTTCACTCTGCTCTGCGTCGGGTCTCTTTTCGCGATCCGGTCCATCTCCCATGCCTTTTCCGCTGACACAGAAGTTGGCTTTGAAAATCAAATTCACCATACCCCCGTGGAGCCGATCTACTTTCCCATTCTAAGCTTGGGCCTTCGGTTTCAATCTCCGGAAGCAGAGGACCCAAGCTCTCGCGAATCCGAGTACAAGGGAGACATTCTCTTTCGGATCAGTCCGACGCATCCGCAGGCCTTCGCCCTCACCTCGAAAAATCTGTATTGGGGAGATCGCGACCAAAATCGAAATACCCCCTTGCGCTTCACGTTCGGAAGACGCCTGATCGGTTGGTCAAAGCTCGACACCCTCTGGAGCCTCGGGCAGATCGAACCCTTGGATCAATGGGATCGCCTGCGCCCCTCCCTTCAAGGGCTTACCGGAGTTTTTGCCTATACGGAGACCGAGAAATTCAACTTCAGACTTTTCATTTCCGGGATCTTTTTGCCTGAAACGACCCCGAACGTGGTGATTGAAAACCAGCAGTTCGTGCGGGCACATCCGCAGGCCATCACTTCGGCCCCCCAGACCTTCACGCTGCTGGATCAATCCCTTCGGGCAAACTATTTCCTGAATGTGCCCTCCATCAGCTCCATCCTGTTTCGCCCGGCCTTCAGTTTTTCGATGGAGACGAAACGCGAGATCCCGGTTTCCGCGAAATTCGTCTACGGCTATCTTCCCTTGAACTACTTCCCGGTAGCGCTTCAGGGCTACAACAACATCTCGATCAACGAGGTTGTGGTGAATTTGCGCCCACGCCTCCTCCATCACCATGTTTACAACGGAGAACTCTCCTATCGCGTCGATGACCATTTGAGCTTTGGGGGCGTTTCAATGGTGGACCAACCCGAGAGCGAAACCATTCTCTCAGGCGAGGTCGCAACACCTCTCAGCGTTTCGACGAGCTGGAGCCCGTGGATCGAATACCGCGGGCTCACTTTT
>CANGWP010000190.1 GCA_947457605.1 Bdellovibrionales bacterium | reverse complement strand
TCAATCTTCATGATCCGATTGAAAAGGCCGAACTTCAGGGATCACTTCAGGAGGCAATCCGCTTCATAAGGAGTTATTTCTTAAAGCCTGGAAACCCGGAGGGGCTTGCGCTCGAGATTCCCAAGAAAATCATCGAGACGAAAACGATCCCGGAGCTCCTGCTCTTTGCCAGCTCCGAAACCCAGACCGAACTCAGACTTTGGGCCTGTGCAATCTTGCGGGTGATCCACACACTTAGCCACGTGGACCGCGACATCCGCACCCATTATTTCACCGACATTCAGACCCAGATCCTGGATCGCTTCTACCGACAGCTTCATCGCGATGAGGGTGGTGATTTGTATCTCGGACGGACGCCTGATGATCCGTACCGGGTGAATCTGGTGCGCTTTGATGTGAAGCCGAAAAAAGCGCGCGATAGCATTCTGATGAAGCTCCTTCACAAGCCGGAAAGCGTGGCGGAGGAGTTGTTTGACCGCGTGGGAGTGCGTTTCGTCACCAAGAATCGCACGGATGCGGTGCGAGTGATTCAGTATCTCGAGCATGCGAACGTGGTGGTCAGCGCAAACATCAAGCCCTCACGATCTCGAAATACCTTGATTCATGTGGATGAGTTCGAGTCCATTCTGAAAATTTCGATTCCCGAATTGAAGTCGGGGGCGTTGAGCGAGGCCGAACTTCGGCAGAAGCTTGAGGCTTGCGCTTATCCCGATTCGGATGCGGGCGAAAATCCATTCAGCTCGGAACACTACCGCGCCATCCAGTTCACTTGTCGTCAGCTCATCAAGATCAAGAATCCGCTATCGGATCACATTCGGGATTTGAAAAGTGCCGCTCGCGGAAAAACACTGGATCCGGATCTCGCGTCCGCGATCGACAAGGTGGATCAGAAATACATCCAGCGGGTGGCGCGGTTTTTTTATCCCTTCGAAGTCCAAGTCATGGATGAAAGCAGTCACATCGAGAATGAAAAAGGACGAAGCGCACACGGGGAATACAAAAAGGCGCAACAAAGGGCGGCCCTGACCCGGGTCATGGGAGCGCTGGCTCAGAATGAAGCGTAAGGTCGACTTCCTTCTGATTGGAACCGGGGTGGCACCCCTTCTTGCGGCCCAACGGCTGAACGCACGCGGAGAAACCGTTGCGATCCTGAATCCGGATTCCGATTTCTTTTTGGAGAATTCGGAGCTGCCGCTTGATCTCATGAGTTTCGAGAGTGCGAACACGGACCTTGGACGGAGATTTTCAAACAACCTCCCCGAGCAGGTGTATCGCGATCTGATCCCTGAGTTTCCGGGAGCGCTCGAAATTGCAAAGGAAGAGGATCATCGAAAGACGGTCGATGATTACCGGGTGGAAGGCGCACCTTGGATTCGGTCCCGGCACAGGTTGTGGGTGGCTCCCGAGCGGGGGCCGAGCCGCGAGCGGATGGAGATGCTCTATCTTCGAAGCCTTGATCTTGGAGTGAAACCGCAGTGGCTCGAGGGGGTTTCTCTGGCAAAGCGATTTCCCGGGTTTTCGATGAAGAACATCGAGGCGCGGGGACTGGATACTTGGGTGGGGTTTGTAGGGCCAAGGCTTGGGGACATCGACGTGGCTCGCTATCGCACGGGCTTGCTCGAGTTTGTCCGCGAACGGCTTGGTCGCGAGAACGTGCTGACTTCTGTGCACCTTTTGAATTCCGATCAAAGAGGGATCCGCTTCCAGGGTCAGGGGGGACTGCCGACCACAATCGAGATAGGGCGCTCGGTTCTTTATTTTTGGACTCCGAAACTGGAGCGGATGCTCCGGCAGAATCTTGAAAAATATCACCCGCGGGCCATTCGCGGATTCAATGAGTCTGCAATGCTGCAGAACTGGGAGGAGTGGGATCTGCTGTCCCGTGATCCGGTGAATCCCTTTGTGGTGGCACATCTTGAGAGTCTTCGGATCTGGGCGTATGGAGAAGGTCCGCCGCCGCCGGCCGGATGGAATCAGATCAAGGTGATGAGACGCGAGAATTCGGGAAAATGGATGGGGGAGCAGTCCTTTCAGGAAATCTCGCGATTGGTGTTCCAGTTCATGGGCTGGGATCGCTTCACGCTCCGGAAGATGACGCCAAGAACGCTGTACCGTTGGAATCAAACCACCCCGATCGAATACGATGCGGATGGAATTCGCACGCTGATCATCCCGGCCTGCGACGGACCCACTCACTGGATTGCCTCCCAGGTGAGGATTGCGATTGAGGGAGTGTAGCCGATGAAAATGAGAGACGGACAAATCGATGTCGCAATTCTCGCGGGCCCAAGACTCCGGCAATGGCCCACGCAAGGAGTGAGGGTGCTTTCGCGCCACTGCTCGGATGCCGGTCTCAAGGTCGGTTGGTATGGTGGCCCCGGAATGAAAGTTCGCGGGGTGCTGCCGCTCGAATCGAGTGGCGCGCTCGTGATGGTCGAGGATGTGCAGGGGCGGCTTCATCGGATTCAAGCCAAATCCGTGATCAAGGTTTCACCGGATCTCGAGTTTCCGCTCCCCTTTGAAGGTTGGTATTCGCCGGGACTGATTCCCGAGGCCACCGCGCGAAAGCTCCTCACCCAGGGAAGTTTGAACTGGCAATCCGTCGTGGTGATTCTTGGAACCGGAAACCGCGCGCTAAGACTCGGAGCAGAGCTTTTGGAGTCGCATCTTTCGACCCGGGTGGTTTGTGTTGAATCCGTGTATCCGGAAGTTCAGGGATGGGAAGTCGACCGCCGCCGCTTTGAGATGCGGGGTGGGAAGATCATTTTCGGGAAACCCGTGCTTCTCAGTCAAAAGTCGCCTTTTTTGTGGTCGATCAAGATTCAGGACGACCATGGCATCCGGGTGATCGATGTGGCGCGGGTGATTTCGGTGGGGCCCTTCTCAGATGATTCCGGCTTTCGCGAGTACCCGCCGGGAAGTCTGTTGATCGAGTGGGAAAATTCCGAGGCAAGTCTCGTGAAGGACGATGTCGAGAAAGTGTTGCTGGATGAGAACCGCGCCGTGGTTCTTTCGTCTCTCATCATCAAGGGGCTCACCGAGGTGCCTTCTGATTTCAAGTCAGGCTTTGATCGCGCCCTTTGGGC
This sequence comes from Bdellovibrionales bacterium, assembly GCA_947457605.1. Classification (GTDB taxonomy): domain Bacteria; phylum Bdellovibrionota; class UBA1018; order UBA1018; family CAIMNF01; genus CAIMNF01. The sequence continues at coordinate 273 of CANGWP010000190.1, read as the reverse complement.
GGGCAAGCAGAAGTTGAGGGAACTCGAGTCGCTTTCGCAACGACGGTTTTCCTGGAGCTATGACGGAAAATGGCTCAGTCCCGAGAGCAAAAAGCAACTCCATGAATTTGAAGGCGTGCCAAAAACGCTAAAAAAAGAGGGGCTTTTGGCATCGATCGAGTGTGTGGAGAAGATCGGGTGCAAGGTGTGCGAGATGGTGTGTCCGGCGCATGCGATCAAGATTGATCGGGAGCAGAAGAGTTTTCTGATCGAGGACAAATGCACCGGCTGCGG
>CANGWP010000189.1 GCA_947457605.1 Bdellovibrionales bacterium | reverse complement strand
TCGCTGAAATGATAAAGGTCTTTTGGCAAAAACTGAAGCCCCAAGCCCATCTTTTCCCCTTTAAAACTGGCCTCGATTCTTGCCTCGCCCTCGATTTTACGGGCTCCAAGAGCCATTTCGACCGAAACCCGCTCCTGCGGTTTGAATGAAATTGGTTGATCGAGCAGCAAAAAGAATCCCCGCTCATCCAGCCTGCGAACCCGTGCCGAACCCAGCTGATCTCCCGAGCGAAGAGTCGCCGTGAGATTTGGAATCACCCGAGGATCTCCTTCGAACCAGACATGACCGGGATTGAGTGCCGCCGAGAGAATCTTCTTTTCAAGCCAGTTCACCACACCCATGAAAAGGGAGAACGCAAGAAGCGCAATCCCAAGGGAGACGAAATCGCGATCCAAAACCGCAGCGAGAAGGGCTATGCCGATTCCAACCAAAAACAAGACATAGACGAAAAACCGAAAGAGAAAGATGCCTCTGCGAATCAGGGTGGAGAACAGCACTCCCAGCATAATTCCAAAACCTGCGACCCAGAAAAAATCCTCTCTCCGGTAGATCACAGACAGTGGATGAAAGGCACACCAGGTGAGGGATGGAAACATACCCGCAAGAAACAGGGCAATCCTAGGAATTCCGAAAATCCTCAATCTCATAGACGGTATCGTCTAATCGGATTTGCTTTTTGCCAAGCTCGAATCTTCCGCAAAAGCTTGGATCGGAAGCCTGAAGCTTTCCTGCAATGAAATCAGGCAATTTTCCGGCGCGGAGCGCCTCCCGGATCTTGTGCTCGGCTTGAAACCAGAGCTCAGGGGAGCCAATGTCGAGCCAAAGCGAATCCGAATTCAAAAACCCCACCCTTCCGGCCCGAATTGCCGGTTCCAAAACCTCAGGCACGAACTCCGCAGGCACACCCAACGAAAGATGCGAAAAGGCTTCGGGCTCGAAAACAGCGGTTCCGGTAAAAAACGGGACTTGTTTTTTCTTTTGGCCAAATCCCTCAATGAGACCCGTGGAATGATTTGCCATGATCTCGCGGTAATCCCCCGTTTGCCCGGCCAAAGCCTCGCCTGAAGCAAGAACCAGGGTCATCAACACCCCATGGCGCTCCCGCAACTCCTGATGACGACTTGCGAGCTCGTTTAGGGGTGCGAGGTGAAACACGTCCGCATTCATCGAAAAAAACGGTGCCTTCCCCAGAATCGGAAGAGCATGACGAATGCCGCCCGCACTCCCAAGAAGCTGCTTTGATTCATCACTGATCGCAATTTGCAGGCGCCGGTGAATCTCACCGAGAAGATGCTGTTTCATCTGACCGGGATGCGCGTGAAGATTGATCACTGCCTCTGTGACCCCGGCTTGCTGCAGGTTTAGCAATACGAAATCAATGCAAGGAATGCCGTGCAGGGGCATGAGGGGTTTCGGAGTGCGCACTGTGAACGGTTTCAGCCGCGTTCCGAGCCCGGCCGCAAGCACCATGCCCTTAGAAATAGTAGTAATGATACAGAACCTCTCTTAGGCGCGAGAATTCAGGATACTTCAAAAGGTTCCTTCGAATGTTCTCGAAGGTGTTGCCAATGAATTTCAAGTAGGCTGGATTTCCGCGACGATTGAGGAAGGACGCAAAACTTCCGATCGCCTTGAAGTTCCGCTGAACCGCCATCAGGTCAAAGAGACGGTCAAATCGGGCCACATCGTGAATCGGAGCCCCCCGCCTTTTCATCTGCTCGAGATAATACCGGGTCAAGGCTTGGATCTGTGCCTCATCGAGTTGATAATAGCTGTCGCGAAGCAAGGAGGCGAGATCATACTGGGGCGGCCCCATCCGGGCATCCTGGAAATCAATCATCACAAAACGCCCCGAATCCGTCACCATGATGTTCCGGCTATGATAGTCGCGATGAGTGAAGACCGTGGGCTCGGCTGCAAGCTCGGCGCAGATCTTTTTAAACCCATCTTGCATGACCTTCTGGTCATCCTTCGAAATATTCCGCTGAAGATGCTTTTCGTAAAAATGCTCGATCGTGAAATTCACTTCCCACAGCAGCTTTTCTTCGTCGAAACGAAGCTTGAATCCATCAATTGCCGCAATCTCGGCCGGGTCCGCGTGTTTTGGCCCCGTTGCCACATGAAGATTCACCACGGCATCAATGGCCTTTTCAAAAAAAGCTCTTTCTTGGGCGCGATCGGAAACATCCTGAAGGCTGCGAAGCAAGGTTGTATCTCCGAGGTCTTCGAGCAGAATGAATCCCTGCCTTGCATCAAAATCGAGGACTTCCGGAACATCCACTCCGTGCCTGCGCAAATGCTTTTGAATCGACAAAAACGGAATCGCGCTCCCCTTTTCCACAAAGGGCTCCATGGCCATGACCACAAGACTCCGAAGTCCATGCTCGCCGTCTTTGGCCTTGATCCGGTAGTAGCGCCTTGTGCTGGCATCGCCAGGCATTTTCTCAATGGACTGGATCGCGCGCGAGCGCTCAATGAAGGACTGCATTCCCTGCTCTTCTCTCATCTGTGCATCCATCGCTGCCCTCACCTCATCCAAAACGGTTTTGTTTGTCATTGCCTATCCTTGAATCCTGGCCAATTCCCTCTTGAATTGGATGAACTCGGAACTTCGTACCACGGGCTTTACGGAGGGAAGCAGTCCACTTCTGGCCCTTTGGGCTTCCCGTACATTGAATTCTACTTCCTTTCCCAAGGAATCGGAATCCGGATTTCCGAAAAAACCGGCCTCCCGCTGAAACATTGACGCCATCCCCCGAACATCATACCCCGCAAAATACAAAAGCTCGGTCCCCACCTTGATGGATCGGGCGCGCTCATCCCGATCCCATTCGAACACACTCGCATCTCCAAACAGGGCGACCTTCACCTGGGCCACGTCTCCACTTCCAAAAACCCGGTTCGACAGATGCCGGTTGATCACATGCGCGAGCTCATACGCAAGGTCAGCGGCGAGTTCGTTTTCAAACTCCACTCTGCGCAAAAATCCAAGCGGGATGGAGACCAGGGTGCCAGGAAAAGAAAATGTCCGCTTCAGATCGGGCGAGGAATCGTAGTGAATCTTCACTTCGACCTGCTCCAGGGGGAAATCCCTCGAAGCCCCCGCAAGCTTCATCCCCATTCTGGACAGAAAGCGCTCGAGTCTGGGAGCCTGAACGAACCGCACCTTTTTTCGAAAATCACTGGCAAGCCCCGCCGCGCGCTCGGAATCGACTGCGATCTGCTCAACCGGCGAGAGCACCTTGGTGACCGGCGGCGAGGAACACGCCCCGAGCACCAGAAGAACCAAAACCGCAAAGCGCTTCTTAGGCCTCAAACACATCTCTCATGCTCCAAACCGCCCAGATCATCATCATCACAAAGAGAATCACCGCAAGAATGT
>CANGWP010000188.1 GCA_947457605.1 Bdellovibrionales bacterium | reverse complement strand
TGGGCGGGGCGGGGCGGGCCGCTCCGTGGCTCACCGACTCAATTTATTTGAATCCCTCCTACGCATCCTTTTCACCGATCTACACTCTGAGCGGAACATTTACCGGTTTCGATCAAGGCCGCAATTACAACGTATCCATTCAGGATTCCAGAACCGAGTCCTTGCAGGCTGGCGTCGGATTCACGAAAAGGGAACAGAATGCCTCCGTAAACCTTGGCGCGAGTCGGGCTTTTGAAAAGAAGTGGGGCATCGGCCTTGGAACAAAGATCATTCTCGATCAACCCTCAAACCGGTGGACTACCGACTTCACCGTTTCGGGCTCACTCGTTGCAAACAATTGGCTTAATGTCGCTGTAGTGGTCGACAATCTGATTGCAGGTACCGAGCAGAGAACCCGAAATCTCCATCGGACCATCTATGCGGCCACACGACTGGTGGTAGTCCGAAAGATCCAATTTTATTTTGATCCGTTTTTCTCACCTGATTATTCCACGGGAAACAAGGGCGGCTTTTCCGTTGGGACCGAAATCGGAATGCTGGACGACCTCTACCTTCGACTTGGCCGCTCCGTCGATGCAGAAATCCCCCACTTCAACACCCGCGGTTCGGGCTATGGCTTTGGAATTGCCTGGGTAGGACCGAAGATTTGCCTCGAGGGTGCAATCAGTCGCACCCTTGCAGCTCACGGGTCTGGGCCGATCGGTACCGCCCAATCCGGCTCCGTTCAGATTTTCTTTTAGCCAAATGAATAAGGATCCGGTCAACACATACCATCGAGACGATTGCCGGAATGAAACTTACTTTTTGATCTTTTTTCTATCCATAACGCGTGACACAATAAGAGCATGAGCCCTACTGATTCTGAATCAACATCTAATGCACCAAGTTTGACCGGATCGAAGCCTGTGGTTATGTTTTCGACAGCACAGAGTTATCCAGAGTCACATTCACGGGTAGTTAAATACACCCAATCACTCCAGGACGATGTGGACTGCGTGACCAATGTCAGCAAAGAAGATTTTTTGGCGGCAATTTCGACGGGGAGAAAAGTGATTTTTTTATACCACATCTCCTCACCGGAAGAGTTGGTATCCCTCCATGAGTTTCTGCCAACGATTCGCAATGCGATTCGAGAAAAGAACACGATCGTCGCTGTTTTCTCAAAGATAGTGTCACAGAAAATTGATGACTTGCTCATTAGAGCAGGGTGCACTGAAGTAATTCCCTACCAGGTTTCGGAAAAAGCATTTACGATCAAACTTAGCCGATATCTGGCCAATCTGAAGCGCAACAGGTCAGACACTTCAGACTATGAAATTATTGAAAATAAGCCGGAAAAAACCTCAGGACAATTGGAAGGACGGAATTCGGATCAAGAGTTGCCGGTGATCTCGAGGCCTCTTTCGGTCAAACAAGATTATTGGCTCTTGCGAAAGACACCCTATATTCACAAACACAAGAACCAATGGATGATCGAGATCATTGGACCGAGCCCCGCCGCCGGAAGATGGCGACTCACTCAGAACTACGAAAATTTATTTCCGAGTGCTGACTCGGTTTGGGCTTGGGGACCGAGGGAACCGCCGGGCACCTTCGGAAAGATTTTCGACATTGCTCCCCTGACTTGGGTTTTCGTCGGCAAAAAACCCGAATTCAATTGGGCGATACACCGCTGGGCCTTTGTTGGGTTGGAGCCCGGATTGCATCTTGTGCTTGATGGCAAAATCATTGCTTCCAGATTTGCGAGTTCATCTTCGAATCAGATCCTAATCGCGGAAAATTCAACCGAAGCAAAAGACCGTTTCAAACAAATTCTAGAAACCTTCGAACAGGACTATTATTACAAACTCGAGCAAATGGACAGAGGGGCGATCTCCCTCTCGTTGAGCAACCCACCGAATCTGCCGTGGTTCGACAAGCAGGATTCAAAGAAAATTCCTCCAAATGCATGGAACACCCATGATTTAACAAAGGAAGAGGGAAAGGAATGGGGTGCGCTCGACGACGAGTTCGATGATGAAGCCCCTACTTCCGGCGATCGTACCGGTCGCCTGGAACTCGAGATCCCGCTTGGCGCAAACGCCATGAAAGAATGTGGAATCCGTTCCACAACAAACGGCATTGATGTCGAACTCCTGAATTATTCCGACAATGAGCCGGTTGTTCAAATCGCCATATCGACGAATTACCGCGTTGGAAGTACTATCGAAATTCATGTTGAATCCGAAAATCTCAAGGACAGGTTCAGCTTCAAACTTGAGGGGGTCGTTACAAAAGCTGATTTTACAGAGGAAAAAAAGTTTCTGACCTTGATCAAGCTCAATCCGGACTCTTATCGAAAAATATTCAGGATTCGCGAGTCAATCAAGAGACGGCAGGACGAGATACTGGAGTTTCTCAGGAGAGCCAAGGGAAATGGCTAGATGAAAAATCTCAATGATTCAGAGAAGTTGTTGAATACTTATCTTTCCTCAAACAGCATTCTTATCATCGATGCAGTTTCAAGCAGCCGAACCAACATCGCATCATGCCTTGTCAAATTTGGTGCAAATCGGAGCCGGATGACTCTTATTGGTTCAATTCAAGAAGCCAAAGAGGAATTGAGTAAAACCAAACATAAGATCATCTTTGCAGACTTCATGGTCGGCAAGGAGTCAAGTCTTGACCTCATTCAGATGCAACGGGCACTTCATGAAAATGAGGGGATTAAGGACAGTATCTTCGTGCTGGTGACTGCGAATGCCTCTCAGTCAGCGGTTGCCCAAGCCGCCGAGGAGGATGTCGACACCTATATTATCAAGCCCTATACACTTGATTCCATGAAGACAGCCCTTGAAACGGCCGTCAGAACAAAACTTCAGCCAAACTTTTATCTTCAACTCATCGACACTGGAAAGAATCTACTTTTCAAGGGCGATCATAAAAGTGCAATTGAGAAGTTCAAGGAGGCCAGAGATCAGACTGAGACTCCTACTTTGGCCTGTTTTTACATGGGACAGGCGGAGTTCATGATGAAATCACTGAACAATGCCGAGGAGAGTTACCTGGATGGTTTAAACTACAACAAGATTCACTACAAGTGCCTCGCAGGCATGTTCGATCTCTTGTATCAACAGGAAAGATATTCGGATGCGTATGATGTGATGAAGCGTTTGGCACAGTACTTCCCCGCGAATCCGAAACGTCTTGGAACCGTCCTTAGACTCTCGGTAATGACTAGAAACTTTCAAGATGTTGATTCATTTTACCGGATTTTTGTCGAAATCGATGAGCGGAGTGAAGAGCTAGTGAAACACATGGTATCGGCACTTGCCGTTACGGGGCGGTTTTACCTTCAACAAAAACTCAACCCTCTGGCAACCGAAGTATTTGAGAATGCAGCAATAAGCGCTGCTGGC
>CANGWP010000187.1 GCA_947457605.1 Bdellovibrionales bacterium | reverse complement strand
CAGGAAAAGAGGGGGGGGCGCTCGGGGTGTCGTCAGTAAGACTTTGAAAGGGGTCTACCGGATCGAGCTGCAGGGAAGGTTCTTCTTCCACCGGTTCCTCGACAACCGGATGATCCATCATTCCGATCTGATCAAGCGAGGCAAAATCATCGATTTGTTCGATCGGCTTGATTTCATTGAATTCAGCTGAATCCGCCCCTTCTGGCGCGTTGGGATCCTTCACCGGATCTGCCTGAGGCAAATCCATGATTCCGGTCAGATCCTTTTTTGGAGGGGCGTTCTCATCCTGGGCCATGATTCAGAGGTGTGCTCCGTGACACTTTTTGAACTTCTTGCCACTCTGACAAGGGCACTCATCGTTTCTGCCGATTTTGGTCAGATCAATGCCCACTGGCAGTGGCTTCATCCCGGAGAGCGCCTCTCTTGCAGAGGGGAGCTTTTGTGGCATGGAGCCTGCTTGGATTGGCGACTCGTCGATCGATTCTCCTTCGAGATCTTCCGAGAGCTCTTCGGGAGCGCTTGCTGAAATCTGGACCGCGAACATCTTGCGAACCACATCTCCGGTGATTTGGGCCATCATCATTTCAAAAAACCGGAAGCCCTGTTTTTTGTACTCTACCAACGGGTCCTTCTGACCATAGCCTTGAAGCCCGATTCCATCCCGCAGATGATCCATGGCAAGAAGGTGATCCTTCCAGAGGTGGTCGATGGTTCCAAGAAGAACCATTTTTTCGACCTGACGGATCATCTCGGGTGAGTATTGTTTTTCTTTTGCCGCGTAGGCTTTCTCGGCGATGTCGGTCAGAACCTTTTTCAAGCCCTCACCTGTGAGAGGGAAAATGTTATGTTCCGTCAGATTCGCATGAGCTTGAAACGTTACCGCGATTGCTTCGTTCAGTTCCTTCAAATTCAGGCTACTTGAACCATCCACCTTGCGGATCTTTCCGCCAGGGAAAAAGTCTTCGCAAATGGCATTGATGATTTCTTCCACCATGGAGAAGACCATTCCCCGGAGGTCCTGTTGACTCAGAACCTCACGTCGCCATGCATAGACGACTTTGCGCTGCTGATTCATGACATCGTCATACTCAAGCAAGTGCTTCCGAATGTCGTAGTTGTGTCCTTCGACTTTTTTCTGGGCGCCAGCGATCGATTTTGTGATCCAGACATGCTCGATCGGAGCGTCGTCTTCCATGAAACGTTTGATATTCACGCCGCCAAAAATGCGCATCAAATCGTCATCCAAAGAAAGATAGAATTTCGATTTTCCCGGATCTCCCTGACGCCCGGCCCGGCCTCTCAGCTGATTGTCGATCCGGCGGGATTCATGGCGTTCCGTACCGATGATGTAGAGACCTCCGGCCGACTTCACGGCCTCGCGCTCGGTCTCAACGGATTGGGCCCAGTGTTTCGCATTTTCCTCCAGGCGCCTGTGCCAGTCGGCTTTTTCCTCATCGCTTGCATCAGGAGCGAGGGTGCCTGTGGCCTGCTTTGCAAGGAATTCCGCGTTACCTCCCAGAAGAATGTCGGTTCCGCGTCCCGCCATGTTGGTGGAGATGGTCACAGATCCTCGTCGGCCCGCTTGAGCCACAATGTCAGCCTCGCGCTCATGTTGTTTTGCGTTCAACACATTGTGGCGGATGCCGGTGGTCTTCAAGAGCTTGGAGAGCTGCTCGGACTTGTCGACCGAGATGGTTCCCACCAGAACCGGTTGGCCTTTTTCATTGGCACTCTTGATTTCATCCACGATCGCCTTGAGCTTGGAACCTTCGGATTTGTAAATGGTGTCCGGCTCATCCTTCCGGATGTTGGTCCGATTGGTGGGAATGATGGTCACATCCAGATTGTAGATTTGCTTGAATTCGGTTGCCTCTGTGTCGGCAGTTCCGGTCATGCCGGAGAGTTTCTTGTACATCCGGAAGTAATTCTGGAAGGTGATCGTGGCAAGCGTTTGGTTTTCGCTTTCAATGGTCACTCCTTCTTTTGCTTCGACCGCCTGATGAAGACCGTCGCTCCAGCGTCGCCCCGGCATGAGTCGTCCGGTGAATTCGTCCACGATGCAGACCTCGCCGTCCTTCACGACGTAATCGACATCCCGCTTGAAAAGAACGTGAGCCCGGAGGGCCTGATTCACGTGATGCAGGAGTTCGATATTGGCCGGATCGTAGAGGTTCTTGATTCCAAGGCGCTCTTCCATCTTGTCCACGCCGGACTCCGAGAGTGCTGCGGTCTTGGATTTTTCATCCACGGTGTAATCGGTGTCCTTGATCAGACCCCCGTTCGCCCTGAGCTGTCGGTCAATCACATAGTACAGCTCGGTGGAGTCCTCGGATGGACCTGAAATGATCAGTGGGGTTCTTGCCTCGTCAATCAGAATCGAATCCACTTCGTCGATGATTGCGTAATTGAGCTCGCGCTGAACATAGTCCTCAAGTCTGAACTTCATGTTGTCGCGGAGGTAGTCGAATCCGAATTCGTTGTTCGTGCCGTAGGTAATGTCGCAGCCGTAATTCTGCTGACGTTGGCGATCATTGAGGCCATGAACGATGATCCCGGTCGACAGTCCGAGAAATCCGTACACCCGGCCCATCCATTCGCTATCGCGTCGGGCAAGATAATCGTTCACCGTGATGACGTGAACGCCTTTGCCTTCGAGTGCATTGGTGTAAGAGGGAAGGGTAGCGACAAGCGTCTTTCCCTCTCCTGTTTTCATTTCCGCAATCCGGCCCCGGTGGAGAGTGATTCCCCCGATCATCTGAACGTCGTAGTGACGCTGGCCAATCACCCGCCAAGCGGCTTCCCGGACCGTCGCAAAGGCTTCCGGAAGAATCGAGTTGAGCTTCTCGCCTCGCGCAAGCCGCTCTTTGAATTTCACGGTTTGCGCCTTCAGGTCGTCGTTCGAGAGTGCCTTGATTTTTGGTTCCAGCGCGTTGATTTGGCGCAGGATCGGGTCAATGCTCTTCAGCTCTCGGTCGTTCTGCGTGCCGAAAATCTTTTTTCCAAGGGTACTCAGTTGCTGGATCATGGAGTTTCTCCGTTTCTTATCGCTTTCACTAATTCTCTAAAATATAAGCCAATGGGTCGACCGGGATGCCCTGCACTCGAACCTCGTAGTGCAAATGGGATCCCGTGGACTGTCCTGAATTCCCCATGAGCGCAATGGTCTGACCGCGCTTGACCTTCTGACCGGCTTTCACCAGGATTTTTGAAGTGTGACCGTACCAGGTCTCAAGGCCATACCCATGGTCAAGGATCACGATCTGTCCGTATCCTGATTTTCGTCCGGCATACAGCACCGTCGCAAGAGCGGGGGAGCGGATCGGGGTTCCTACCACGTTTGCTACATCGACGCCTTCGTGCATTTTTTCAACACCGTCGCCGAGGGGGGAGAGGCGCACGCCAAACCCGTTCGTGAAGTACCCTTCCGCAGGTTTCT
>CANGWP010000186.1 GCA_947457605.1 Bdellovibrionales bacterium | reverse complement strand
GCAATCAGAACGCGCTTTTTGCTCTCCATCATGAATCCTAGATTACCCCATCCCAAGCATCTCGGGTAGACGTTCTTCGAACCCATTCAGGAAAGGATTGCGTCAGAACCTGAACAGTGAAAAACTCAGCCCCATGAAATTCCTGAGAATGCCAATTGAGATTGAAGCTCCCGAACAGCTTGGCTACCACAAAATAGACTGCAACCTGACCGAAAGTTCCTATACTGACTTCAAATTCAAGGATTTGGGTCTGGATTTGAATGAGCTTTTGATTTCGTACGTGGATCACCGGGGGCATCCGGGCCTCCGAAAACTCCTATCAGAGGAAACCAAAGGCATCATCCACCCCGATCAGGTTCTTTTGACCAGTGGTGCCGCCCAGGCGCTCTTCATCATCTCCTCATCTCTTCTTGACCGCGGCGATGAACTCGTTGTGGTGAGGCCCAATTACGCCACGAATCTTGAGACACCGAGGGCACTTGATGCAAAACTAAAGATCGTAGAACTCGATTTCGATTCCGGCTACCGAACGAATCCCGAGGCGATCAAGGCCGCGATCACCACGTCGACAAAGCTCGTCAGCATCACAGTTCCGCACAATCCCACAGGTGCCGTGATGAGCGAACGTGACCTGGAGGCCATCATCGACATCACCGAAAAAGCGGGATGCCTGCTCTTGGTCGATGAAACATACCGGGAAATGAATTTCGACGGAGTCATGCCGCATGCGGCATCAAGAGCCGGCCACGTAATTTCCGTTGCGAGCTTTTCAAAAACTTTCGGGCTTCCCGGAATTCGGGTGGGATGGCTCATGACCCGGAACCAGAAAGCCTTTGAAACTTTTTTTGCCGCGAAAGAGCAGATTCAAATCTGTGGTTCTGCCCTCGATGAAGAAATTGCATTTCAGTTTTACGCAAAAAAAGACCATTTTTTGCCGGCAATTCAGTCAAACCTTCGAAGAAAATTCACAATCCTGAAAAACTGGATGGAGAATCAGAACCACTTGGAGTGGGTGGAACCGCGGGGCGGCTGCGTTGCATTTCCAAGATTCAAAAAACCCGTAGCCGAAAGAATCAACCTTGATCGATTCTACAAAACATTGAATGAAACATTCAGCACCTACGTCGGACCGGGACATTGGTTTGAACAAAGCAAAACGTCGATGCGCATCGGCTACGGCTGGCCCGGCGAGGAAGAGCTCAGGCGAGGCCTCGATAACATCACAAAATCGATCGAAAAGAGTCAGTGAGTGGCACAGCCCGGCCCGAACACAAGGTCACGGATGCAGTCCGTCCAGGCTCACCTCAATCGTTCCGATTCCCCACGTTCATCCCTGAACACACCTTTTGCTGGATTCTCTTCTCAAAGACTCCTTTTTTCACGTTCATCAAAGTTCTCAGGCCTGACTCCTCGAGCTCTTTCTTGATCACAGGCGGTACAAGATTCAAAAGCACCGCCCTCTCCCCGAGAGCCTCCGCGATTCCCACCAAGGCTCTTGCATACCCAAGTGATGTGTAGATTGACTTTGGATTGAGTTTCTTCCAGCCCAGCACGAGCGCCTCGATGATCTCGCGAAGATCTCCCTCCGAAAGCACGCCTTGGTCGAACCCGTTTCTCACGAGCCCCGCGCCCCACTCGTCCAAAAAAAGCCCGAACGGGAGCAAAAAATCAGCCGAACGCCTGAGCCCCTTTGGCTCGCGAAGCGCGAAATTCCGGTGATTCTCGCTTGCCAGGAACTCTTGATAAATCCTGCCCGCTTCCAGAAAAAGCGGTCTTTCGATCCGCGCATCCTCATGCCCGCATCGATAAACCCTGCGCTTTAATACATCCGTATCCTCGATCGAAAAAGCATCGAACATGCGATCAAGGTCCCCAAGGTTGTGCGCAACGGCGGCAACCCCCGAAAGATAGTCCTTCATGGTCGAATTTTCGGGTTTTTGCAAAAACTTCTCTTTCAGGGAAGCGAGCGCCCGCTCCTCCCGCTTTACCTCATTCTCGATTGCCTCCCGGATTTCAGGCAAACACTCGGAACCAATCCGAAGAGCGGTTGCATACGCACCCATCGCAACCGTAAGCCATTCCCCTTGATGACCGGACAGCTTTGCTTCTCCCGCGCCGACAAAGCGTTTTGAAACCGGAGTTTCATCCCAGGAAAGAAATTCCTGAACTCTGCTCCACATCGGAGCAAAGGCGGTCTCGTCATGAACTCCGGACCAAAGCTTTTCCCGAATTGCAATGTCGACATCGGTCGGCACAAAGGTACCCACGGTTGCAAAATGACTTGCAAGACACAGGTCAAAATACGCGTGAAGATCGGACTCATCCGGAGGACTTTGATCCGCTTTCCTTAGCACAACGCCATAAGGATGGGAGTCAAAGGCCGGTTCATCAAAAACAAAAGGCGCCGTGTTTCTCACCAGTTCAATCAGCGTTTTTGAACGAATTCCAGAATGTCGAAATTTCGGCCCCATGGCAATCCTAGAGCTCAGCCCAGTTCGGTCCGACCCCGACATTCACTTTGAGGGGAACGGAAAGGGTGAGCGCCGACTCCATGACCCGCGTGATGAGCGCACTCACCTCTTCCACTTCGGATCTCGGACACTCCAGCACAAGTTCGTCGTGAACCTGAAGAAGGATCCTTGACTTGAGCTTGTGACTTTTTAGCTCCCGATGAAGTTTGACCATCGCCATCTTGATCAGATCGGAGGCGGTACCTTGTATCGGGCTGTTCATTGCCATCCGCTCGGCGTTGGCACGGATCGCGGGGTTTGATGACCTGATCTCGGGAAGCGCCCGCTTTCGCCCAAGCAGTGTCGTAACAAAGCCCAGATCCCGCGCACGTGCAACCTGTTCATCGAGGAACTGCTTCACTCCGGCATATCGCGCGAAATACTGATCGATCATTTTCTTCGATTCACTCCGAGAAATGTGCAATTCTTCTGCCAGCCCGAAAACGGTCTTTCCGTACATGAGACCGAAGTTGATCGCTTTTGCAAACGATCGCTCCTGATCGCTCACCTCGGCAGGGAGCTTGTGAAAAATCTCACTGGCGGTCCTGCGATGCACATCCTCCCCGCGGTTGAAGGAATCAACCAGCATCGGATCCCCGCTCATGTGAGCGAGAATCCTGAGTTCAATCTGGCTGTAATCCGCAGACAAAAGCACGGACCCTTCTTCTGCAATGAAGGCCTGCCTGATCTTCTGGCCCCGCTTGGAGCGAACCGGAATGTTTTGAAGATTCGGATCGGAACTGGAAAGCCGGCCCGTTGCGGTTCCGGTCAGATGAAAGCTCGTCCGGATCCTGCTGTCTTTCTTGTCTCGAAGCTCCTGCAGCGGCAGCACATATGTGCCCTTTAATTTGGAGATCTCACGGTATTCGAGCAAAAGCTTTGGCGCAGGATGCAGAGGAGCCAAAGCCTCAAGCACGGAGGCATCGGTCGAAAACCCGGTGCGGGTTTTTGACTGGGG
>CANGWP010000185.1 GCA_947457605.1 Bdellovibrionales bacterium | reverse complement strand
CTTTTTCTTTGGATCGGTCGTCTGGAGGGCGTATCCCTTCTCGTATTGATGTTCATCGCCATGCCGATCAAATATCTTCTTCAGGATCCGGAATGGGTGAAACACACCGGAAGACTTCACGGAGGACTGTTTGTCGTCTACTGTGTCGCAGCCCTTCTTCTTTCTGAGAAACAAAACTGGAACCGGGGACAGCTTGCGCGCGCCTGGATCTTTTCCTGCGTTCCATTTGGAACCTTCATCTTCGAGAAAAAATACCTCTCCAGAAAACCCTGAACCCCGGAACCGGAGTTCAGTCTTTTGCGACGAATTCGTGATTCTTGGTGTAGGTGAAAAACCTTTTCCGGCCCTCGACCTCGGTCTCAATATGGACAGGCCTTGACCAAAGGTTGAAGATCGATCGCATGGTCTCGCGGGCGTATTTCAAATCAAGGTCCGCGCCGAGATGCTTGTGAATCAACAGCAACTCTCCCCGATTCTCAAAATTCGCATCAAAAACGGAAATATGGGGCTGGCCCTGGTTTGTGAGACTGGTGAGAAGTTTCTCCTTCACCGTCTTGAAATTCCGATCCACGATCTCATACTGTCCGGTTCTGCGATTGTGCTCGTAGGTATAGAGTTTGAAACGATCGACAAACTCTGGAGTAATGTATTCATCAATGAAGGTCACATCATTGCAAACCTTCCTCACTTCGAAGATTTTCTGCCGCCCCAGACCCAGCTTTTTGTCCCACTGCGCCCGTTCCCGCAAATCCGAACATTCCTCATAGGCCTTTCCAAAACGCCCGCGATTCCAGCGGTCTTCAATATCGCGAAAAAGCTCCACTCCGATTTTGTACGGGTTGATTTTACCGGGAGACATTGCTGTAACCCCTGCGTGATGATCCGCAAAATCAATGATTTCTGAATCCTTGAGCGCCTTCTTGGTCATGATCTCGGAATGCCAATAGGAGGCCCATCCTTCGTTCATGATCTTGGTCTGCATCTGCGGGATGAAGTAATAGGACTCATCCCGGATCATCCGGATCACATCCCTCTGCCAGTCTTTGAGAGGCGCATGCTGCATCAGAAACTGCAAGATATCGCGAGCGGGACTGGAGGGGAACATCTGGGACTGCTTTGCCTGGGCCTCAAGCTTTTTCTTCTGTCCCTCGAGGAACTCGGGCGGGTTGATGAACTTGTCCATGTAGGAGCGCTCGACTTTGATTTTGCCCAGATCCTGGGTGCGCGGCGCCTCTTCCTCGCGTCTTTGCGGCTTTGGATTCTCAAAAGGCAGGTTCGGATCAATCAGATTGTCGAGACTCAAGCAAATGTCGATGAAACCCTCCACCTCATCCTGACCGTAATCATCCATGTACTGCCGGATCTTCACAGCGTGATTCGCCATGGCATCAAGCATTTTTCGATTTGTTTTCGAGAACCAATAGTTGTTCTTGAAGAAATCGACGTGACCGTAAACGTGCGCCATCACCATCTTCTGATCCACGTAGGAATTCGAGCTCATCAGATAGGCGTAGGATGGATTCGTGTTGATCACCATTTCGTAGATCTTCGAGAAACCCCACTCGTACCCTTTCGAGTACTGGTCGTAATTCATTCCGAAACGCCAATGCGGGTACCGAACCGGGAAGCCCTCTTGCGCGGCAAGCGCATTGATCGCGTCCGACGGCACCATCTCGAAGATGGTTTCAAAAAAATCGAGGCCAAACCCTTCGGCATAGCCTTTGATCTCTTCCTGTAACTTTGCAAGCTCCATGGGGAGCTGAGTGGACCTGTTGCCCATCCTAGCGGCCCTTCCCTAAAAAATCCTTGATCGACTGCAGAATCCCGTCTTTATTCTCAATCCGCGAAAGGATCACCGAGTCATCATCATTTCCAAATACCTCAATCAGGTCCTTGTAAAACTGACCCGATCCATAGCGCGAATCCACCTGCCCGTAGCAAAACGCATTCACCTTTGGAAGCAACGAGTTTTTCATCAGATCAATGCAGAGCTTGGTGTCTTCGGTCGACCAGTTGTCCCCGTCGGAAAAATGAAACGGGTATATGTTCCAATCCCCGGGCGGATAATCCTTGTTGATGATTTGCTCGCACACCTTGTAGGCAGAACTGATCAAGGTTCCCCCGCTCTCGCGGGTGCGAAAAAATGTGTCTTCATCCACTTCTTTTGCCGTCGCATCATGAATGATGTAGCGGGTTTCAACGCCCTTGTACTGGGACTTGAGCCAGGTATTGATCCAAAACGCTTCCGTCCGAACGATTTCTTTCTGCTCGTCCCCCATCGATCCTGAAACATCCATCATGTAGATGATCACCGCAGAGTTCTCATGCTTCACATCCGACTTCCAGGAGCGATATCGCATGTCTTTTTTGATGGGAACAATCACCGGGTTCTCCGGATCATAGATCCCGGAGGCAATCTGCCGCTTCAGTGCCTCTTTGAAGGTTCTCTTGAAGTGACGTAGTGAGTTCGGTCCTTGGGATGCGATGGCAGTATACTTGTCGACCCTGGACTTCAGGTTTTTTTGGCCTCTTGGCTCGATCCGAGGAAGCTGCAGCTGCTCGCCCAGAATTTCGGCCAATTCCTCAAGCGTGAACTCGACTTCCAGATCATGCTGCCCACTGTCCTGTCCGGCTTTTTTGCCGCCCTCACCCTCTTGATTTGGATCGCCCTGACCCGGTACAGGATCGCCGGGATTTCCATCGCCTTGCCCCACTCCGCCCTGATTGGAACCGTAGCGAAACCTGGGGATGTCAATTTGAGGCATGGGAATGGTGACCGTGTCCTTGCCCTTACGACCGAACATCTCCGAATGAGTGATGTACTTCTTCAGATCCTGCTTGATCTTCCCCCGTACAATTTGACGGAAGCGGGCATGATCCCGGCGTGCGCCATCAATCATTCTTTCTACTCCCGCTTCTTCACATCGCCACGGGCAAAAATGCTCGCAACAAAGTTAAGCACATCGGTCGCAGAGATCTCATCGTATCCGAAGTATTTGATGAGCCTTGATTTCACGACATCGATTTTTTCCTGGGTTGCGCGATCCACCACGTTGGACACAAGGCTCGTAAGCTTGATGGTGTCCTTCTGGTCCTCGAACAGCTTCAGTTCAAGGGCCTTGTGAAGCCGCTCATTCGTCTTGTAATCAAAGGTTCGACCCTCGATCGCAAGCGCCCCGATGTAGTTCATGATTTCACGCCTGAAATCGTCCTTGCGGCTCTCAGGAATGTCGATCTTTTCCTCGATCGAACGCATCAAACGCTCATCACACTCCTCGTCCATTCCGGTGTATTTGTTCCGAATTTTTTCACGCTGGGTGTAGGCCTTCACGTTATCAATGTAGTTGCCGCAAAGCTTGGCAATGGCGTCTTCGTCGGCGGAAATCGCGCGCTGAACCTCGTTTTTCACGATGTCCTCGTACTCCTGCTTCACAAGACCGATCAGATCCCGGTATTCGCGTCTGCGCTCTTCACTTGCGATAAGCGCATGGTTTTTAAGACCGCTTTCAAGCTCATTCAGGATCATGAACGGATTCACGCAAGGAATCTCGCTCTTCACGATCGCGTTTGAAATCTTGTCCTGCACATACCGCGGGGAAACCCCGTCGAGACCTTCGCGGACCGCTTCTTTTCTCAGCTCCTTCACG
>CANGWP010000184.1 GCA_947457605.1 Bdellovibrionales bacterium | reverse complement strand
GATCGATTTGCTGCAGCCTGGATTAAACCCGGCCAAAAATCATATTTTGCAAGAATCAATTTCCTTACCTGAAAATGGTCAAAGAGCC
This sequence comes from Bdellovibrionales bacterium, assembly GCA_947457605.1. Lineage (GTDB taxonomy): Bacteria > Bdellovibrionota > UBA1018 > UBA1018 > CAIMNF01 > CAIMNF01. Next base: position 3,608 of record CANGWP010000184.1, on the reverse strand, counting down.
CACGCCACTCCTTCTCCCTTGGAGAGAGCCCCGCGTAGACGCACGAGGGGGGAAGATCCCGAAGTCCTGGCAGGGCCGAGTCTGAGAAAACGCTCACCCCCACGCAGCCCCCGGCGCTCACAAAATCATCAATCAGGGGGCGCAGCATCTCCAGTTCTCCAAGACTCGAGGCATGAAACCAGGTCACTTCATGATTCGGCCTGGGACGAGCCCTCCAGAGCGGACGCCTGAACCCCTCCGCTCGCGCCTTCCTCACACCAAAAAAATGGAGCGGAATTCCAGTCTGAAGAAAATCAAGCATCCAAACCAAGAATGGAATCACGGGAGGATTTCCTTGATGACCATCTCCGGCCTCAGAGCTTTCATGCACTCATATGGGCTCCAGATCCGGTAGCAATGCTTCCCATCCTTGGAGCATGGTGCGCAGCCAATCGGAAGAGAGATCGATTTGCTTTCAGACTGGCAGGGACCAAATCCAATTTCGGGACGGGTGGGGCCGAAGACAACATGGGTGCGACACCCCACTGCCTCGGACAAATGGGAGAGTCCGGTGTCGCACCCGACAAAAAAGGATGCATTTTTCAACAGCAAAGCGGAGATCCGAAAATCAGGCTCCTGAAGCGCACTCACGAAGCGAACTCCTGACGCATCAAGGAGCTCCTTCAGCCGCTGGCAAGCCGGATCTTTATCTCTCCCAAGCAACACTGGAATCAATCCCCTCTTCGAGAAGGCAAGGGCCAATTCAAAAAATGACTCCGGACCCCATTCTTTGGTCCGCCAGCGAGACGCGGGCATCAGGCAAAAATACTGAGCTGATTCGAGATTGAATGCCTGGAGAGCAAGCTCCTCGGAGAGTCCCGAACTTTCAAGAACGGAAAGATAGGAGGGGCGTTTTGGGTTCACAGAGCCACCAGTCACCTTGGAGGCGGCTCTTGCAAAACGAATCCAATACGGGGTGGGCTGAAGAGGTTTTGGCATCAAGCCCTTCAATACCAACACTCCGAGGGTCTTGATGCGTTCTTTTGAAATGGAAACTCTTCGAGTCCGGCGCATCCGAAGAATGTCATTCAAATAGAGGAGAACGCTTGCGATCCTGGTTCGAGGTGTTTTGTGAAGATCCACCCGGACGTCATAGGGAACTTTTGAAATCTCTCCGAGAAGCCTGATCCACCCCAGGATTCCAGTCTTTTTCTGGAAGACAAAGAGTTTTTTGATTTTCGGATGCCCTCGCAAAACGAACTCAAAATCGGAGGCCACCACCCAATCCACCCTCACGTCTGATGGCAATGTCTCAAGAAATGATGTGGAAAGGATGAGGTCACCAAGACTGCTCATCCGAAAAACCAGAACCCTCATTTCGACGGTGCCTTTCGGATGATGCGTACGCCGCCCTGCTTACTGTAGGCATGAATCAATGGGCGGTTTTTTTTGCCAACGCTTCCGTCTACCTGGCCAGTGGAGGCTGGACCATAACGATTCAAGTTAGAGACCCCGGAAGACTCATAGGGAAACTGAACAATCACATCTCCCCTCAGGCTCTTCAAATCCAGCCCCCCTTCAAAGTCGGGCATCAATCCAATTTGTATGTCGCTCTTTTCTGTGTCCACGTTCAGCCCGCCCTGAACTCCATCCAGGTCCAGGATCACCTGCCCACTGGCTGTGTGAATGTCTGCTCCGCCAACGTATTTACTGAAATAAGCGCCACCCTCCTCGCTTTCGAACTGGAGATTCCCCTTGAACCTCGAAACAGTCAGTCGACCCGATTTCGTATGCACCGTCATGTTCCCTGAACTCTTGTCAATCCTCACATCTTCAGTGCCTCCATCAATGTTCAGAGACTTTGATTCCACCTGGGACAGGGTCACGGACTTTGAACCAACCGACAAACGACCGTTCAGGGCGGATTGCCGAATCTCAGTTTCACATTGGATACAGTTCAACGACAATTCTCCTGACAAATTCAAATTCGTGAAAGACAGAATGTTATTCTTCCCAATGATGGAAACACCACCACGCCACTGGTCGAACTTCAAACGCTTGCCTTCTCCGAGAACAAGCGAAAGTTTGCTTTGATAGGGCGCCTTGATCAAAAGATCCACCTGCACGGCATTGCGCTCATTGTCCCGCATCTTTGACACCAAATCCACGCCTTGGGAATGGCCTATTCGGATTTCAAAGCGATCCTTCCCCTCAAAGGTGATGAGACCAAGTTTTTTGAATTCGACATCAGCCAATTCCTGGGAGTCTGCAAGTACCTTCATTTTGATTTCAACTCGAATTCGATCTTGAACCCACCCCTGAATGCTCAAATCTCCCAAACGATGATGGATGTAGACGGGAAGAGCATGGCGGAGGGGCAAATCCCGTTCGGTTTGCAGAGTGAAGGACTGGACGGCAAGGGCAACCCCGGGGTTGAAAAGTGTCCAAAAAAACGTCAATGAAAGTAGTGGATGCCTCATCGAAACCTTATTGAACTTACAGCGAAATCCTAAACTTTCATTAAAAAAAACATTCGGCCCTCTTGCGTTTGTAACGCATTGAGTTATCCTAAGAATATAAAGTTCCTTTAACGGAGGTTAACGGATTTTTAGAATAAAACAAAAGTATTGAGCCCTAAAGAATGGGGCTCATGAAGAGGCGGGAAATCCAAACCCCCTTTGAAAAAGGCAACCCGATGGAAACGTCGGAGACGCAAAACCTACGGGACTACAGGTCTTTTACCCCGAAGACCCAAGTCGGCTGGGCTGCCAAAGGTGAGGAAGCCTTCAAAGCTTTCAAGGGGGGTCCCCACACGGCAACTGAGAATCTATTCACCCCGATAGATCACCAGAAGCGACGGACCCTCTCTTCATTTCAACGAGGCGCGAATGGGATGAGCCCCATTCGCGCCTTTCTCTTTTGATTCGCCTGAGATAGTTTCCCCAATTCTTATGGCTTTTGATGGATTGCTAATCACCGAGATCTTCCATTCCCTTCAAGGGGAAACCTCACTCAGCGGAGTTCCATTTGTGTTTGTGCGACTCACAGGCTGCAATCTTAGATGCACCTATTGCGACTCCGCCTACAGCTTCAAGGGTGGAAAGCGAATGGATTTCCAGTCGATTCTGGGCGCAATCAAATCAGCTGGCGCAAGGCATGTGCTTTTGACCGGGGGCGAACCCTTGCTCCAAAGAGGAACTCTTCCCTTTTTGAAACTCCTGAGGCAGGAAGGCTATGAGGTTTCGATCGAAACCCATGGTGAGGTTTCCATAGAAACGGTCGCGCCTTTTGCAAGGATCATCATGGACATCAAAACACCGGGTTCCGGGATGAGCCGCGGCGGTTTCGAGCAAAACCTGAAGTTTCTGAAAAGGGATGATGAAATCAAATTTGTCATTACCTCCAGATCCGACTATGAATGGGCCCGGGGCATCGTAAGGAGCGGGAGGCTGCCCACCCGGGAAATCCTGTTTTCGCCCGCGGTTCCTGCCTTCGGGTCACCAGGTACATTTGAAGGCCTTCCGGCCCAAGTCCTGGCAGAGCTGATTTTGAAAGATAAAATACCCGTTCGTTTCCAGATCCAGCTTCACAAATACCTTTGGGCACCTGATGCAAAAGGAGTCTCGATT
>CANGWP010000183.1 GCA_947457605.1 Bdellovibrionales bacterium | reverse complement strand
TCCAACTTTCCAATCAGAAGCCGGGTACGATGAATCTGGAACTCAAAAAGAATCCCCAAAGAAAAGATCAAAACCCCGAAAAAAAGTTCGCGAGTGGAAAGCCAGATTGATGCCGCTACCAAAATTGCAAGATCAAGAATTCGAATCACAGCGTCCCCCTGCCAAAACTCATCTTCAGGTCTTTTTTGTCAAAAACCGCTGCTTGGACCTCTTTGGTTTGGATCAACGAATTCGGCTCACAAACATCCACACAAAGACCGCAAAAAATACAATTTGAGAAATCAATATCGAACCTTGAAACCCATGCCCGATTGTTCCGCTCCTTGATTTGTGCCTCCACCAAAATACATTTTGTCGGGCATGCACTCGCGCAATCTCCGCACCCGGTGCATTTATCTATTTCATTGAACACCAAGCCGCGGGAGCGGGCCGGGAAGTCATCTTTTCCCCGGGAAGAAACCGGATCCGGATAAAACTCCGTATCTACCTTTCTGGTGCCACGAATATTAAAAAAATGCTCCAGCACTTTTTTAAACATAAAACCCATCTCCTTGCAAAATTGCAAAAACAAGCATGACGACCAGCCAGATTGCTCCAGTCAACGGCAAGAAATACAGTGTGGAAACTCGAAGAAGATCCTTTTGGCGAAGTCTGGGAAAATACACGGCGATCAGCCGGGAGAATACAAACAGAGCCCCCGCCTTCAGGTTGGAATCGATGAAATAATCCCCCCCTCCAAGAAATGCCTGGGCTGTAATCATGCACCACCCATAAAAACGCACCGATTCCAGCCATGATGCCCGCTCCAAAAATCCCCGAAAAGGACTCTCCTGAAAAAAAATCATCCCTGCCACCTGAAAGGGAATCACAAAAAAGAGGTGAAAAGGCGACCATCCGATTGCTCCGAGATCAGCAGTTTTGGTGATCGTGAAACTGCCAATCAAACAGAGCAGGGAAATTCCAGACGCGACAGCAAACGAGACTTGTTTCTGATCAAAATCGATCCGGGCTAAAACGCTTTCTCCGCGTGGACTGAGGACCGCAAGCATGAAGCCGTTCAACACAAGCCAAGGAAAAACCAGATATTCAAGCCTCACGCTGTACAAAAACGGCAGCAAACACTGAAAGCAAAGGAGGAACCAGAACCACAATGGTCTTTTGATTCCCAATTCAAGCAATGTGTCGACCCACGTCTGCCAGACAAAACTTGAAAGAGTTATTTTTTTACCAACTCTGGACTCATGTCGAGCGATCAAACGCTCCGTCCAACAGTAGAATAAGAACGAAACCGGAAGCATCGAAAACGCGGAAAAGATCACCTCTTTCATCGATCCACCTCGGAAACTGAAATGGAAAGGCTCTCTAAAATCAACGGAAGATCTTCTATGGATTCCCCCTCAAGTGCCGGGAAAACCGCCTCCTTGATTTGGTCTGAGGGTGTACTTACCGTAAACGTTTCCAGTCGATGCTGCCTATCTAGGGTCAGCTCCACCTTCCAGCATCCACGAATCGTGTCCAAGGTCTCTTCAACCCGGACATCTGGAGAAGTTTCTGGAATCGGATGCCGGTGGACTCCCCGGGGATTGACTTGGATCATCTCCGCGAGATTTGCGGAAATCTCTCGACATCTCTCCAAGGAAAAGAGCAGCCGGGACTCAACATGACTGACCTGACCATAACGAGTACTTTCGATTGCCGACCTGCTGACAAAACCATACTCTCCACCATCAAGGACCACCCCCATGGAACTCAATCGATCGTGAAACCGATGGGTCCAACAAAAGAGTCCTCGAATCCTTTCATGATCCTGCAGAAAACTCTTCAGCCATCCCTCAAGTCGAACCTGAAATCCTTCCGTCAGGTCGTATCGGGCGCCGCCTGGCAGCAAATAAAAATACCCGTATCTGGACCCCGAAAGAAGCTCGAATAGATCAAGAAGAGTTTCCCTGTGCTTTAGAATCGAATGATACAAAATTCTAATTCCCAATCGATGGGCGATTTTTGAGAGATATTTCAGCTGAAAATTGAGTTCGCTCAGTTGGCTGGCAATCTCCCGCAACCAAATCACCCGCTCGCCCACTTCAACGCCCACGGCAGCCTCAACGGCCTCCCCATACAAGCGATCGAGCAAAAGCGCACTCTCCGGCTCAATTCTGCTGAAAACCACCTGAGCCTCTGAGAAGTGTTTCCCCAACATTCGAGACTCAATCCCCCGACAAGCGAATCCAAAGCCTGTCTCTAACTCTCGAATCCGGTCACCGCACATTCCCAACTTCAAGCACATCGGCCCCGGCAACCAGGTATGAATTGGTCCAATCTCAATGGTTTGCTGAATCATGACTGAACCTCCCGCAGGGAGATGATTCCGTTCATGATCGCCTCCGGTCTCGGAGGACACCCGGTAACAAAAACATTCACAGGCACAGAACTTTGCTGGTCTTCCGGAAAAAGCCCGCCCCCACAAGCGCAAGTGCCGATAGCCATCACATACTTTGGAGACGGCATCGCCTCATAAAATTTCTGGACCTCAACCCTGAGGGCCCCATTCAAGGCGCCTTGAATGACCAAAAGATTCGCCTCAGAACCCTGTTCTGCCGGGACACACCCTAGACGCTCCAGATCATATCGGCTTGACTCCGTTTGAATCCAGTCATCTCCGCAACAAGAAATGCCAACGCGAATGTATTTCAAGGTCGGCTTAAAGGATTTCATCATCATCCTTCTTCGTTGACTCGTGCGTTGCCAAAAAGAACGACAAAAACACTACCATCATGACCAAAATCAAGATTAAATACGGGATAATCCGGATCTGTTCGCTCACAAAAACCGGCACACTCACAAGCATCGCAACCCAAAGGTAAACGACCACTTGAGTGAACTGTGTAGACTTGAGTTCAAGGGGCGAAATTCGTTTCGGATCCATTTGTTATCGAAAAGGCTACTGAGAATGAAAGGGCGAGTCAATGCCTCGTGGCAGCCAAGAGTTAAAATTCTCTTCCCCTCTGATTCAGGCATTCGCCTCGGTGGAGCGCGCGCTTGCCGTCCCGAATTCCGTCCAGACTCTCTGCTTTCCGAGATCGGAATGGATCGACGACTTTCAACCAATATTGGAAAGCTTCATCACCGCCAGAGCTGGCGCTTCGAATCAGATTGAGCTCTGCATCTGGAGTCCGTGGGAACACTCTCCCCATTCACCCATCGCATCCTCCCTGACCCAGCGCCGCGAGCGGCTTCGCACCCTCGCCGCACTCGAGTATCGGAAAACTCCCCTGATCATCCTAGCCTCTGTCGAGTCGTGGATTCTCCCCACAATCCCCAAATCCGACTTTTCCAAGTCTGTTCTTTCGATCACAGTCGATAAAGATTCGGGGTCTCGCGATTCCCTCAAGAGGCAATTGAAAGCCTTGGGATACCTTCAGGTTGATCTCGTTGAAGAACCGGGCCAATTTGCAATTCGCGGTGAAATACTCGATGTTTTCGACCCAAGCCGAAGCCTGCCAAATCGAATTGAGTTTTTTGATACCATTGTAGAGTCAATCCGAACCTATCATCCCGAAACGCAAAGAACCCAAAAAGACACCCCCGGATCTCAATCTTTAAGTGTTTATCCTGCGGAAGAAGTTTTATTCTCTTGGGAAAGGGCGAACGAAATCCTTGAGAAAATCAAGAACTATTCGGACCTAAATCAGATCTCGAG
>CANGWP010000182.1 GCA_947457605.1 Bdellovibrionales bacterium | reverse complement strand
GCATCACCAGCACCAGCGGCGGCATCACCAGCACCAGCGGCGGCATCACCAGCACCAGCGGCGGCATCACCAGCACCAGCGGCGGCATCACCAGCACCAGCGGCGGTGGCGGTGGCAGCGGCGGTGGCAGCGGGTGCTTTATTGCGGGTACTATGATTCGAATGGAAGACGGAACCCTGAAGGACATCTCTTTAATTCGCGTGGGCGATCGGGTTCGAAGTGCCACGGGCTCAGTAAACACAGTCGAAAAACTTTTCGTGATCTCCCACCACGGGCTAAAATACGGGATCAACGGCGGCAAACCGTTCTTCACCGCCTCCCACCCCTTCTTAAGCGAACAAGGGTGGAAATCCCTGGAGCCCATGGTTTCGGTCCGGGAGAACCCCGGCCTCTTGGTATCGCAGCTTTCGGAAAAGGACGTGGTTCTGACAGAAAACGGATCCATCAGAATCCACTCGATTACCGCAAAGAATAGCCCGGAAACCGTGTACAACTTCAGGACCGATGGAGACCACACCTACATTGCGGACGGCTTCAAAGTGCACAATACCCTGAATAAAAACGGCTCTTCAAGCAACGGCGCCATTTAGTCAGACCACGTGGTAAACGGACCCCGCAATCAGCAATCTTCGAGGCCATGTATGGACTCGCCATGTACCGAAAGGAAAAGTTTCAGATTCTGGCTTTTAGTAATGGCATGCAGCCATGTATCCGGGCTTTTTTTTGGAACTTTAGCGTTCCTGGCCCTGATGGATTTCGAGCACTCCCTCACAATCAGTTCGTCGGCTTAAACTAGCCTGACCCCTTACGGATTTTTGAAGTGCCGGTCCTACCTGATGTACCATCATCCGATTTTTCTTCTCGCAATCCTCCGGACAAGAATGTTTTCGGATCTCCGACAGCCGATGAAATCGCAGTAGAGATGATTTTACCCACCCCGGGGATTTCAGCCAGCCGTTGACTGGCTTCTGATTCTTCGTGGATCAAGCTGATTTTTTGATCGATCTCCTGAATCCTACGATCCAAATCCCGAAGTTCCTCCTGCAGTTGGGTAAAGGAATCAAGTCCCTCGCGCAGGTGCCGTTTCAAATGCCTCATGGAGCGTTTTTCTGAGCCGCTGAATCCCTATCGGTAAAATGACCCCGTGTTCGGAAAGCAATCCCCGGATCTCATTGCTCAGTGCCGTGCGGGCTGCCACTCGACGGCTTCGAACCCGATGCAATGAGTGAATGTCCTGTTGTTCGATGCTTTTTGAGAGACAAATCGCATCGTCGGTCGCTGTACTGCCTCGCAAATGGCTTCCGCATCGGCCGCATCGTTTTTATTGGACTTCACAAACGGTTTTACAAACTGCGGCGCGATCAGCTTCACTTCGTGCCCGACCTTTTACGAAGGACCCGCTTTCCCGCCTGATCGCAGTCGTGAACTGGAAAAAAAATTTTTGCCAAATCAATTCCGATTGCTGTAGCTTCCAAACTTGGATTCCCCCTGTTTTTTGTTGAATGATTACAACTCATAACCATTCTGGCTCATTTGAAACCGTTTAAAAACGGGGCGAGTTCATTCCATTAGTACTTATCACGTGCGTCCAGAAAGCACCTTCGCAGCCTCGTAGGGTGCGATTTTCTTCTGGTAGAGTTGATCGAGCAACTGCGCACCACCATCCGTGGCAAGTACCGAATCAAGCGAGTTCCGAAGTCCTTCGATCAGAATGTCCACAAGCTCCTCGCGCAGGAAAGCCTTCACTTTTTCTGCCTTTTTGCCGGATTTTTCGAGATACTCCTGGTGATTTGAAACCTGAAACAAGAGCTCATCGACTCCGACATCGCGATTCGCCTCGGTCTTGCACACCGGGATGATCCAGGAATGTTCGTCATGGGGATTCAGCCCCACATTGGCCACAAGCTCGCGCACAAGTTTGTCGGCTTCCGGACGATCCGACTTGTTCACAGCGAACACATCCGAGATTTCCATGAGCCCGGCCTTCATCACCTGAATGGAATCCCCACTCTCCGGTACCAGGACCACGATCACGGTTTGCGCGAGCTTCAGGATATCAAGCTCGGTTTGGCCCACTCCCGCAGTCTCCACAAGCACGACATCAAATCCTGTGGCATCGAGCGCAAGCACCGCCTCTTTGGTCGAGTGCGAAAGACCGCCGTGACGGCCGCGGGTTCCGAGACTCCGGATATACACTCCATCATCCTGAAAATGCTGTTGCATGCGGATCCGGTCTCCTAAAATGGCCCCGCCCGAAAACGGGCTCGAAGGGTCAACCGCGACCACCGCAACCTTTTTGTTTTGCTGTCGAAGCTTTGCGATGAGCCGATCCACGAGAGTGGATTTTCCGGCGCCCGGAGGTCCCGTGATTCCCCAGACCTGGGCCTTGCCCGTCATCGGATACAACATCTCAATGAGCTTCTTTGTGTCCTCGTTTCGATACTCGATTCTCGAAATGAGCCGCGCCAAGGCCGCGCGGTTGCCGTCTCTGGCTTCATCGATCAATGATTTCGGATCACTCGGAATGCCCATGCCCCCTATTCATACCCTTCATTGAAATATTTTTCGAGTCGGAAGCGCGGATCTCCGGGGGTTTCCAGGAATTTCTGTACCTCCAGTAAACGGCTTCGATTTCTATCCGAAATCTGCTGAAACCAGCCCTGCCTGCGAAAATCATCCTCATGCCAAAGCAAGTAGGCCCGGGCGGAACCGCCTCCCCTTCCCACCCGCCCCAAAGCCTGTGCAAGTGCAAGCAGACTGAAGGAGGGCCCAAAAAGGATGCAGACCCAAAACCAGGAGGAATCCATTCCCATCCCGAAGGCCGAGGTCGCCACGACCCAAAGTGGAGGATCATTCCCGGTCTGAAGTGACAACCGCTTTTCAAGGGCCAGGCGTTCTTCGAGACTCATGCCTGCATGATAAAAGATCGAAGGGACTCCAAAAAAACTCAAAAACTTTTGCACCCGCTCGGCTGTGCTCCGTGTGTTCACAAAGATCATTCCCGACTCCGCGCGATGACGAAGGAGCAAGGTCTGCAAAAGATCCATTCGTTCAAAAAGCGGAGAGTGAATGGGTGCAAGCTCGATATTCTTTGGCATCTGAAATCCCCCAAGCACCTTGAGCCCAGTCCCGATTCGGGCCATCAGATCCTTTCGTGCTGCAAAGGGAAGTGTCGCCGTACACCAGAGGGTTTTTGAAATATTTGCAATCTTCGGCACCTCGGGGATTCGTTGGAATGCCGGACGGAATGAATCCCCCCACTCCCAGATGCTATGAGCCTCATCGACGATCAAGAGCTCCGGCCTCCATTTCCGAAGGCGCGAAAAAAGGCGACCCGTCAGTTTCTCGGGGTTCAGAATCCATACTCCTCGTCCGGAGGGCGGATCCACGGGAATTCCAAAGGACTGAAAGCGCTCTGCCTGTTGCCGGGCAAGCGCATTCAGGGGCGACACAAATACGGCGCGGGCACTAGGGCGGATTTTTGAGAGATAATGCTGAAAAACAAGGCTTTTGCCACTTCCGGTTGGGGCCAGAAGAAGCGTGTGCGGGTGATTTGAAAGGGTCTCCACCGCCTCTTTTTGAAAGGGTTTCAAAATATGCACGATCCAAAGCCAAAGCAAATTCCGGACCGTACCCGAAATTACTTCCGGTGGGATTCAGCAAGCATCCGAAGATAAACCAATCCCCCAACCACGCCGAACAAT
>CANGWP010000181.1 GCA_947457605.1 Bdellovibrionales bacterium | reverse complement strand
TCTTTTCTGGGCAATCGAATGACAGTAGCTGTCGGACGCTCCGCCTGAACATTTGAAATGATCATGAGCTGCAAGGCCTCGTCCTCCTTCGGACTTGATTCCTTGACCTCGAGCTCCATCGAATTGGATTCGAATTCCGGAACAATTTCGGTTCCGGCGAGAACATCATGAAGGGTTCTCCTTTCTGACTGAAAGAACGCATAAAAATAGCCGCCGCCCAGCGCAACCAGGGACCCGATGGAAAAAACCCACCTGCTGATCACTCGTGACCATGTCAGGGAATTGGAGTCTGAAATCAATTCAAGCCTGAAGACCTTCTTGCCAACCGAAGCCCTTGAGATCCCTTGGATCAAAACCCGGTTCACAAATGAAATGCCAAGGGCCCAGAAGACGAATCCAATCCCAAACCCGCTCTTGATTGAGCTTTGCATCATCTTGGGATTCACATCCTGATTCATCACTGTGACCAGTGCGGCCACCATTGCCCCAAAATAGGACCCAAGCAATCCTCCGGATAGCTCGAGAGTGTAATCCACAAAAGTTGCACCGATTTTTCTCAGGATATAATGCCGGCCCGAATTCATAAGTTCTCTATCGGCACAATTCCTGATTAAATTAAGCGGTTTTTATGCATCCCTCTTGCCGTGGACCACAAGAACAAATCTCCAACTTAAGCATATGAAATCATGGAGCTTATTTTCAATTAAACTCCCTAAACTCGAACGCCCCGAGGCCCACTTACCTTAGCTTCCAGCGATCAAACCGGGTAAGCAGGAGAAGCCCCGGCGCCATGAGCGAAATCGAAATCAAAAAATACATCTCCCACCCCACATGCTCGGCAAGAAAGCCACTCGGAGGTCCTGCCAATACCCGGGTGAAGGCCATGAGGCTGGTCAAAAGTGCGTACTGGGTTGCCGTGAACTTCGGATTGCAAAGCATCATGAGGAACGCAGAGTAGGCTGCAGTACCCATCCCACTCAAAAGATTTTCTGTCGTAATCGCCGCGACCATCAAGGGATAGTTCTTTCCCACGTGCGCGAGAGCAACAAAGGTAAGGTTTCCAAGGCCCTGAAGAATCCCAAACGCCCAAAGGGAGCGCTTCACTCCGAGCCGGGTCATCACCACTCCCCCGGCAAAAGTACCGACCAGCGTCGCGATCATTCCGACGCCCTTGTTCACAACGCCAATGTCGGTTTTTGTAAAGCCAAGCTGAAGCATGAAGGTGGTGGTGAATGCGAGCGCAACCACGACATCCATTTTGTACAGAATGATGAATGCCAGAACCTCGTATGCTCCCTGTCGCTTGAAAAAATCAACCAAGGGAAGATATACCGCTTCCATCAGCGTTTTCGGCGGAGTCTCGCGATTCTCAGGCTCGGGCGCCAAAAAGATCGTCGTAAGCGCGCCGATTCCCATAAACAGCGACATCCAGAAATAAACCCGGCTCCACGGCATTCGATCCGCAAGGATCAGCGCGAAAGCCCCACTCACAATCATCGCAATCCGGTATCCCATGGTATAGGTCCCAGACCCAAGCCCGTACTCTTCGGGCTTTAGACTTTCGGTTCTCCATGCGTCCACCACGATGTCCTGGCTTGCGCTAAAAAATGCGACCAATAAAGCGATTACCGCCATTCGTGCCGGCGATTGGGATGGATCGGTCACTCCCATCGCAGCAATGCCAAGAATCAGAAGAATCTGAGTGATCAGAATCCAGCCTCTTCTTCGACCAAAGAACGATGGAACATATCGATCCATCACTGCGGACCACAGGAATTTCAGAGTGTAGGGCATTCCAACCAACGAAAAAATCCCGATGGTCGTAAGATCCACCTTTTCTTGAGTAAGCCAGGCCTGCAGCGTGCTTCCAGTCAGCGCGAGTGGAATGCCCGAGGAAAATCCAAGGAGCAAGGTCACTCCCATTCGGCGGTTGCCAAGGACACGGATCAAATTTTTGAAGAATGAATCCTGCATACGAGGACCCTATCATAAACCAAAAAGAAGCTCACGAAAGCGAAACCCTAGCTTCTGAGCTTTGCAAAAAATTCTTTCAAGACCAGGGAGCATGCCTCCATCGGGGAATAAAGAACCTGAAATCGGTGATTCAATTTCGGATGGTCATGCACTCCGAATCCAAGGCAAATGGCACCACCCTTTTCATCTTTTGCGCCATAAACCACTTTTCTGATCCGGGCCTGCTGACAGGCAGCCAGACACATGGGGCAAGGTTCGAGGGTCACATAAAGATCGCAATCAATCAGTCTCCAGGACTGAAGGGATTTTGATGCCTCGTGAATCGCCTGGATTTCCGCGTGCCCCAAAGGGTCCTGGCTTTTCTCGCGCGAATTCGAGCCGCGACCCACAATCTTTCCTTCATGTACGATCACGGCACCGACAGGAACCTCACCGTGGGAAGCGGCTTCTTCTGCCAGCGTCAAAGCTTCAAGAAGGAATGACTGCGTTTCCATTCGAGGAGCCCTTTTGTTGGTTAAAATACTTGATGAGGACCCGGACCTTTCTCTTCAATGGGCGCTGGATCTCTCCGAACTGAACGCCGATTCCCTTCGGATGAGTGACGGTGCTTTTTGCGTTCCAGACCACCTTTCCCGAAAGCGTGAGATCCTGCCCATAGGCATTGATCCGAACCTGAATCGGATCATGAAGCCGGAAATCATGGGGGGATTTGATGAAACAACCCCTGGGATTCAAATCCAGAAGTTGCCCTTTTGAAGCCGGGACCCCGCTTTGGGTTGGCGTGAGCTCGACGGGCAGATGATGAATTCCGGCAATCCCACTCTCCCACCAGTTGATTTTAGGAAACAGATAAGGAACCCGGATTTCCCGGGAAACCAGTCTCAAGAGAAAATACTGGATCGCCATCACCAGAATGAAAGAAAACCCCTTGAACTCGGAGTCACTGTGATTGACCAGAATCAAAGCGTTGAAATAGGAGGCAAGCACCTGGGCGATCACAAAAGTATACCAAGCCCAATGATGAAAGGCGCGCAAACCGATCCCGCTCATGATCCAAAAAATGGACGCAAGATAATACAAAGGCGAGAGCGCAATGGACACCACCCCCTTCAGGGGAAGCTGGAATACCAGTGCGGAAAGCAGGGGGTGAAGAAGCGGGAAGCCCACCATGAAAATCGTTAAAACTCGAAGCGTTCGCGACATCAACATCTCTTTTGCAGTTTGGAGCATCTCTTTGACGGAGTCACGGGAATTTCGTAGGCTCCTTTTGTGTTGCTTTCGCGATTTCATCAGATCCTCCTGACCCTTTCCCTCACCTGTCTGACAGATGCGGTTCGGGCCGAACCCCCCGGAGGCCTGCCCGCTCCGGATTCGGCCACCTATGAGGCGATCACCGGAGACAGTGCAGAAGAAGACCACTCGGCCTGGGATCGCTTTTACAAAAAGAAAAATCACGCGTTTGGGAAAGAGGCGATCGGGTTTTTAAAGGAGAATCTGAGACTTTTGCGGAAGGGGCGAGCATTCGTTCCCGCCATGGGTGAAGGGCGGAACGCCGTATTTCTAGCGCGCAATGGCTTTCGAGTGGAAGGTGTGGATCTTTCCAAAATCGCGGTTGATCGTGCGATCGAGGAGGCGAAGGCAAAAAACACTTCCATCAAGGGGATCGTGGCAGACCTCTTTGAATATCCCTATCCAAAAGACGCCTACGATTTCATTCTGATCTCTTTGTTTCACTCCGAGCG
>CANGWP010000180.1 GCA_947457605.1 Bdellovibrionales bacterium | reverse complement strand
TCCCGATGAAACTCGCCATCCGACACCCAAGAATGAACGCTGATCTTGACCCTGAAATCAAGGAGCTTGCGACCAGCATCGGACACTTTATTGAATACTGGGGATTCAAATCGGTTCAAGGGCGGATCTGGTGCTATCTCTATCTCTCAAGCCGCCCCTTGAGTTCGATTGAAATCGGAAAGCTTCTGAAAATTTCAGCACCCCTGGTGACCCAGTCCGTGAAGGTGCTTCTCGAGTACGATGTGATCGAGATGGTCGATAAGGGGCCAAACGGAGTGCTCCGCTATCAGGCGAATCCCAATCTCTCGGAGCCGATTTTAAAGGTCTTAAAAAGCCGGGAGCGAGAAATGCTTGGCCGAATCGAGTCTCTTTCAAAAAAAGCAGGATCACATTCAAAAAAGCAATCCGGCTCAGGGTACGAGATGGATCCCGAACGCCTCGAGCAACTGGAAGCCTGGATCGGGTTTGGATCGATTTCACTCGAAATGATCATGGGATTGTTTGCGCAAAGTGTGCCCGCCGGTTTGCGTGTGTCCCGGTAGACCCACCTGCCTCTCAATCCCGTGTCTTTTTCTACCATCTCCCACTGAATCGCTGCCGATGAATTCAATTTTTCCATTTGCCGATTGGCGATCAAGAACTCTAAATAACCGTGAAATCCAACCGATAAGGATTATAATCATAGGTAAGAGGTTCCATTCTTGGTATCGAGGAAAAAGTTAAAGAAAACCGAATCTCCATTCTCTCCGAAGGCTTTCTTCTGGAAGTCATTGCCCTGCTTTTTTGTTTTTCTTCTGACATCTTGTACACCTGTCATTGTGGGTGAGCGTCCCTCGGCAAAGCGCGCCCGGGAAATCAGGAAAAGTGATCCACCGCCATCAAACATCCCGGCTCTTTCCTTTGCTGCCGCCACCGGTACCAGTGGTTCGGTCGGGGTTGCGATGAGTGTGAGTCCGACGACGATTTCGGCAGGATCAGGAGCAACGGTATCAAACTGTGCCGTGAAGTCAGGCACACCTGCGCTTCCCGCGGGACTCTCCGTGAACTCCACCACCTGCGAGATCAGCGGAACACCAAGCGCAAGTGCAGCCTCTGCAAGCTATACCCTTCAGCTGACGAGCAGTCTTGGTCAGAGTGTCGAGGCTTCCGTGACCTTGTCCGTACTTTCGCTTCCGACACTTGCCTCAGTCACGGTGAGCAATGCAAGTCCGACGAATTCCACCACCTACCATCTGAGTTTTGGGGCTGTCACGGGGAGTTTTGCATCCTACTGCATTCGGGAAAACAATACGAGTGTAGGCGGCTGCAGTTGGACTGCGGGTAGTACGCTGCCTTCGAGCTTCACGGTAAGCGGAACCAATAATCCAAAAACTCTCAGTGTGTGGCTTCGAAACAGTCTTGGCGGCGTCAGTGAGCGGGTGGAGTCCACCCCAGTGGTCAGCCTGGATACCGTGGCGCCCACCGGACCCTCTGAAATCACCCTTAAAACACCGGCAAGCTCGCCTGGGCTTTCGGCGACGCCGATCTTTACAGTTTCTGGGGTAACGGCCGGAGATACGGTTTCGATTTACACGAGCCATGTTTGCGCGACTCCGGGTTTCAAGGGCAGTACACAGGCAAGCGGAAGTACGGTGGATGTGACCAGTTCTGCGCTCTCAAACGGGGTGTATGCAATTTACGCGGATTCGACGGATTCGGCCGGGAACCGCTCTGCATGCACGACCGTGAGCGCATCGTATGAGAAGGTGTCCTCACCTGCGAGCCTCAGTGTGACAAGTCATCCATCCGGCTCTTATCATTTCGGGCATGTGACCTTGGCCAACACGCCAAGTGTGACCCTCACCCTCGCCAATGACGGTGGCATACAGGCAAGCTCGCTCGTGCTTGGTGGATTGAGCGGCGTGTTCGCCAGAACCGGCGGGAATTGCGGCACCACACTTGCCGCGGGATCAAACTGCACGATCATCGTGACCTACTCACCTGTTTCGGAAAGCACCGCATCGCAGACCCTGAACGTGGGCTATACCGATGCGCTCGCAACCGCTGGGAGCGTTTCGTTCGAGCTCCAAGGTACGGGAACCTTTTCGCCCGTCCCAAGCTCCCCCACGAACCTGAGCCTGATCCAGAACACCACACAAACCAGCACAAGGATCGATCTCTCCTGGACGGCATCGACCATCACCGGGGGTGCACCAATCACCTATGCAGTATTCAAGACCGATGGTGATGAAACCAGTGCCTACGCCCAAGTGGCTTCGAACCTAAGCGATACTTATTTCTCCGATACTTCCGTCGCTCCCGGCACCGTCTACTACTATTTTGTCGTGGCCAGGGCGAACGGTACGGAAAGTGCGAATTCTTCGACCAAAAGCCTGAAGCCCATTGAAAGCTTTCAAATCACTTCGGTCAGCGTGAACAACGATGCGGGCTCAAACGCCCTTCAGGTTTCATGGCAAAAGCTCGCCGGGGCCGAGAGCTATGAGATCAAATGGGGGCTTGACAGCTCTTACTCTTCGGGCTCGGCCACCCTCAATCGGGATGCGTCGGCGGCTTCATCCCAAAGCACCATTCTCGAAAATCTTGTTCCCGGAAACGAATACCTTGTGCTGTTGGTTGCAAAAAATGAAACCGGCTCCGGCAACGAAAGACCTTCGAATGAGCCCCGTTCAGGGTTTCCTTTGCAACGGCCGGAATTGCTCAACATTACGGCCACATCCCCGCAAGACTTCGATGTCTCATGGCTCTCAACGGGAGCAATATCGCAAACCCTTCAATACCGTCCCGATACCGATCCTGCCTTCTCGGCTCCGATTGACCCCGCGACTTCCCCCCTCGGGATTGCAGGGATCTCCATGGGTACCAGATATATCATCAAGGTCCGGGCCGAAAACCCCTCGGGCTTTCTTGAGGGTGAGTTCGAGGTTACACCCACCCCACCGCCCGCACCCGAGCTGATCCGCGCAAGCATTGAGAACAGAACTCCGACCCCCATCAACGCCCTGATGCTCGCCCATGAAGTTGAGGGAACCTATACCCACTACTGCATCCTCGAGAACTCCACTTCAGTGACTGGCTGCGAGAACAACTGGCAGGAGGGATCCTTGCCCGATGTTTACCATACCGTGTCTCAGGGCCAAAAAGAGCTGACCCTTCGGGTGAAGGACGCCTTTGGCAGGATTTCAGATCCCTCGACCACGAACCGCGTGGATTACTCGATACTGCTCGAAGAAAAAAGAATTTCTGCCGGAGAGGCCCACAGCTGTTCCATAAACTTCGGAATGGTTCATTGCTGGGGCGACATTGCATCCTCAACCGGCGGGGGTGGTGACGTCGACAATCTTCATATTCCACGGCCCTTGGCAGGGATTTCAAACGCGAAATCGGTCGTTTCGGGAAAGTCCCACGCCTGTTTGCTTGATTCGGCTGGACGGGTGACCTGCTGGGGTAAAAACAATGTCGGGCAACTCGGAAGAGTAAGCTCGGGCCCCTTGGGCCCGGCGTTGGTCGACAGCTCGATTCTGGGTCCAAGCGAACGTGCCATTTCGATTGCTGCAGGAGAATCCCGCACCTGCGCGGTCCTTGAAAACGGAACCCTGAAGTGTTGGGGGGCGAACCAAAACGGCACGACTCCAGAACCAGGTCTTTTCGGAGTGGTGGCTGTATCGGCAGGCGGAAATCAAACTTGCATTTTGCAAGCAAACGGAAAGGTCAGCTGCTTTGATGAAAGGAAGGAGCAGTACTCTGTTATTGAAAACATTTCAGGTGCGATCGCAATTGCCAGCGGGCTTAATCATTCCTGCGCGCTTTT
>CANGWP010000179.1 GCA_947457605.1 Bdellovibrionales bacterium | reverse complement strand
GGGAGAGAAACCCGTCTCTTCCCGGAGCCTCGATCGGCTCGATTCCACGAAGACCCTCGAACTGAAGCGCGGAATAGGATAGTTCTTTTCCTGCGAGCTTGTCGCGAAGAGAACCACCAAAGAGAACCTGACGTAAGATTAAATCAGCAGATTCCATCATTCCACCGGGATCTGGACCTCATTGCGGCGAAGAAACCAGGGAGTGAAGGGCGCATTGAATCTTGCGAAATTGGCAGGCCCCGACTCTTTCAGGTTCTTTGATTTGATCAAGGCTCTGAGTTTTTCTTCCCGAACCCGGTAGCGCTCCTCCGACCAAGTGCCGGAATAGCGAAGAACCGCAAGCTTGTGTGCGGGAATCAATCTTAGCTTCACCCGCTCATCATTTGGAACCGGAAGGGTTTCCAAAGTAAAGGATGCAGGCATGGTGAAACTCACCAAAAACTTCCCTGCGCCTGTGGCACTTAAACCAACCGGTGCCGTCATCTCGATCTTTTGGCCTTTGGAGAGATTCACAGGGGCGGTCATCTCGATTTTGGTTTTCTGCCGGTTGCCGCCAAAGATGTAGCCGGCAAGCCGCCTGAAACCCTCGTTGCCGGAACCCTCGAAATCGCCGGTGACTTCGGTCTCCGCGACAATCACGGGCTCGTAGTTTCGTAGTTCAAAATCATCCTCTTTCAAAAGGATCGAAAACTTCGGTTCTTCAATGGCCATCACCGCTCCCGGGTTCAAAAGCAAAAAAGACAATGCAATCAGAGTCCACTTCTTCACGCGGCCCACTCTACCGTGTTTTGAATGTTCCGGAAACCATCCTCAACTGTCATCTTTGAATGGGCATGACGCTTAGGCGCGTGGAAGTCATCCCCTTGGATTCAGGGGGATTACCACCCGAGTCTAAAATCCCGTGCCCTCCCAAAAACACCAGCTTGAATTCATTTCACCCACGAGCGAATCGCGTGCAACAAAAAGCGTGGAAGCTCATGCATCTCACGCACCTCGCTGAATCTTCCTTGCCCGGAATCCGCGATCTCCCGCATCACGGAGCGACCGCCCGGATCCTTTCCGATTTTGACAGGGTAAATCATTCGAAAGCCTCGCGCCTCGATCACGGGATTCTTTCCTTCGGTATAGCGCCCATCCGAGACCAGGATCACACGCGTTCCGGGCCGCCGCAGGGTTTCCATTCGCTCGCGCGCAGCCTTAAGACCCCGCTCGATGTTCGTAAATCCTCCGGCCGGAATGGAAAGTGTCCGTTCAATCGCTTGAGCTGCACTTAGCTTTTCTGAAAACTCCTTGATCGCATGAATCTCGGAATCAAATCCCAGAATGCAAAGCGCATCCGCAGGCACACTCTCACACACGGCCGCAACCGTAACCCCGAGAAGTGCAAGCTTCTCGCCCTTCATCGAAAGCGAAGTGTCGAGCAGCAGGATCAAGCCATGCTCCTTGTCCATCCTCACCTGGAACATGGGTTCTGCTTGTAAAAGCGTCTCTTCGACATCAAGCTCGGAGGCCGCCCCCCTCGTTGACCATTCTTCTGCAGACCTCTGATCGAGTGTCACATACCGATACGGTTTTTGAATGGGGCCGAGGCTTTCGCGCGCCCTTTGCAGAATCGCCTGAATGGCCTGCTCGCTCATTTCCTTTTTCTTCTTTGGCTCAAGGTATCCGTATCGCTGGATGTCGCGGAACCTGATTGCAAGATCCCAATCGTCCTTTTTGTCATGGCCCTGCGGATCAACTTGATCCCCCGCACTTGTATTGTCGTTTGAGTTCTCTCCCGCCTGGTCCTCATCATCGTCATCCGCAATGGAGTCCGCATGAAACACGAGGGTTCCCGCGGGTTCCGCAGATGAATCCTTACGAGAAGCGATTACAAAGTTGGCTTTTTTTTTAACAGAGCCCGAAGCTCCAGCATGAGTTCATTTAAAAGCTCCGCATAGGGACGATTGGAAAATTTGCCGGTTTGAAGCTCAATCCGGTTTGCCAGCACACTGAGAGCCACTGCGAAGAAATGCTCTTCCGAGAACGTCCCGGGCTTTTCGGCCCTTAGAATTTGCGCAAGCGCGATCGCGGCTCTGACCGACGACCCACGCTTTACCTTGGGATGCGTGCGGGTAAGTCGCACCAATTCAACACAAGCCTCCACCGGTACCGTACCCGGACCACCTGGAAGATGGGCCTTCACCACTTCCACCTCTTCCTCTTCGGTCAAGGGAGCAATTCCAATCCATTCGAGTCGATCCAGAAGCGCCTCCGAAAGCGTCGAGGTCGCCACAAACTCGCGGGGGTTTTGGGTTGCGATCACCGAAAATCCCGGCTGGGCCTTGAGCTCCCCTAGCACCGGAATTTGGATCTTTCCTTCATCGAGTGCAGGAAGAAGCACGTTTTGAACCATCTCGGGCATCCGATTCAACTCGTTGATGAGAAGGACCTCGCCTTCCTCCATCGATTGATACAGGGGCCCCGGGATAAAACTCTCTCGAACAAATCCGCGCTCCAAAACCAGCTTCGGATCAAAGGAACCGACGAGCTTCTGCTCGGTGTAACGGCCGTCGCCATCCACCCGGACCACGGGCCTTCCCATCTTTTCTGCGACCGCGAGCGCAAGAGTGGTCTTCCCTACCCCGACTGCACCCTCGAGCAGCACATGGCGGCCCGATTTCAGCATGTTTTCGATTTGATCCTGTTCGGATTTTCGTCCGACGAGCTTCATCCGCGGCTCTTCCCAAGTTTCGAATTGCGCCTGCTGTACAGGAAATAAATGGCAAGCCCGAGCATAAGCCAGATCCCAAACCGGTACCAATTCACGATTCCAAGCTCGGTCATGAGGTAGGCGCAGCTCGTGAGTCCCAAAAGCGGAATGAGCGAAAGACGCTTCCACCATGCAGCCGCCGCAAGATACACGACCAGAATCAAGAATCCAGTCAAAGGCAAGCGATGCTTGAATACTTCAAAGCCCACGGCTCCCGGATTTGCGGGATCAAAGTTGCCAAGATAATTGATGAGGCTTTCATGCCCGAGCCGGTACCAAAGGAGTGCGCCCAAAAGCACGAGCCCTGGGTAGATGTAGCGTGAATCAATGTAGGGCGTATAGAACCTGCCCGGAACCTTCGCGCGCTTCGGATCCTGGGCAAGTACCCCTGCGCACACGATCGCAAACGCGAACAAGGTTCCAATCGAGGTGAGGTCCGTCACTTCGGTAAGGTTCATGAACATGCAGGGAATCCCGACAACGAGACCCGCCACGATCGTGGAAAACCAAGGCGTTTTGAATTTGGGATGAATTGCAGAGAAAATTTTTGGCAAGAGTCCATCCCGGCTCATCGCCATCCAGATCCGCGGCTGGCCCAGCTGAAACACAAGCAGCACGGTAAAGAGTGCGATCACGGCACTGATCGAGATGATCCCTGCAATCCAGTTCACGTTCGCGCCTTCGGGCCCAAACACGTAGGCCAAGGGATCCCCGACCGCAAGTTTGTCGTACTTCACCACTCCGGTCAGCACCAGGGCCACGAGCACATAAAGCACGGTGCAGATCGCAAGCGAATAGATCATTGCGCGTGGAAGATCACGCTGGGGATTCTTGCACTCCTCGGCCGTGGTCGAAATCGCATCAAAGCCGATGTAGGCAAAGAAAATCGCAGACACCCCTTTCATCACTCCTGAGATTCCATTTGGAGCAAAGGGAGACCAGTTCTCGGGTTTTACATAAAAAGCTCCAAGCCCCACCACAAGCAAAAGAACCAAAATCTTAAGCCCGACCATTGCATTGGCTACGCGCTTGGATTCCTGGATACCAATGTAGACAACCACGGTGACCAGAATCGTCGCGATTACAGCCGGAAAATGGAAAATCAAATGAAGCCCGAAGATCTGCGGTGAAGTGGTCCACGCCGTATAGGCATCCAGCATCCCTTGGGTAGCGCCGTTCGT
>CANGWP010000178.1 GCA_947457605.1 Bdellovibrionales bacterium | reverse complement strand
ATATCCCCCACCCTTCAGAGTGGAAAGAATTTTCACGCCAGGAGCAGCGACATGAACCGTGCGAGCACCATAGTTTGAAAAGCCCGCAAGTCGATCGCGGTTGTCGGTCGCCGCCACAGAAAGAACGTTGTCGATTTCATAGCCGGCTGGATACGTCGCCCGTGAATCGTTATTGTTGGAATCATTTCCGGCTGCGGCAACAAAGAGGATTCCCTGTTTTTTTGCATCTTCAATCGCATCATAAAGTGCCTGGGTGAATGGACCGCCGCCCCAGCTGTTGCTCATGATGTCCACCTTTAACCTGGTTGCGTACTGAATCGACTGAACTGCGTTTTCGAGGGTCCCGCTGCCTCTTGAATCGAGGAACTTTACCGGAATCAAGGTGACATTCCAGTTCACTCCCGCAACCCCCACACCATTGTTTGCAAGAGCACCAATCGTTCCCGCACAGTGCGTTCCGTGATTGTGGTCATCTGCTCCGCCCGAGGTTTGATTCACGAAATCATATCCGTTCGCGACATCCACGTTCGCCTGAAGATCCGGATGAACTCCATCAATTCCTGTATCAATCACTGCAACCTTGATCGAGCGACTGCCCGTGATTCCTTCCGCCCAAACCGGAGATACATGGATATCAGATCCCGCCAAGCCGATCTGGCCTGCGGCATCGGCCTGGCCCGTGTTCTTCATGCCCCAAAGAGCGCCAAACTGAGCATCATTCGGAACCGGATCCATGCGGCCGAGAGCGTGAAAAATATAATTCGGCTCTGCATAGGCCACCTCCGGATCCTGACGAAGGGCCGCTTTGACATGCGATAAACTTTGTCCGCGGACGATCAAAGTCGCAAACTCGGATGAAGTCACAAACTTCCGAATCAGTACTGATTGCTTCTGTCCCAGATTTCGACCCAGGCGGGCTGCAATTCTTTCAAATGCGCCATCGAGCTTGGAGGCTTTGGTTCGCACCACCCACTCCCCGGATCGAGAGGGGTATTCCTGTCTTGCCGAGAGTGCAGGAGATGAGAATGCAACGCTGATGATCAAATAACAAAAAAGGGGTGAACCCGATTCGCATAGCCCGTTCCTCCATGAACGTGGATCAATGATTTACTTCGTTAAAAATAGAATGAGGGATGCTTATTTATTTACACATGCGCTATGTAACAAGACGCGCATCTTTGATTCGAAGAGTCGGGGTGACCCGCCCCATGAAACGGTTTATTTCGGGTATGCCAGCGAAAAAACAAGACTTTTTCAACTGGGCAGAAACTTCCACAAGTTCTGTGAATTCTAGCCTCTCCGCAGCATTGAACCAGATCCCTTCAAACCGTTTTACCGCTTCAGCCTGAAGCTTGAGCTTAAGATGCCGACCCTTGAGAACCATCTGTTCCTCAATCCTCGCCTCCACCCCGATCAAGGGTTCAGGATTTCCAGGTCCAAATGGTGCCAAACTCTCCAGTTCAGTGAGACCCTTCAGATCTAGGTCTGAGAGCTTCACCCGACACTCCAACTTCAAACGATCGTCTGATTCCCGGGGAATGAGCGTGGAAAGACTCTCATTGAAGCTTTTGGAGAAGTCTTCGAAATCTTCTTCTTTCAAAGACAAGCCCGCTGCAAACTTATGACCGCCATATCCAAGAAGTCGCGAATTGCTCAAATGGAGGGCTTCCAGAACATTGTAGCCGCCATAAGAACGAACTGAGCCTTTGGCGATCCCATCTTCACGAATGGAAAGTACAACTGCAGGCTTTTTAAAATACTCTGTGACCCGGGATGCAACGATTCCGACCACTCCCTCATGCCATTCACTCGAAGCGACGACTACTCCAAACGAGTGCTCCCCCTTTTCAATTCCAGCACTGACGAGTTCCCGAACCTGATCCCAAATTTGATTTTGCGTTTCGGCCCGCTCTTGATTCATGGCCTCCAACTGCCCGGCAAGTCTTCTGCCCTCATCCGGATCGCGCGTGGTCAATACGCGATAAGCCGTCTCTGCGGAGCCCATTCTTCCGGATGCATTGATCCTTGGCCCAAGGCCAAACCCAAGATTTGATGCACTCACGGACTTCACTTCGATCCCCGCCACCCGCATGAGTTCCCTGAGTCCTGGTTTGTCGGTATCCCGCAAAACCTGAAGACCATGTCGCACCAAGGTTCGATTGTCTCCGATCAACGGCACCATGTCAGCTGCGGTTGCAATCACCACAAGGTCCAGTAAATTTCTCATTTTGGGCTCGGCAATCGAGCGCTCCTTGAAAAATCCGGCCTCACGCGCCTTGATCCGAATCCCCATGCACAAATAGAATCCAAGGGCACAACCGCAAAGCTGCCTGAGACCCGAGGGATCAGATTCCTGTTGCGGATCAATCACAGCGAATGCGTCCGGAACTCCATGAATCGGATCGATTTGGTGGTGATCAACGATGATAAGCTCGATTCCAAGATCACGAGCGCGTTTGGCCGCCGCAAAATTCGTAACACCACAGTCAACGGTGATCAGAATCCCAACTCCGTCTTCTTTGGCTTTCTCAACTGCTCCAACATTGAGTCCATACCCATCCCGAAACCGATCCGGCTGAACCACATCAAACTGAAAGGAGAGATCACGGAAAAACCAAGTCAATAGAGCAGCCCCCGTGGTGCCGTCCACATCGTAGTCCGTAAACACCCTGAGTTTTTCCGGATTTTGCTTGTTTTGTGATTCAAAGATCCTGATGGCCGCTTTTTCAAGATTTTGAATCCGAAACGGATGCGTGAGTGTCTCCAATTTCGGATTTAAAAACAAATCCACCTGCTCGGGCGTTGAAATCCCGCGGTTCACACAAACCGTGGAAGCAAGGAGGCTGAGACCGGTCTTTTCAGATAAAAAAAGGGCCGCATCTTTTAGCGACCCTTTTTCCTCATTCTTTACAACAAACTTCATCTGCTTGAATCAGATCCCGATGTGAGCTTCTGGAGAAAGTTTCACTTCGCGAACTTTCTTGCCGGTTCCCCGCTTGTTTTTGTTCTCGCGATAGTGGGTCAGAACAATCATCATGGAAGAGGCGATAAATATTGAGGAATAGGTCCCTACTACAATCCCGCACATCAAGGCAAAGGAGAAGGGTTCAAGTACATGACCTCCGAAAGCCCAGAGCATTGCCACGGAAACAAAAGTTGCAAGAGAGGTCATGATGGTACGCCCGAGAGTCTGATTGATGGATTGGTTCACCACTTCTTCAATCGGGAGGGAGGGATTCAGCTTCAACGTCTCACGAACCCGGTCAAAGACGATGATCGTATCGTTGTTGGAGTACCCGATCAATGCGAGCACTGCCGCAAGCACCGTGAGATCGAACTCTTTGCCCGTAAGGATAAAGATCCCGATCACAATGATGGCATCATGAAAAAGAGCGAGAATCGCCCCGGGCGCATACCGGAAATCAAACCGAATCGCGACATAGAGCAGAATCGCGAGGAGCGCGTAGAACATGGCAAGAAACCCGTTCTTCCGTAGGAGGCCACCTGCAGAAGGACCAACAATGTCGGCTGACTTGATCTCAAACTCGCCTGACTTCAACTCTGAGCCAAGGGAATCCCCGATTTTCTTCACTACCAGATTCAGGTCCTTGCCTTCTTCCTGGGCTCGGATCATGTACTCACTGTCTTTCGGATCTCCCAGCGACAGGATCTTAAGGCCTGTAAGGCTTCCCTTTTCCAGGGTGGATCTCAATTTGCCGGTATCCCAAGTGGCGGGAATCTTCACCTTCACTTCGGCGCCGCCCGTGAAATCGATCCCGTAATTCAGCCCTTTGGTAAAAAACAAGACAAAGGTTGCAAGAATCGTGACTACAGAGAGACCGATCCAAAGATAGCGTTTGCCGACGAAATCAATTTTTGACTGAGGACTAATCAGATGAAACATGGTTTCTTTCCTTATTTGAATCCCGTTTAAATGCTCAAGGTTTTCGCGT
>CANGWP010000177.1 GCA_947457605.1 Bdellovibrionales bacterium | reverse complement strand
GGAGTTTTTCAATTTCCTTCCAAAGGGGCTTTTCTTCCGGGCTGATCAAAGAAAGAGCTTCTCCCTTTCTTCCCGCGCGGGCGGTTCTTCCGATGCGGTGTATGTAATCTTCGGGAACCTGGGGAAGATCGTAATTGATCACGTGGGCTACGTGATCAATGTCGATTCCGCGGGCGGCGATATCAGTCGCAACGAGAACCCGGGTTTTTTCGGTTCGGAAATCATCAAGAGCGCGATTGCGCTGACCTTGCGTCCGTCCTCCGTGAATCCTGCCGGTGTCCACTCCGTAACTTCCGAGATATTTCGCAAGTCGATCGACCCGCCTTTGGGTTCTTCCAAAGATCAGGATCGAGCCTTCACGGCCGTTGATCTCGTCCAAAATCGCATTGTTTTTTTCGGTCGAACCCACGTGTTTTGACGCCTGTTGGATGGTAGGAACCGCGCTGGATATTGCGCCAATCGTGATCTTTTCAGGTTTCACCAAAAGATTCTTAGCAAGGTCTTGGATGTGGTTTGGGAGAGTCGCCGAGAAAAGGAGTGTTTGGCGTTTCTCAGGAAGATACCGGAAAATCTGCTTCAACTGGGGAGCAAAACCCATGTCGAGCATCCGGTCTGCTTCATCCAAGGTGAGTACGGTAAGATTCTTGAGTGTAACCGACTTGCGTTCGAGGTGATCCACGAGGCGGCCGGGAGTTGCCACAATCACCTGGTATCCCTTGGTGAGGGCTCGAAGCTGTGGTTGCATTGAAACTCCGCCAATCAGGCTCACGATGCGGATGTAGGGCATGTGAAGTGCCAGGTTTCGGAAAACCTCGGTCACTTGGGTGGAGAGTTCCCGGGTTGGGACCAGAATCAAAGCCGTTCCTTCGCGGTGCTGAGCGAGGCTGGAGAGAATCGGAATCGCAAAGGCAGCCGTTTTGCCCGAGCCGGTTTGAGCACAGGCAAGCACATCTCTTCCGGCAAGTGCGATGGGAATCGCCTTGGCCTGAATGGGGGTCGGGGCGGTAAAGTTCATGCCCGCAATGGCCTTCCTGAGGGCCTCAGGCAAAGATAGTTCGCTAAATGATTTCAATTCATACCTCTAAAATCTACGACTGCGTATTTGAAGAATTGCAAATGGGGCAGGAGTGATGTGCGAATAGTAGCATGAATCAATCAGGATTTCAAGACTTAGCGTATGGGACGCTCTGGGGCCGGTTCCCTAGGGAATCGTCATGACCGCCTTCGCGCCGATCAGGCAACCTGCTGCCACCGAGGCCAGGGCTTCGATGTAGGGCTCGGGAGCTTCCTTGGCGCAGGCTTTTCGTGCCAGATCCTCGTTTCCCGCATCCGAGAAAATGTACCGATGGGTGGGGGAAACAGAGCTTGTGACCACGCCTCCCGATTCGCAGCGTTCCTCAAGCAGGCAACTGTATTTGGGCTTGGTATTGACGTAGTTGCATCCCTCTTCCTGTTTCGACTTCAGTGCAGCAAGATCGGAGTAGCGGAAGAAGCCGGATGAGGTCGCATGTTGCGAGAGGGCATACTGACGGCAGAAAAAACCCTGCATAAAATAAGAGGACGATGGAACGATCGAGGAACAATAAACCCCGGATGGAGTCTGAGCCCAGCAAAAGGCAGAATAGCTTGCGGCTTTTGCGTTTGAAGTGAACAGAGAGACCGGGAGCAATGCCAACGTGAGTGCAAAAAGTTTCATATTTCCTTTCAATCCACCCACAATGTGATCGAGCAAGACTCGTTCCAGTTCCATTTCAAAGTGATCGATTGAAGCCGGGGAAGTGTGGGGGCTCTTTTTCCCGTAGAGGAGCGCGAACTCTCGCCTGACACCATAATCCCCGGCTGGGAGTACATTGGGTCGCCCCAAGGGCCGATTCCCCGAACGGAAGTATAGGCTTCAATCAGCTGTTTTTTGAATCGGGCCGCAATCGATGCCGCAGCCTTGCAGTGGAGTTGCTGATAGATGATGGAAATTCCGAGCGACTCGTAGACGCCCTCGTTTCGGTCAAGTTTCACCGTGAACGTCCCACTTCTTTGATGAGTGCCGCAAAGTTTTGCTCCGCTTGGGCAAGGTGACGCGCGCCTTTCAGTCTGGACGGGAATCGGATCTCCGCTTTTTTCATGATGGAGCGGGATTCTAGCACTTCCAAATGCTTATTTATAAACTCTAGTTCCCTTCGTGGTGCCGCTGGCGTATAACCTGCGCCATGAACTCCAATCTTTTTTCGACCGCGCAGCTTGGCCCCTTTCAGCTTCAAAACCGAATCGTCATGGCGCCCATGACCCGCAATCGTGCCATTGGAAACATTCCCAATGATACGATGGCCAGATACTACGGGCAGCGATCGAGTGCAGGGTTGATCATCACAGAAGGCACATCGCCTTCTGCAAATGGTCTGGGCTACCCGAGGATTCCCGGTCTCTTTACGGCGGCCCAAATTGCAGGCTGGAAAAAAGTAACCGAGGCCGCTCACGCCGGTGGGGCAAAGATTTTCCTTCAGCTGATGCACACGGGACGGGTGGGGCATGCCTTGAATCTCCCGGCCGAGGGCCGCATTCTTGCGCCGTCAGCCGTTGCCAATCCAGGTCAAATTTGGACCGATCAGGAAGGAATGAAAGATCATCCGATTCCGGAGGCCATGACCGAGGATCAAGTGATGACGGCCATGAATGAGTTTGTTCAAAGTTCAAAGCTTGCTCGTGAAGCCGGTTTTGATGGAGTTGAGCTTCATGGCGCAAACGGGTATTTGATTGACCAGTTCTTAAATACAGCATCCAATCAACGCAAAGATCGATTTGGCGGAAGCATTCAGAATCGGATCCGTTTCTTGGTAGAAACTGCAACCAAGGTTGCAGCCGCCATCGGCCCCGAGCGCGTGGGAGTTCGGATTTCTCCCTATGGCGTATTCAACGGAATGCAGCCGGATGCAGAAATGGACGCACTTTATCTTGAACTGGTCCGCGCGTTGAACTCACTCAAGCTTGCTTATGTTCATGTTGTGGATCACAGTTCCATGGGCGCTCCTCCGGTAAGTGCCGATCTTAAGGCCAAGATTCGGAAGGAATTCAAGGGAGCCTATATTTTATCAGGGGGCTATGACCTGAATCGGGCCAATGAGGACCTTGCCGCTCAAAAGGGGGATCTTGTTGCCTTTGGACGGCCTTTCATCTCAAATCCGAATCTTCCGGAAAAACTGAAGACAGCAGCCGCTTTGACTGCTTTTGACCCTGACACTTTCTATACGCCGGGTGAAAAGGGCTATACGGACTACCACTGATGTTACGTTCCACGCTTTCCTTCCTCCGATGTCCCAAAGTGCGGTCAAAAAAAGCAAGTTGTGCCGGATCGCTTTCGCTTTCCGGAACGGCGTCAGAGGAAGACGTGCGTTTTGGAACCTTGAAGTGTGAAGCTTGTGGCGCTGAGTTTCCGATTTTGGAAGGGGTCGCCATTGTGGTGCCCGAGATTCGGGAATACCTGCTGCTTCATGTGAAGGGGCTCTCAAAACTCATTCCAGATGAGCAGATCCCAAAGCAGTACCGTAAGGAATATCTCGAGTATCGCGCGGAAATCGAAGAAGAACACATTGAGGAAGACCTTGAATCCGAGCGGGTGAACTCGCTTTATCTGATGAACCACTATTTAAGCATAAGTGGCGCAACCGGGGGATCGGGTGGGCCTGCCGGTGGTGTGGCCGGTGAAAAGTGGTGGAAGGGATCCGCCGGCTCGGAAAGCCCTGAGATTACCGACCTGATTGAGCGATATTGGGATCATGGCCCCATGGAGGTCATTTCAAAATGGATTCCGGATGGGTCCAAAGTTGTGGAGCTTGGATGCGGTGTGGGGGGCTTGTATCGGAGGCTTCCTTCCAATACCGGATTTTATCTCGGAGTGGACAGCTCGTTTTACAGTGTACTGCTTGCGAGGCATCTCAATTTCGGAGGCAGGTTTTCCGGAACGCTCCGGCATCCAAAAGATCTCTTCCATGGGAATTCCGGT
>CANGWP010000176.1 GCA_947457605.1 Bdellovibrionales bacterium | reverse complement strand
CCGCCGATTCGAAAACATGCACCATGTATTCACCCTTCGGAATCGGCTGGCCACCGTCCATAAGAAAGGCCTCGGATTTACCCAAGCCGTTGGAGGTAACCAACGTATTCTGCGCACTGAATTGGAGACGATTCAGGAGTGATTCTGATTCTCCCACCAGCAAAATATCGAATCTGGTTCGGTGGGGCATATTCGTGGAGACATAGAAAACGGGACGGTTAGGATCGGAGTTGGAAAGTGCCACGGCGATTCTGGGCTCGGATTCAAAGGGAATGTTCCTCGCGGCTTCCAGATCGGCAAGATCTTGAGCCTTCACGTCGGAGAGGGCTGGAACAAAATGAAAAATGGGTCTCAAAAAAGGAGCCCTTCCGGTGATCTTTTGTATGATCGGGCGGATCCGTGAGTGAAGGGATGTGTCGGATGTGCGACTTCCAAGGGCCAACACTCCAAGGGACAGAATCACAAGAAGTCCGACAACTGAAATCAGGCTGAAAACCAATTTGCCAAAAATTCCGCCGTTTTTTTTTGTTTGATCTTTAGTTTCGATGGAATTGGTTTCTTTCTTTGGTTTCAACTCGGTTTCCGGTTCTTTGCTGATGGATTCTTCGGTGGATGAAGACTCTGAGGGTGCAGCAGGCGCCTCCGGTGCGGCAGCCTTCGGGGGATTGAGGGACTCAAGCGCCTGATTCAACTCTTGGACTTGAGAAAGCATCAGCCAATCCGCCATGCCTTCACGCCAAACGTAACTTTCCGGTAAAATCTGTCCCTTTTGTTTTCGATCGAAAACTTCCCGGACACTCAGGGGGCCCTCGTGATGATCGCCAATGTAAACAAACCACCTTTTTTCATTTTCTGTATTCATTTTTTGGTGCTTTCCGTTCACTCTAAGTCTAATGGAAAACCAAGGCTTAGGCAATTTTTGGAAGTCGAGGTTTGCTCTTCTGGGCTACCCCGACGACCTCGCCGTCAAAAATGTGAACGGAAGGACCGGTGCATCGAAAGGCCCAGCAAAATTTCTCGAATGCCTGATGAAGCTCAAGGGCAAGGTTCCCGTTCTTGGCTCAATTTCGAGCAATTTTCTTGTGCCTGTCGGGGCGGACCTTGAGGAAAACTATCGAAAAGCGGCAGATTGCACCGAAAAAGAATTCCGGGGTCTGAATTCGAAGACGGATGCCCTGATTGCGGTGGGCGGAGGGCACGATTACGGATATCCGTGGATTCAGGGCTTGCGTAGGGCGCTCCCATCCGGAGCTCGCCTGGGCTGTATCAATCTGGATGCCCACTTTGACTTGCGTGAATTCCATCCGGTGATGACCAGTGGATCGCCTTTTCGCCGTCTGATTGAGGAGATGATTCTAAGTCCATCTCAACTGGTAGAGTTCGGAATCCAAGGTCACTGCAATGCGCCGGAGCTCTGGAAGTACGCAAAAGAAAAAAAGATTCGGACTCTTCCGATGGAGCAGCTCAGGTCCGGTCGAGCAGTGGCGAAATTCAGGTCCGAATTGCTCTCGCTTAGACGCAAGGTTGATTTTGTCGTGGTCTCTCTTGATCTGGATTCGATCAGTCTTTCTCTTGCGCCGGGGGTGTCCGCCCCACAGCCGGAGGGGTTCAATGCAACAGAAGTTTTCCAGATGCTAGAAATTGCAGGGGCTGATTCAAAGGTGATTTCCCTTGGGATTTTTGAACTTTCGCCGCCTCTCGACGTTCAGGATCATACTTCCAGATTGGCAGCGCAAGCTGCATGGAAATTCATGCAGAACAAAATGAACAGGAATAAAACATGAAGCCACTCTTGCTTTCCATTGATCAGGGTACAACCGGCACCAAAGTTCTTGTCATGGATTCAGACTTGAACAAACTTGCCGAGCATTATGCCCCGTTTGAACAGCATTTCCCGAACCCCGGCTGGGTTGAGCATGATCAGGATCAAATCTGGGCCAGTGTCAGTGGTGGTCTTGAGGCTGTTGTTGGAAAGATTGATCCCAAGAGAATCCTTGCGATCGGAATCACAAATCAACGGGAAACTATTTGTTTCTGGAATAAGAAAACACAGGCATCTCTCAGGCGGGCGATAGTGTGGCAGGACCGCAGGACTGCTGATCGATGTCAGGAGCTGAGGGGTGCCGGAATCGAGGGGGAAATTCAGAGGAAAACCGGCCTGCTCGTGGATCCTTATTTCTCCGGAACAAAATTGGAGTGGGCCCTCAAGAACGATCAGCGAGTTGCTGATGCCGCAAAAAAGGGGGAGCTTGCAGTCGGAACCATTGACTCGTTCCTGCTGGACCGCCTTACCGGGGGAAAGAGTCATGCAACCGATACCTCAAATGCTTCAAGGACCCTTTTCATGGATCTCGCCACCCTCAATTGGGATTCGGAAATCATGAAGATTCTCAATGTTGACGCCGGCGTTCTTCCTGAAATCCGGCCAACTTTTGGAGTTTTTGGAAAAACCGAAGGCGTGCGTGGCTT
This sequence comes from Bdellovibrionales bacterium, assembly GCA_947457605.1. Taxonomy (GTDB): domain Bacteria; phylum Bdellovibrionota; class UBA1018; order UBA1018; family CAIMNF01; genus CAIMNF01. The sequence continues at coordinate 1,552 of CANGWP010000176.1, read as the reverse complement.
GCCCGATGGGATTCCCATTACCGGCATGATCGGGGATCAGCAATCGGCTTTGCTTGGGCAGGCTGCGGTGGAAGAAGGAATGGCGAAATGTACTTATGGGACGGGTGCTTTTCTCCTGATGAATACCGGTTCAAAGCCGAGGGTGAGTCGCGCCCGCCTTCTGACAACAGTGGCATGGACAGGGCCCGGGGAAGGCACAACCTATGCGCTCGAGGGCAGTGCCTTTATGGCCGGTGCCGTGGTTCAGTGGCTTCGCGATGGACTTGGAATGATCCGCGATTCAAAGGAAATTGAGGCGATCGCTTCGAGTGTGTCGTCATCGGATGGGGTAGTTTTGGTTCCTGCATTCACTGGCCTTGGGGCGCCCTATTGGAATCCCAATGCTCGCGCGATGATCTCCGGCCTTACCCGGGGAAGCACCAAGGCACACATTGCGCGGGCGGCGCTTGAGGGGATCGCACTTCAGAATGTCGATATTCTTCGCGCCATGGAGACGGATCTGGGTTCCGAAATCAAGGGTCTCTGTGTGGATGGGGGCGCTTGCAAGAACGATTTGTTGATGCAAATCCAATCCGATTTCCTGGGTCGGAAGCTCTATCGTCCGGAATTCACGGAAACCACCTCCCTCGGAGCTGTTTTTGCGGCGGGCCTCGGGGCGGGAGTTTGGACCTCGGTTCAAGATGTGAAGAAGGCGTGGAAGCTGGAGCGCGAGTTCTCCCCGCTCTTAAGTGTCGAGCAAAGAAATGCGCGTCTCGGGCTGTGGAACCAGGCGGTTGCCAGAGTTCAGCTGGGTCATTGATCAAATCAAATTTGCAATTTCATTCACATGAGAGATGGGAAGCCGGTTGATTCCCTTGATTTTTGAAGTGCGATCCATTTGGGAAGCGGGAATTACGATTTCAGTGAATCCAAGTTTCTTCGCCTCTTCCACCCGGAGCTCGATTTGATTCACCTTCCGCACCTCACCCGTAAGCCCTACTTCGCCAAGAAAGGCAAGTGAAGAGGAGATTGGTCGTTCGCGGATCGCTGAATATATCGCAGCCATTGAAGCGAGATCACAGGCGGGTTCAGTCAGTTTCAATCCCCCCGCTACGTTGAAAAACAGATCCTGATTGATCAAGGACGCTCCGACATGTTTTTCGAGAACCGCGGTAAGAATCGCAAGCTTCTGGGAGTCTAGTCCAACCGATGTCCTCCTGGGTGTCGCAAACGGTGATGGAACGCAAAGAGCCTGAAGTTCGACGAGCAGAGGCCGGGAGCCCTCGAGAGTCGCGACAATGGCGGTACCCATGGCTTGCTCTTTTCTTTCAGACAGAAAAAGGGCCGACGGGTTTGCCACATCAATCAATCCGTCGGAAGTCATTTCGAAGACACCAAGTTCGTTGGTGTTTCCAAAACGGTTTTTTACCGTTCTGAGCAGTCGCATGGTTTGCCCCGAGTCACCTTCAAAATAAAGCACCGTATCCACAAGGTGTTCTACGATCTTTGGTCCGGCGATCGAGCCTTCCTTTGTAACGTGTCCTACCAGCCAAACCGCAATCCCGGCTGATTT
>CANGWP010000175.1 GCA_947457605.1 Bdellovibrionales bacterium | reverse complement strand
GCTTGCTTGTGAGTGAGTGGTGCGTGGAGCTCATGAAGCGAGGAATTGAAGTGAGCCGCGAGGGGGATGACCTTTTTGTTAGCGGCAAGAAGCTCAGTGTCTCCATCGTTACGGCTTCTCCTGTGTCGGTGCTTTTGCATCTGGGAATCAACATCGATCCCGAAGGGGCTCCTGTTTCGGCAGTGGGGCTCGGGTCCTTGCTCCCCGGGGTAAATGTGAGTGAGCTCGCAGGGCGGATTCTTGCGAGGTTTCAAGAAGAATATCAAAGTGTCGATCGGGCATCCGTGAAGGTGCGTCCGGTCATTTAAAATGAGTTGAAGGTGAATCATGCCCATCCAATTTCCAAGGTACATTGAACAGTTAAAACCCTACATCGCCGGAAAACCCATCGAAGAGACCCAGCGCGAGTACGGGGTAAAGAAGGTCATCAAGCTTGCCTCGAACGAGAATCCGCTTGGTCCCTCGCCGCGCGCGGTTCTTGCGATGAAAAAGGCGATGAAGGAGCTGCAGTTGTATCCGGATGCAAGCGGATTTCACCTGAGAGTCGCGCTCTCCAAGCTTGAGGGAGTGAGCTTTGATGAGATCGTGCTCGGAAACGGATCAAACGAGGTGATCGAACTCCTGATCCGCACATTTTGTGTGCCGGGTGATTTCATGGTGGCAAGCGATGGAGTTTTCGCGGCATACCCGATCTCGGCCAGGATCCAGGGCGTGGATACACTTTTTACCCGCATGACCCAGGATTTCCGTTTTGATCTGAAGGCCATGCTCGAACTCATTCGGAACACACCAAAAGTGAAGCTCGTGGCCCTTCCCAATCCGAACAATCCGACCGGAACCTATGTGACGGAGTCCGAGCTCGTGGAGTTTTTGACCGAGGTGGAAAAAGTCCGCGAGGGTTCGGTCCATGTGATTTTGGATTACGCATATTGGGAATACGTGACCGCAAAGGATCTGCCGGATCCGATCCCATTGTATCGCCGGTTTTCGAATGTCTCGGTGCTGAAGACGTTTTCCAAGATCTATGGGCTCGGAGGGCTCAGGGTGGGTTATGGGGTGATTCGCCCGGAGCTTGCCAAAATGGTTCAAAAAGTTCGGATGCCGTTCAATGTTTCGAGTCTTGGGCTGATCGGAGCCGAAGCGGCGCTCAAGGACAAGGTTTTCATCCGGAAGTCCATCCGCCTGAACAATACCGGCATGAAAAAGATGATGGCGGCCTACCGGAAGCTTGGAATTCCCTTTCTTCCATCTCAAGGGAATTTCCTTTTGATCAATGCCCGGCAGGGTCTTGGTCTTTCGGGCCCCGAGGTTTTTGAGGCTTGCCTCCGGATGGGCGTGATTTTGCGGCCGATTGCAAATTACGGCATGCCGGATTGGGTGAGGGTCACCATCGGGACAGAGGCCCAAAATCGCACCGCGATTGCCGCATTCGCGAAACTAAAAAAGAATAAAAAAACATGAGGTTGTGGTAGGGTTTTCCCATGTCAACTCCCTTTGTTGTTGCTGTGGATGGTCCTGCGGGAACCGGAAAAAGTTCCGCAACCAAGCGGATCGCGGATCTTTTGAATTTGATTCATGTCGATACCGGAGCCTTGTATCGGGGAGTGGCCTACCTGTGCTTTGAGGCGGGATTCACTGCCGACTTTGATGAGTCCGATCACGCGGCCATCTCCAAGATCGCAGAAAAGACGAAGTTTGAGTTCAAGCGGGTCAAGGATCGGAACCCGAAGAACCGCCTTTTTGTGAACGGCAAGGATGTCACTTCCATGATTCGCACTCCGGAAATGAGCATGATGGCCTCCCGGATTTCCGCAATCCCCGGAGTTCGGTCCGCACTGAAGGGCCTGCAAAGGACTCTCGGGCTCCAGGCACCTTCCATCTTGGAGGGGCGTGATATCGGTACCGTGATTTTTCCGGATGCGCCCATCAAGTTTTTCCTGACCGCAAGCATTGATGAACGAGCCAAGCGCAGACTTGCGGAGCTGGAAGCGCAAGACAGCGACACGATATCGTTTGAGGAGTTGAAAGAACAGATCCGGATCCGAGATGAGGGAGATTCCAATCGAGCGATCGCACCGCTAAAAAAGGCGCCGGATGCGATTGAAATCGATACCACGAGTTACACGCTGGATCAGGTGGTTAAACTCATGGCCGAGCAGATTCGAACGGTTCAAGGCCAGCTCCCGAAGAAGGATCAAGGATGAGGATTCTCGTCACCCGGACCGATCGCCTTGGCGATGTCATCCTCGCGACTCCGGTGCTTCGAAAACTCCGGGAGTTGAATCCAAGCGACGAGATCTTTTTTTTAGCCCAGCGCCATTGGCATCCCATTCTCCAGTACGGGGCTCCGATCGAGCTCCTGGCTCATGATCCAAACGTCGGAGAAAAATCCCTTTCGGATTTGATCCGAAAACAAGGGATTGATGTGGCTTACGTATTGAAGGATGAACCAATAGTTTCACGGGCGATCAAGGCGGCGGGGGTTCCTGTTCGGGTCGGACCGTATTCGACCCTTCGATCATTTTTCATTTTCAATGAAGGCAAGTGGCAGCGGCGCTCGAAGTGCCTCATGCATGAAGCGGAGTACAATCTGGATCTGATTGCGCCGAGACAACCAGCAGTTGATGCTTCGGAGCTTCCGAGGGCCTGGGTTGCAACTTCCGATTCCGCAAAAGTCCGAGCCCAGCAGTATTTGTTGAAAAAGAAGCTCGCAAGTCGCGGGTTCATTGTGATTCATCCCGGGTCCAGTGGCTCTGCGCGATATGTGGAGATCGCAAAAATCCATTACTTGGCCCAGCGCTTGATGCAAAGAGGTCATCGGGTGGTGGTATCCGGTGGTCCGGGGGAAACGGCAATTCTCGAGTCCTTCCGCGAAAGGGCGCAAGGAGTTTTGCTGCTTGGGCCGGCGGATGGCCTTGAACTCGATGGCATGGCGGAAGTGTATCGCCACGCGAAGGTCGTGATCGCGCACGGAACCGGTCCCTTGCATCTGGCTGCTGCGGTCGATACGCCGACATTCGCTATTTTTCCGCCCCTTTTTGTTCTTTCAGAAAAACGCTGGGGGCCGCTCATTTCCCGGAGATCGGTCTGGGTTCCCGGAGTGGAGTGCCCTGAGACCTACAAATGCAGGGGCGAGCGCTGTGCGCATTTTGATTGCATGAACTTGTTTGATGTCGAATCCGCAGTTCAGGAAGTGGAGAGAGTAAGCATATGAGAAATTCATCCAACCCCGTAACCCTCACCGAAGAAATGCTCCTTCAGGTGTTGTCTTTGTATCAAAAACAAAAGATCGCGGTGCTTGGGGATGTGGGCATTGATCGCTATACCCGCGGCACTGTGGAGCGGATTTCGCCTGAGGCCCCGGTTCCCATTGTATTTGTCCAGAGCGAAAGCCTGAAGCTCGGTCTTGCCGCAAACGTAGCCGACAACATCATCGCGCTCGGGGGGGAGGCGTTCATTTCAGGGGTGGTCGGAAATGACGGAGATGCCAAGGATTTTGTCAAGCTCATGAAGGAGAAGGGGCTTGTCACTCGGAATCTTGTGGTAGATGAATCCAGAAGAACCATTTTGAAGGAGCGGGTGGTCGCAGAGACCCAGCAGGTGCTGCGGGTGGATTATGAAAGCACGCATCCGCTTTCAAAGGAGATTCAAAAGAAGGTTTCTGCGTCGATCCTTCAGTGCGTAAAAAATGCCGACGCGCTCATCATCGAGGACTATGCCAAGGGCCTCATGAACGAAACGATGATTCAAGGGGTGATCAAGGCCGCGCGAAAAAAGAAGATTCCGGTTTTGGTGGATCCGCATCTGAAAACTCCGGCCAATTGGTATGCAGGCGCGACTCTCCTTACGCCCAACAAGAAAGAGGCCGAGGCGCTTGCCGGCGTGAAGATCGAGGACTCAAAGAGCCTGATGGATGCGGGTGCAGCAATCCTCAGGCAAACTCGTGCAGAGAGTCTCATCATCACTCTTGGAAAAGACGGAATGGCGATCTTCAAGGGACCGGGCGTAAAGCCGATCCTGATTCCGACCTTTGCCCGCGAGGTTTATGATGTTT
>CANGWP010000174.1 GCA_947457605.1 Bdellovibrionales bacterium | reverse complement strand
GCAGGGACTCCCGGATTGCTGATTCGGGGTCCTGAACCCAGAAACCAAACCGATCTTTTTTTTGCTTATTCCCCTTGGGCTTTTCACTGGTCCCTTTTTCAAACGCCTGAAAATCCGGATCGGCCTTCAACGGCAGCTCCAGACTTTTTTTCACACAATAGGTTTTTGCATCGTCACACAGAAACGCACTCGTGCTGAGGATGTCTTTTTCCGTGAGATCCACGCTCGACGCTGCAAATCCAAGGCGTCGGTCCGTTTTTACAATTGACTGAAACAACACCGACTTCGACTCCACCCTCATCGGCGCGGATAAATTAAAATGATGCCCCGCTGGAGGGGCAAGCTCAACCAACCATCTCGGAATCTTGGATGCGGGCTCAAGACCGATGCGCACGGAATAGAGCGGCACTGAAGCCGCGAAGACGGAACCGGGAAAGAGAAGCAGAGCCAACAGGACTTTCATAGCCCCGAAAGCTTAAACTCAATTACTTTGAAATTCGAGCGATTTTAACGCCAGGATAATAATGGAGAAGGATCTGATCACGAGTAAAGCCTTTTTCACCCATGTTTTTCGCACCCCATTGGCACATCCCGACACCATGACCCGATCCCTTTCCCCGAAAGGCAATGGATCTTCCGCGGGTCGAGATCTCATACCAGGTACTTTTCAACTTAGAGGGATCAATCCAGTTCCGAGCAACATAGGCATCCATCTTCACTTTGAGCGTCTCATCCAAGTTCTCCCGATTGACAAACTCAAATTGCAATTCTTTGATATGCCCCTGGTCCCTTTCCGCACCCTGCGCTGCCTGGGCCTCGGGAATCAAGGCACCCATCGGCATCTTGATCACCTTGGGAGTCTCCCCGCGAGCGATAACGTTTTTGAGGTACCAGCGATTCGGATCGGCCCGGTATTCGGCGGGCCAGAATTTGCGGTTGGTGGAGTCCTTGGCAAGTCCATTCCAGATTTTCTTCTCAAGCTCATGAAAGCTCAAACGGTAGTCCCACGAAAACGAGGGTGATCCATAACAAAATGGACATCGAACTCCCTTGCCGAAGCCCTTGAACGAGGCTCCCCAAACTTTTTCGGGAGTGATGGTCCGTCCTCCGCAACTGGAGTGATAAAATGCCTTGATCGGCTCATTTTTCCCAAAACGAGGAGCCAAAAAAAGCCCTTTGGTTTTGGCCACGAGTTCGGCCGCTTTTGAGTCCACCCGATCAAGCCCGAGATAAACTTGATCCTTCTGGGTCGACTCGACATCAAAGACACGGCCCTTGTCCTTCCTCATTTCTCTCATCTGAAAAAGGGCGTAGGTGCGAGCTGCAATGATCTGGGCTTCCACTGCTGACTCTGCCCACTGCGAATTGAACTCTCCGTTCACCACTGACTCAAGGTATCGCTCCAGATCGATGTGATTCACGACCAGGCACTCTGAATTCGTTCGGACCGATTCGTCGTACGGGGAAAGCAACTCCTTGGGATAAACCACCAGCTGATCCCGAAAACTTCTCTCATTCAGGGAAAGAACTCCGCTCAGACTCTCAATGAGAATTCCTGACCTCGGGATTTGTCGTGATTTCTGGGTGGAGGGATCGTAAATCAGACTCCGCTTGCAATCGATAATCCACTCTTCTGATTGAACATTCCCCAGTTCCGGCCGCTTGGCGAGAGACAGAGCAAGATGCTCTCCCTTGATTGTCATCACCCTCCCCAATCCGGAGAGCTTTACCCGGATGGTTTGAGAATTCATTTTCAGTTCGCTTGCGAGACGGCGGGGATCCAAAGGCAAACCAACGGCATTGCCTGAAACAACCCCGAGAAGAAAAAGCAGCAATCCTTGCCAAAATTTAACCCAACGCATCCTGGTTCTTGGGCCTCGTCCCAACTTCGATTCTGACCGGCTTTGCCGGTACTGATAAGAGTAATGATTTTGACGCCTTTGGGCCCTATGCATTGACAAAGGGCCAAGCGGGTTGATACCTCTAAAGAGTCCCATTCAATTTCAGGGGTGACGTACCAGAATGGCTAATGGCACGGTTTGCAAAACCGTTGTTTGTCGGTTCGATTCCGACCGTCACCTCCATTCACTTCCAATTTTTAGAGATTCTACGATTCTACTCACTCTACGGTGGGTTTTTTAAATTTCCCTTTCAGGAACAAACATCTAGCAGACGCAGTCGATAGTTTTTAAAGGATCGATATCCGTAAGCCCGTGTACTGATCATTTCCATCTTGTTGTGGAGGCCTTCGGTAATCGAGTTGGTCTTACTGAACCGCCACATTCTACCAATCTCCTCTCGCCAGCTTGAGAGCCTCAATCGGCGATTCCTTAAGCTCCCGGACCATTTGCAGGTAGTCGTGAATGACAAGCCAGGTGGACTCCTTGGAGAGCATCTTCAGCCGGATCAGGTCATGAAGCCGCTGCTTAAACTCCCAGATCGCCTTCAAGTGAGGAAACTCCTCAAAGTAGCGATCGAGCTTCTTTCGTTACTCTGGCTTCAGGTTCTCCTTGTGCCTGCGCATCAGAGACAGCAGTCCCCGATTCTTGCGCCCCACGGGGTCAAACTGGGCTTCAAAAACTGCTGTCCGATCAATCGCACCACATGGAAGCGATCAGCAACGATCTTGGCGTTCGGAAAGTGTTTTTTCACGATGCTCCGATAGGTGCTCGATAGATCCATTACCACAATCTTGACCCGGTGTTTTTCAGGCATTTTGCGCAAATAATTCTCCAAACTCTGCTCGGACCTGCCCAAGACCCCATCAAAGACGGTGTGCTTTCTCAGATCGGCAAAGGTCGTCGCATAACCCCTTTTGCGCGTAAAAAAATGCTCATCGATTCCGAGCACCCGCGGCGTGCGCTTGCCCTTCAGCTCACCGACCAGTTGATTTGTCATTCGCAGGTGCCGGAGAATCCTTGGAAAGCTTGCCTTGATCCGAACATGGGAGCTACCACATCGTGGACATGCCGGGCGACCTCGAAGCTCTCCTTCAATCAATATCCTCCGGTTGCCATAATGAGTTTGAATGTGATTTAACTCCGGTAAGCTCAGGACTTCCTTGGCTTCTGGGGGCATGGGGGTTTCCTTTCGTTAAAATTAGTTCTGGTAGACCAATCTTAACGTAAAACCTCTATTCCCCCTGTTTTGTGGTAGAGCCGAGACCACTAACAAAACAACCATGATTTTGACTTTTTTCACAAGTACTCCCCATTTGAGTTTCCTCGATTCATCAGGAACTGATCATACCACCCCTGCGGCACAGGAACAAAATCTCACAGGATTCAAAGATCTTAACTCGCAAAATCCTTTGATCCTCCCTTATACTCTTTATACCTGTCGAAAACGAATTCATCCCGAAAAGGAAATCAAGATGTCACGAATCGCCCCCGCCCTTGTTTTCACACTGATCACCTTCCCGTGTTTCGCAGAGGAGCTGACTCGTGCGGACAAAGGTTCATTTCACCTCTTCAATCCCACTCCAAAAGAGCTCATGCGGGAGCTTGCAACAGATCGACCTGACAAAACCGAAAGCGCATATAGCGTGGACGCGGGTCACTTCCAATTTGAAACGGATATTTTGATTTTCACTTCGGATCGATCCAATGCCGATGGAATTGACAAAAAATCCTCAAGCCTTGGAATCATGGCGACCAACCTGAAGCTTGGCCTCACAAACTCGATTGATTTTCAGGCAATCATCACCCCCTATGGCACCGCAAAAGCAGAGGCAACAGGGGCCTCAACTGAAAACCGGAGCGGCTTCGGTGACACCACCCTGCGACTCAAAAAAAACCTCTTTGGAAATGACGGCGGCCCAGCGGCCCTTGCAATCATGCCTTTTGTGACCCTGCCCACAAACTCCGGAGGCCTTGGCCATAAATCTCTTGAAGGTGGATTGATTGCTCCTCTCGCCGTAGCCCTACCCTCGGAATGGGGCCTTGGGATGATTTTTCAATGGAATCGCGCGAAAAACGTGAGTGATGAAGGGTTTCACCATGAGTGGATTTCGACCCTTGCCCTGGGCCATGACCTGATTGGGGATCTTGCGGGATACGCAGAACTCTGGAATCTGGCATCGACCGAACCCGG
>CANGWP010000173.1 GCA_947457605.1 Bdellovibrionales bacterium | reverse complement strand
CGCTTGAACTGGAACCGGCACCGAGGAGCGCCTCATGATTGCAGGCTTGGCGCGCGCGCAGGAGAACTTCAAACAAAGACAGCGGGGACAGATTCTCGCCTTCTTCAGTCATGCGCGAAATCAATTCCTGTTTTGCCGCCTGAAACAAGGATCGATAGAGCCGCGCTTCGGCCTCCGAAAAATGAAGAGAGTGTGCAAGATGGGTTTTTGGAGGAAGTTCGGGAAGCACTTCGGCCTTCGTTCGCCTTAAAAAAAACGGGCGGCTTGTATTCAGGTCCAGAGACTCCTCGCTTGAAAAAAGTCCGGGCGATACAAACTGAAAAAGACTCCAAAGATCCCGCATGCGGTTTTGAATGGGAGTGCCGGTAAGGGCTAGCCTGAAATCCGCGCTAAGACTGCTTGAGGCAAGTGCGGCTCTTGTTTCGGGATTCCGGATAATGTGGGCTTCATCGAGCACCGCAACTTTCCAATTTGTGCGACCAAAGCGTTCGGCCTCGGCCCCGAGCAAGGAGTAGGAAGTAAGAATCACATCGGCCTTCTCATCAAAGGTGCGATGGGCCCCATGATAAATCGCTACCTTGAGATCGGGCCTGAAACGCGCGGCTTCGGCTTTCCAGTTTTGAAGAAGGGATACCGGAACCACGACCAGGGATGGGGACTCCAGAATTGCGAGCGTTTGAAGGGTTTTTCCAAGCCCCATGTCATCGGCGAGTATCGCGCCCCCAAGACTTCTCCAAGAGCGAAGGAGCCAGTTCACTCCAGACGCCTGATAGGGCCTTAGTTTTTCTTTCAGTTGACCCGGAATTGTCTGCTCCGGTCCCATGGCAGCAGTTTTGGATCCCTCTGAAAATAAAGAGAGGAGAGCTTTGATCTTTGGCCTTACAGAGGGCTTCGATTCCTTTAACCGCAAGAGCTTTAGGATTGTTTCTTGCTGAGAAAGTGCGTCCGACAGATCGAGCTTGAACTCGGATTTGAGCCAGGATCCGAGGGTGGATTCGATTTCAGGAAACCTGCTGTGTGCGGCCTGGCCCCTAAGCCGCAAAAGTTCTGATCCCTCGAGGGTTTTTGGTTGATCGGGAGCAAGTTGGTATTGCTCCCGCGCAAAACGAATGAGTTCCGCCTCTTTTTTTGGATCCCGGATGACGAGTGCGCCTTTGGGTGACTCGTAATGAATCCGAACCGTGGCGGAGAACCGGTCCTCTGAAATCGGGTGGAGGGTCAACTGAAGTTTCGGCTCCACCTCGATCACGTCTTGAAATAGCTCTTTTAGCTCTGGAAACTTTGTAAGCAGCGAGGTCTCGAGCTCCCGTCTGGAAAAGCGGGTCGGGTAATGCGAAGGTTTCTCGTGGCCATAGCCCAAGACTCCGTTTTTGATCCAAAGCCCGCCTTGAAGAGTCTCAAGTTCAGGATCATTCCCGAACTTAAGCGACCACTCATCCGGGCCAAGATTTTTGAGAATTGGCTTTGGTCTCTCGGGCAGGATTTGAACCCGAAGGGAGCTTAAGCTCGGGTGCCCGACCACGGGAAGTGGGGCGAGGTCTGAGAGTGCCTGCAAAACCTCCCGCCATTCAGGATTGTCCGACGAATAAATTCCATCAATCTTCAGATCCACTGGAGAAATGGAGGGAAGGGGGCCCTCGAGTCTGCCGCTTCTGACGCCGCCCACCCAGGCAACCAGGGATGCCGGGAGCGGGATTTCCTCAGGCCCCTTCATCAATGCGCGTTTCAAACGAATTCGAGCGGGTTTTCCAGAATCTCCCGCCTGATAAATCCACGAGTACTCGAGTCTGAGATTCTGGGTTTCCGGGGAAGTGGATTTTGATTTCAGGGTTCCGCTCTCTACTGCCAAGGTTACGGCAACAATATGATGACAAGGCTCCACTTTGCTGCCACAATTGCAATGAGCATCGAGCTCCGCGGGCCAGAGGGTCACCTCAAACGCGAGCATGCGCTCAGAAGTTGTGATTTTAAAGCGGAGCTCGCTTGAGTTTCCCTCCGGAGAAGTTTTCTCAATAGAATTCAAAACGCGCGAAGCTTGCACGCCCTTCGACCAGACTCCCGGCAGACTTTCTTCTTTCAGGTTTTCCAGAAATTTTTTCATCGTGATGTTTTTGACTCGCGCGCCACACATCCTATGATACTTTTTAGGCAAGAGGGAGCGCTTTTTCACAACTCTCTCGAAGCCGGAAAAGGAGCACATCTTGAAAAAAGCGTTCATCCTCGACACAAATGTCCTGTTGTTTGATCCACTGGCGATTTACAAGCTCGGAGCAAATGATGTGATCATCCCGATCGTGGTGATCGAGGAGATCGATCGCTTCAAGCGCGAGATGAGTGAAAATGGACGGCATGCACGGCATTTTTCGCGCCTCATCGATGAGATGCGAAAAACCGGCGAACTCTCAAAAGGAGTCAAGCTCCCGAACGGCGGTCAGCTCACAGTCGAGCTCGGCGGTGGCGACATTCCTCTTCCTTCAGAGCTTGGAATGGACAAGGCCGACAACAAGATCCTTGGTCTTGCTTTGATGCTGAAAAAAGAGCAACCAAGGCGTCCGATCCTGTTTCTCACCAAGGATGCAAACCTTCGAATCAAGGCAGATGCCCTCGGCATCCAAGCCGAAGACTATGAACCATCGAATGTGGAACCAGAACAGCTCTACACCGGCTCCTCGACCATTAAAGTCGATCCAAGTCTTGTGGATGAATTTTATGCAAACAAGCGCTTGCCGTTCTCCGAGCGGCTTTTCGAGCATGAAAAGGAAATCGCAAAAAATCTCTATCCGAACCAGTACATTATCCTAAAGGATTATACCAACCCAACCCACACTGCGATGGGGCGATTCTCGAAGGATCTTGAATCGATTGTTCCTCTTGTGAAACCACCCGAAGGACTTTGGGGGATTTTCCCAAAGAACGCGGAGCAAGCCTTTGCAGTGGATGCACTTCTCAATGATGAAGTGAAGCTTGTGAGCCTGCTTGGAAAAGCAGGTACCGGGAAGACCCTCTTTGCGATCGCGGCAGGGCTCGTAAAAACCGTGGATGAAGGCGTGTATCACCGCTTGCTTGTGTCGCGCCCGGTGTTCCCGCTCGGAAAAGACATCGGGTTTTTGCCGGGGACCGTCGAAGAGAAGCTCAATCCGTGGATGCAGCCGATCTATGACAACGTGGACTTTTTGTTCGGATCCTCTGCGAACCGCAACCGGCGCGGTGCCGGGAAGGGCGCGCAAGAGCTTATGAATCAAGGGCTTCTTCAAATCGAACCGCTCACATACATCCGGGGTCGTACCATCCCCCAGCAGTATCTGATTGTGGATGAGTCGCAAAACCTGACTCCTCACGAAATCAAGACGATCATTACTCGCGCGGGTGATGATACGAAGATCGTGCTGACCGGGGACTCGTATCAGATCGACAATCCGTATGTGGATGCGGCCAACAACGGGCTTGTGTATCTCGTGGACCGCTTCAAGGATCAGGCGATCTCAGCTCACGTGACCTTTGTGAAGGGCGAGCGTTCGAAGCTCTCCGAGCTTGCGAGCAATCTGCTTTGATAAAATTGCATAAGCCGGCATTTTTCGTTGGGCACGCGCTCAAACAAAAAATGCCGGCGTACTTGATTCCACACCAAAAAATGAATCGGTAGTCTGCAGCTCAGGTGAAGAAAGGCTTGGAGTGGAGCTCGATTTCGTGTTCAAGATGCCTTCGGTAGGAGCTGGCAAGAAGCCTCAATTCATCGGTTTCGGCATTCACTTCCAGCGCGCGAAAAAGGATCTTTCCCCTGACCATCATCGTAAGGCTTAGATTGTCCTTTTTGGAGCGTTCCTCTTGAAAGCGAACCATCTCTTCCAAGAGCTCCATTTTGTTCATTCGATTGATCAGGATTTGATAATAGGGATCATGGCGAGCCATTCCCCTTTTGTTCCGTTCAGCGACTAAATCAATTAGCGTACCGCCGTCCTCACTCGCCATCCAACTTAGTTAATTCAATCTTCGTGCCATTGATGTTGTGCGTCAAAATAAAAATGATTTCATATTAAATACATGAGTTTACTGACTTATCTACCAAGTTATTTATTTGACCAATGTGTTTCG
>CANGWP010000172.1 GCA_947457605.1 Bdellovibrionales bacterium | reverse complement strand
GCCGTTGATTCGGTGAGTTTCGACCTTTTTCAGGGAAAGACTCTGGGAGTTGTCGGGGAATCTGGGTGCGGAAAATCGGTCACTTCGCTCTCCATCATGAGGCTGATTCCAAATCCTCCGGGACGAATCGTGGGAGGAGAGATCCTCTACAAAGGGAAAGACCTTTTGAAGCTTGGCACGGAGGAGATGAGGAAGATCCGGGGCAACGAGATCTCCATGATTTTCCAAGAGCCCATGACTTCGCTCAATCCCGTGTTCACGATCGGCAATCAGTTGATGGAGGCGATCCTTCTTCATCAGGAGCTGTCGAAAAAAGACGCCGTTCACAAGGCGATTGAAATGTTGAAGTTGGTTGGAATTCCGGCTCCCGAAAAGCGGATCAAGGATTATCCCCATCAGCTTTCGGGCGGGATGAGGCAGCGGGTGATGATCGCGATGGCGCTCTCCTGCAATCCCAAGATTCTGATCGCAGATGAGCCGACCACGGCTCTTGATGTTACGATTCAAGCACAAATTTTGGACCTTTTGCGCGATTTGCAGCAGAAAACCGGACTGTCGCTCCTTCTCATCACCCATGATCTCGGAGTGGTGGCAGAGATGGCCCATGAGGTTGTGGTGATGTATGCCGGAAAAGTGGTGGAGCGGGCGTCCGTAATGGATTTGTTCAAAACGCCTGCTCACCCCTATACACAAGGGCTTTTGAACAGCATTCCTGTTTTGTCGCGGGATCCCACCGGAAAAGTGAAGAAATCGAGGCTTGAGCCGATTCCCGGAATCGTTCCGAGTCTTTTTGATTTGCCGAAGGGCTGCCGGTTTCAAGAGCGATGCAAAAACGTGACGCTCGAATGCAAGGGGCATGAGCCGGAGCTTCGCGCGTTCCAGGCAAGTCGTGAGGTCCGCTGCGTGAAGGCGGAAATCCGATGAGGGCGGGAGAATGAGCATGGAAAATCGGGAAGTGCTGCTGTCGGTCCGGAACCTCGTGAAAACCTTTCCGGTAAAGGGTGGAATTCTTGGTCGCGAAGTAGGATCCGTCAAAGCGGTTCAAGATGTATCCTTTGACATTTATCGCGGTGAAACGCTGGGTCTTGTGGGTGAATCCGGCTGCGGAAAGTCCACTCTTGGGCGTTGCATTCTGAGACTCATCGAGCCGACCTCAGGCCAGGTTGTTTTCAAAGGGAAAAACATTTTGGATCTTGGCGCATCGGAAATGCGGCAGCTTCGTCGGAACATGCAGATCGTATTTCAGGATCCTTTCGCGTCCTTGAATCCCCGCATGACAATCGAGGAAATTTTGGGCGAGCCGCTCATCATCCACAAGCTCGCCAACTCGAAGGAAGAGCGCCGAAAAACCATTTACGAATTGCTGGACCTCGTGGGATTGCGACGCGAATCCATTTCGCGGTACCCGCATGAGTTTTCAGGCGGACAGCGGCAACGGATTTGCATTGCGCGTGCCCTTGCGGTGAAGCCTGAGTTTTTGGTGTGCGATGAGCCCGTGTCGGCTCTGGATGTGTCAATTCAGGCGCAGATTGTGAACCTTATGCAGGATTTGCAGAAGGAGCTGAAGCTTACCTATCTTTTCATTGCTCATGATCTGAAAGTGGTGGAGCACATTTCGAACCGGGTTGCGGTCATGTATCTCGGCAAGATTGCCGAAATGGCGAGCGCAGAGGGTTTGTATGCGCGGCCCGCGCATCCCTATACCAGAGCCCTTCTATCGGCGATTCCGATTCCGGATCCCACCCACAAAAAGGAACGGGTGATTTTGCAGGGTGATGTTCCTTCCCCGCTCAATCCACCGAGCGGATGTCATTTTCATCCTCGCTGTCCGGAGGCCAGGGAAAACTGCAAACAGGAGATGCCCCCGCTAAAGCCTTCTACCAAAGAGGTGGATGGGCACCGGGCCGCCTGCCATTATGCGAATTTTGAGGGGAATCCATGAGTGAGATCAAGGCTGCCAAACTGACCGCGTCCCAAATCGATCTGGAACTGAAGAATCTTCCGGATTGGAAGCTCAACTCAAATGGCGAAATCGAAAAGGTTTTCGTGTTTTCGGGATTTCCGCAATCTCTGATGTTTGTGACCTCGGTTGGGTATCTTGCGGAAGTTCGAAACCATCATCCGGACATGACGATTCAATGGAACAAGGTGAAACTTGCGTTGACTACTCATGACTCCGGGGGACTCACTCAGAAAGACTTCGAGCTTGCCAAAGCGGTAAGCACTCTGCCGATCTTGTAAGGGCGTACGTCAATTTTATCCGTGTGTTAGTAAGTTCGGCGAGCGTGATCTGAGTGCCCTTCGCTCTTATCTAAATAGCTTGTTTTTTGCGGAAACTTGCGGGTTTCTTTGCTATTCTCCGAGCCATGAATTCCACTCTTTTCAAAGTGCCCCATCCTGTCAATGAACCCATTTTAGGCTATCTTCCCGGCTCCAAAGAACGCTCGGATTTGAAGGCGGCACTCGCAAGCATTGAAAAGGAAGTGGTTGAGATCCCGTGCATCATCGGGGGCAAGGAAGTTCGAACGGGGAATTTTTTTGAAGTGCGCATGCCCCATGACCACAAGACGGTGATTGCCCGCGTTCATCTTGCAGGAAAAGAGCAGGTGGCGGCGGCGATCGACTCGGCACTCCAGGCAAAGCGGGAATGGGAATCGCTTCCCTGGTCCGAGCGAGCGCGCATATTTTTGAAGGCAGCCGATCTTTTGTCCGGACCGTGGCGCGCGCGCATCAATGCGGCCACCATGCACGGGCAATCAAAGAACGTGTATCAAGCGGAAATTGATTCGGCGTGTGAGCTTGCGGATTTTCTCCGCTTCAATGCAAAATTTTATGAGCAGATCATTTCGGATCAGCCGTTTTCACCGGCAGGAATTCACAATGCCGTGGATTACCGTCCACTTGAGGGCTTTGTGTTTGCCGTGACTCCGTTTAACTTCACGGCGATCGCAGGCAATCTCCCCGCTGCTCCTGCCATGATCGGGAACACGATTGTGTGGAAGCCATCCGAGCAGCAGAGTCTTGCGGCCTACCGTACCTTCCAACTGTTTGAGGCGGCAGGACTGCCGCCCGGTGTGATCAATTTCATCCCCGCTCATGGAGTCGTGGCAGGGGAAGTTGCGCTTTCGCACCCTGCACTTGCCGGGGTTCATTTCACGGGTTCAAGCGGAACCTTCAATCACATTTCAAAAACCATTGGTTCCGGCATCGAGAATTACCACACTTATCCCAGGATCGTGGGGGAAACTGGAGGCAAGGACTTCGTGTTTGCCCACCCATCCGCAGATCTTGATGTGCTGAATGTGGCTTTGATCCGCGGGGCGTTTGAGTATCAGGGGCAGAAATGTTCGGCTGCATCGCGCGCCTACATTCCGGCGTCTCTTTGGCCAAAGCTCAAGGACCGCCTTGTTGCAGAAACCCGCGCAATCAAGCAGGGAGATGTTCGAGATTTCAGGAATCTGGCAAACGCGGTGATTGATTCCAGGTCCTTCTCCAAGATCCAATCCTACTTGGATTTTGCGAAATCAACCTCAAGTTACACGGTGCTCGCAGGCGGGGAGTGTGATTCATCGGTCGGGTTTTTCGTGAAACCGACCCTTCTACAGACCACAGATCCTAAGGCGCGTACGATGTGCGAGGAGATCTTTGGTCCGGTGCTTTCTCTTTATGTGTATGAGGATGCGAAGATCGGGGAGACGCTTGAACTTCTGAACGAGACATCTCCGTATGCATTGACTGGTGCGGTGATTTCGCAGGACCGGATGGCTCTCGAAAAGACACTCCGTGAGCTTCGCCATTCCGCAGGAAACATCTACATCAACGACAAGCCGACCGGAGCCGTGGTGGGGCAGCAGCCGTTCGGGGGCGCACGTCGCTCCGGAACCAATGACAAAGCCGGAAGCTCGATGAACCTTCTTCGCTGGATGAGTGCGCGCACCATCAAAGAAAACTTTGTTCCTCCGAAGCAGGTCCTGTATCCTTACATGGATGAAGCCTGATCAAAAATACGAAGAATACAAAATCCTCATGGGTCGCATTGCCGACCTCGATTTCTCAAATGCCGTTCTTGGGTGGGACCAACAAGTCTACATGCCAAAAAACGGGGCAGAGG
>CANGWP010000171.1 GCA_947457605.1 Bdellovibrionales bacterium | reverse complement strand
ATCAGGATTTCAAAGGCATCGAATTCGGGGCCGGAGTGGCATCGGGGGCGTGCGGAATTGTTGCGGGCGAGCGATTCGCAGCACTCGGACTTCCGACAAGCGGGAATTTCGCCCTGATCGAGCAGAACAAATCGGCTCTTGATCTTGGCTCCAAGTGGCTTCAGCATTTTTCGGATCAGCAAATGGGGGTGCGCCCCTTTCACCGGCGCATGGATTTGCGGGAACGCTGGTTGCCGAAAAACGCACCAAAATTCCACCTCTTTGTGATGAGCTACTTTTTGAATGAGAGCGGAATCGAGCCTGCGGACCTTGTGCCTTCCTTTCTCGAAGCCTGCGAGCATCATTTGGAAGAAGATGGCCTCGTGATCATCGTCGAGCCCGCGCTCAAGCTTCAATCCCGCAAACTGCTGGAATTCCGCAAGGCTCTGCTTGCCCACCCACTGATGCAAAAAGATCGCGCGGGCCTCAGGGTTCTTCTGCCTTGCCTGGGGCATCAGGCCTGCGGCGCGCTCGCGAAGGAAGAGGACTGGTGCCACGAAGAGGTTTCCTGGTGGAGGCCTCCGTACCTCCGCGAGCTCGACGCGATGACAGGTCTTGATCGCAAGAGCCTCCCCTTCAGTTACCTCGTCATCCAAAAAACCCGGAAAACGATTCCGGAAATTTTTCCAAAACTCAGCGGCCCCGAAATAAAGCGCTACCGTTTAGTGAGTCCATCCCATTCCCTGAGCAAACGAACCTCTGAGTTTTTCATTTGCGGGCAGGATGGAAAGCGCAGGGCAAGAATGGATTTGGGAATCCTCGCAACGGGAAGTCCGGAACCGGATCGTGGATCAATTCTGGAAAATGCCGAGCTCCACGGAGACCCGGCACTCTCTCAACTCGACTCTGCGGATGTGAGGGAGTGAGGGGGGACACCTTCGTTGACGAAAACGCTCATTCAGTGTAGTTTCGGCTGTGTTTTCAACAGCGTCCCTGAAAGGATTTTCCCATGTTTGGCATTTCGTTTGAGCATCTTTTGATCGTAGGAGTCGTTCTTCTTTTGTTCGGACCACGCAGACTCCCCGAACTCGGACACACCATGGGCAAGGCCATCAAGAACTTCAAAGACTCCTTAAGCGGTGTCGAAGAAGCCTCTTACAAACGCATTCAAGAGAATGAAAAAACCGCATCCGCTTCAACTGAAACCAAGACGGGCGAAACTGCCGACACTCACTCCAAAACATGAGCGCATCCAAAAGCGGCCCTTCTCCGGATCCTCGCTTTACACCCTACCTCAATGAAGACGAGATCGCGGAACTGATCCGGAATCTCGCGCAAAAAATCCGCGCGGATTATGAGGGAAAAACCCTGCTCTTGATCGGCGTTCTGAAGGGCGCCTATGTATTCCTCGCGGATTTGATCCGCGAACTCAGGATGGATGTCGAGATCGACTTCGTCCGCCTTTCGAGCTACGGCAAAGGGCGCGAATCCTCAGGCACGGTTACCCTGATCAAGGACATCTCGAGGGACATCCGGGGCAAACACGTGCTGATCGTCGAGGAAATCATCGACAGCGGTCGCTCGCTCAAGTTTCTCTATGATCGCCTGAGCCATTCCGGCCCCGCTTCTCTCGAGATTGTGACCTTGCTCGACAAGCACCAAAAGCGCGTTGCCGATGTCCCGGTGAAATATTCCGGGAAACAAGTGGATGACCACTTTTTGATCGGCTACGGGCTCGATCTCGAGGAAAAGGTTCGGAATTCGTCCTCGATTCTATCTCTTACTTATCCCAACTGAAATCCATCGATTCTTCTTCGAAATGCACCCACTTCGGTTCCGCAAGTCCGGAATCGATTGGATTCCCCGTGATTTCGATTTTGATTTTTATTCCGCGATCAAATCGAGCGCGCAGCCTCACCAATTTCTTTGTCTCGCGAAGACGATATGAAAAAGGATTGCCGAGTTTCCATTCCCGACAAACAAAGGCATTGGACTCTTTTTGGGTGATCTCAAAGTTTGAGCGCGAATACGGAAGGGACGAATGCGTTCCAAGACCGGAAATTCTCTGCCACGCCTGACACTCCGTTCTTCCTTCGGAATCCAATCTGCATTCGAAGCTGGAAGGTTGTGGAATAAAACAAAAATTGTTCCCATTGCAAACCACAGGCGAATTCAAAAAAGAATTTCCCCTGAATTCAAACAGGGAGCAGTACCGAATGGCGGGCGAAATCAAAAGCTCACGTGAATAAAACAACGGACGCTTCAAGTGATCTTGAAACCCCTCATCCACAAACGCGGCGAGTTCGATTTTTTCGGTACTCGAGGGCAGAAGATAAACCGGGGCTTCCCGGATCAGATCATTCCATGAAGTTTGCAAGGCCGGCGCTCCTGAAGAGACGCCTTCCACCTCAACGGCTTCAATCCCTTCGTCGAGAACCCCGACCCGCCCAAGAATGAGTGCCGGATCCGCAGAACCAGAATACAAAGACAATACCGTAAGTCCGAGGCTCGACTGCCCGCGGACCTCGCCAATTTTTTGCGGAGGCAGGCCCCGGTACCCCGCCCTGCCCAAATCGCGAGTTTGACCGCATCCGAACATCATTGCCAAAACCAAATAGCCGACGATTTTGAATTGCATTCCCTTCTCCTTTTTTCGTGCGAATTGCCAAATGCAACAGCAGGAAAAATGCCAAAGCCCCAAATTAAACAAATTTTATTGACACCCTGAAATAACGCGTTGTAGCGTGCGGCAAAGAAAAGAGGAGAGACCTTCATGAAAAATTTTTTTGCGGTTCCAAGCCTGATTTTGAGCATCCTGATTCTTTCCGGCTGCGGAAGCAATGATGTGAACTGTCCCCAGGGCCAGGTTGCCCAGAACGGCACTTGCGTAATGAATGGGGCGGGATTTGGCTATGGAAACGGTTACAACAATGGGTTTGGACAGACTGGCTACAACAACTGTCAGAACGGCACCCTCCCCACCCAGTATGGCTGCCTCCAACGCGGGAACTGCCCACAGAACCAAGCTTTCTATCCCCAGACCAATCAGTGCGTGCCCGTGACCACGACGTACGGAAACGGGACTACCGGCGGTTTTCCGAACTCCGGCTATCCTAACAATTGTCCGAATGGAACGATCCAAACTTATCTTGGGTGCCTGAGCCAGGGCAACTGCCCTATGGGAATGGCCTTCTCGCCCCAGTACAACACCTGTATCTCCGCACAGAACGGGTACGGGAACGGCTTCAGCTATGGGGCAAGCTTCGGCGCAGGCGTAATTTACGGTGGCTGCATGAACGGATACGCTTACACCTCCTACGGATGCCTGCCTCAAGGAAATTGCCCTTTTGGAACGGGCTACTTTAACGGCTACTGCGTCCGCTAAGGGGCAGAACGGGTAACCTTTGGGGCGTAAAGTCAGTGCCAAAATGACACGCCGCAAACAAGACCAACCCTAAGTCCTTGATCTTTAAAGAAACGAGCCAGATTCAAGACTGGCACAAAGCATGAAGTAAGAGGGGAGTGACCGATGCGGCCCGGTAGGTTCCGAAGCTCATCAAAATCTCCCCTCTCCACTTTGATGGCGACATCAAAGCTTGCGACCGGAGGATTTAAGGTGGCTCTTAAATCACTGGGTAAACCTTTCACCGCTCCTTCATTGGGGCTCACAGCCAATTCCCCGCTTTGGGATTTCGGGCCGCCGGTCAAACTCTCTCCAGGCAGTACGCGAATCTGAGGGGCCATGCTACCCTAAAGGCATGTCCATTCAGAACTGTCTCCGTTGCCAGGGCTCTTGTGTTCACCTTCAGCATGATGGGGTGGAAATTGACCGTTGCTCCAAATGCGGTGGTGTTTGGCTCGAACAAGGTGAACTCGAGGAAATCCTTGAAACTTCGCAAAAAAGAAATACCCCACCCGCTGAGAACACCTCGACGAACGGGCCCGCGGCAGGGGTTTCGAAGAGTGCGCTGAGGGACGAACTCGCCTGTCCGTTTTGCTCCGAAACCATGAGTGTGGTCAACTTCGCCTATGACTCGGGAGTGATCATCAACCGCTGTCCAAATCACGGGATCTGGCTTGACTCAGGCGAACTCAAGCGCATCGAGGACAATCGCACCCACTGGAGATCCGAGGCCGACAAGCGCAAGTCCGAGT
>CANGWP010000170.1 GCA_947457605.1 Bdellovibrionales bacterium | reverse complement strand
TGACTTTCCCGGACTCACTCTCCGTCTTCACAAGTTCGCGGTAATCGACAACAAAGCTATCCGTGATTCCGAAGGTGGCAGCCGTGTAGTTCCGGATCGCGGGCGCGTACCAAACTCCATCCCGCTTGAGCAAGAGCGGCTTGCTGTTGGACCAAAGCTCTGCGGTCATTGAAAAGAAAAACACAAACAGGAATCCCGCGAGCCCGAAGATGGCGCGCTTCTGTCGGAAAAAAGAAGCCCAACGGCGAACCGTGAGCGGTGAAAAACGGTTTTGAAAAAACGCCCGAAGCGCCTTCATTCAACTCTTCCCCCCGAAATCGATTCTAGGATCCACGAGCACATAGGCCATGTCGCTCAAGAGCTGGCCAAACATGACTACACCTGATTGAATCACCGCAACCCCCATCAAGACATTGTAGTCACGTGAATTGAGCGCTTCAATCATGAGCTTCCCCATGCCGGGAAGTCCGAATACCGACTCGATCACAATTGAACCCGCTACAAAGGCCGAGAGAAACCCGCCAAGCCCCACCATGAGGGGAAGAATCGCATTTCTAAGTGCGTGTTTCAGAATCACCCGGGTTTCACTCAGACCCTTGGCCCGGGCAGTCCGGATGAAATCACTGTTTAAAACATCTAGAAGCGAATTCTTCATGAGAAGGGTCAGAAACGTAAAGCCTCCAAGAAGCGAGGATGCAACCGGCAGGAACATGTGTTTTGCATAATCCACGCATTTCTGGGCAAAGGAAAAAGTATCCCATTGATCACTCCGCGCCCCCCCCAGCGGAAAGAGCGCTCCCCCCGGCAAAAAACGGTCGGTGCAAAACACCATGAGGAGCACCACCGAAACGACCAGAGCGGGAATGCTGTAGGCAATGAATAAAATTACAGAGCTGCCGGTATCGAACTTGCTGCCATCCCGAAGGCCCTTGAAAAGCCCCAAGAAAATGCACACAACATAGGTGAGAAAAAATCCGGGAATGCCAAATCCAAGCGACACGGGAACACGCTCCAGAATGGTCTTCATCGCAGGCTCGCGGGTTGCCGTCGAATCTCCGAAATCAAGAACGGTGACTTTTTTCAACCAATTCCAATATCGGACGGGCACCGGCTTATCAAGACCATATTGAACTTCAAGTTCAGCCCGAAGCTTCGCAATGTCCTCGACCGACATCGTTCTTCCGCCACCCTCACCTCCTCCGAACTGGATTCGGGCAAGGGCCTCTTGCACCGGCCCCCCGGGCAGAGAATTCTGCACCCAGAAATAGACCGCCGTCATGAGGAAGAACATCGGAATCATGGTGAGCAGCCGTCGGAGCAGGTACCGGGTCATGGGAGTTCCTCAGGGTTCGTGTGAGTAAATCCAAACAGGTGCTGTATCATCGTACTTCATGACCCACTTTTTTGCCTTGATCTTTTCGCGGCGAAGCCCCGCCATGAACCCGGGAACCTCTGCTACAAACGCATAGGGCTGATCCTCATAAATGAGGCTTCCGATCTTTTGATTGAGCTTGAAGTGTTTCGCGCCATCCAGCTCGGAGGATGCCTGCTCGATCAAACGATCCACCTCCGGATTTGAATAAGAAACGTAATTTGACCCCTTGTTCTCGGCGGACTTGGAGTGCCAAATCTGCTTGGAATCCGAATGGAGCATCCCCTTCCCCCACCCAAGAACAATCGCATCAAAATCCCGATTGTCGATCCTTGAAAGAAGCGCATTGAACTCAAGAGCTTGGACATTCACAGTGATTCCGGACTTGCGGAACTGCTCTTTGACCATCTGCGCGATTTTGGAGCGCATCGGGTTTTCAGAGTTGTATTGAATGGAAAACTCAAACTTCACTTTCTTTCCATCGATCATCTTTGAAAGCTGGCCCGACTGATCCAGGTCCGCCCATCCATCTTCCTTCAGCAGCTGCAGTGCCTTCTTTGGATCGAATGGAAACGCTTTGGTGGCCTGATCTGGCGCCGTATTCGGAGTCCGTGATCCAAAAGGAGATACGGCTCGAATTCCTTCTCCGTGATAGACCTTGGTCATGATTTCTTCATAGGGAATGAGATGAGCAAGGGCCTGCCTGGTTTTCTTGCTCTGAAACACCGGGCGCTTCTGGTTCCAGCCGATGTAGGTCCAGGGGGCCGGTGCATCAGTCATGAAATGTTTTGCCCAAACGGCCTGCTTGGAATCGGCATCCGCCCCAAAGCGCTCGCGATCCACTCCTTTGACTTTGTTGCCGAAGGTTTCCGCATTCATTTCAAGGATGTCGATGTCTCCCTTCAGGAATTTTTCGTAGGCCAGAGCCGGGTCCGAGATGATCCGGATCACCACCGTTTCAAAATTGAACATGTTTTTGAATTCCGGAATTTTGAACCCCCACCAATCTTTTTTCAGCTCGAGTTCGACTTTTTGATCACGCGCAAAACCCTTGAGCCGATAGGGTCCGCTTGAAACAGGCTCCATCACTCCCTTGGCCTTGTTGAAATCGGGGACAGATGCAAACTGCTTTTTCTGAACCATCAAAAAATCATCCAGAATGGAAGCAAGAGTATTCACATTGGGTTTCTCAACGGTGAAGCGGAAGGTCTGAGTATCCAACTTCTCAAACTTCATTCCCTCAAAATACGACCGCAAGGAAGCTGCCTCGACCTTGGGATTCATCATGGTGCTGAATGTGAACTCCGCATCCTCGCTTGTGATCGGAGAGCCATCATCCCAAACCGCCTCTTTGCGAAGAGTGAATGCATAGGATTTCTTATCTTTTGAAACGTCGACTTTTTCAGCGATCATCGGAAAATACTCGCCCGTCTCCGCATCCTTCCTCATCAACTGAGCAAAAAGATAATCCACCGTATTTCGGGAAGGGACATCATCGGCAAGAAGAGGAACCAGAACTCTCGGATTTCCGAGCATGGTAAGGTAAAGAGTGCCCGTCTTTTTTGAATCCGGAAGCTTGCGGTACGCCTCCCCTGCCTTCGTTGAAAAAACCCCTCCGGGCTTTGAGGCAGCCTCTGCCGAAAGACCGATGAAAGCAGTCGCCAAAAAAACGAATTTTAGTTTCATAAACCAACCCCTTTTTTTATTGGCATAAAGGTGACATGAAAGATCTTTGATCGCAAGGATCTTGACAATTTCCCGAAGGCGATCATTCTTATGTCCGTACAAATATCAACAGGAGGAAACCGACCATGATCGACGTATCCGGTCTCACCAAATTTTACGGCCCGCGTACCGCCGTATCCAATTTGAGCTTTACCGTGAACTCAGGGGAGATTGTGGGATTTCTGGGCCCGAACGGCGCTGGAAAATCCACCACCATGAAAATCCTGACGGGCTTCATGCCGGCGAGCGCGGGTTCCGTCAAAGTGAATGGTTTTGATGTGTTCGAATCCCCCCTCGAAGTGAAAAGAAGCGTGGGCTACCTTCCCGAGAATCCTCCCGTTTATCTGGAAATGGTGGTGGAGGATTACCTGAAATTCGCAGCCAGGATTCATGATGTTCCAAAAGCGAAGCTCAAAGGGGCGGTTGATTCCGCGATTCAGCGAACAGGGCTCACTCAAGTGAAGAACCGCCTGATCGGCAACCTCTCGAAAGGCTACCGCCAGCGGGTAGGACTTGCGCAGGCGCTTGTACATGATCCGAAGGTTTTGATCCTTGATGAGCCTACCGTGGGCCTTGACCCGGTTCAGATCATTGAAATCCGCGAGCTGATCAAAAGTCTCGCAGGCCGGCACACCGTGATTCTGAGTTCCCACATTCTTCCTGAAGTGACTGCGACCTGCCAGCGAATCATTGTCATCAACAAGGGACAAATCGTGGCCCAGGACACCATCGAGCGGCTTACGACCCGAATGCGTCAGGGCCTGCTCTACACCATGAGCGTGAAGACTCCATCCGAGAAGGGGATATCGGCCCTTAAGTCAGTGAGCGGGGTGAAGTCCGTGAATCCCGAAGGCGGTAAGCTTCTCATAGAAATCCAGCCCGAGCAGGGCGAGCTTCGCGACCGGATCGTCGAAGTCGCAGTGGCGGAGAAGATGGGTGTCCTTGAATTCTCAGCTGAAAAATTGAGCCTCGAAGAAGTCTTTCTACAACTCACCACGCAGGAGAAAAGCGTATGAAGTTCAGTTTCAAAAAAATGTGGGCCGTGGCCTCCCGGGATTTCCGGAGTTATTTCACCTCTCCCATCGCATACATCGTGATT
>CANGWP010000169.1 GCA_947457605.1 Bdellovibrionales bacterium | reverse complement strand
ATTTTTGCCTCCATGCACTTTCTCAAGCTGCACAAGGAGCCCCGGGCTTGTGATGTTGTAATCCGAAATCTTTCCATCGATGAAATCAATCGCTGCAAGTGCAATGCCTTGGTCCCGAAGTGAGTTTCCCACTTCGAGCGCGATTTCCTGTTCCCGAAGAGTGGGGTGATAGGCTTCGATCTTTGATCCGTGATCGATCAGCACGCGGAAATCCCCGTCTGCCGGATATTTCTTGAGTGCGGCGATGAACTCCCCGCGAGCAAACCACATCCGGATTTCACCTTTGGTGATTCCGGATAGGTATTCCTGGATCAGGATCGGATTCTTGAAATGATCCGAGTCGGTTTCAAGGTGGGTGAGAAAGTCTTTGAGTTTTTCAGGAAGGTCCCGGCGCTTGACCCCGATGCTTTGGGCAAGATTCATGGGTTTGCTGACCCAAGCGGGCCACTTTTTTGCGTGAAAGAAAGCAGAAATCGCATCCGTTTCGCTCAGAATCACGGCATGGCGCGGGGCCAGATGGTAGAGGTCCGGGGGCGGCAGTTTTTCGCTCTGAAACGAGATCAAATCCGGAGGGTTCTGGATTTGATTGGGCTTCACGCCCCGGGTCGCGAGATCATCGAGCAATTGCCGGTAATGTCCATCGACGGGCGGATCGATGCGGTAGTGGATTTGGTTGAATTTTGACGGATCGAGGATGACGGGATTTCCTGGCTCAAAGGAAGAGCCTGAGGAAACCGGATAAACTTTCAGTTGGCCGGATTGCGCATCAAGAACTTGATCCGAAGCACTCCAGTAGGTTTTTATCCCGAGATTCGCCGCTTCTTGGGCAAGCCGGAGCGTGGTATCCTGCTCTCGGTCCAATGTTCTCCAGGGATCCGTGATCCAGAGGAGATTTTTCGAAGACAACGGGGAATTCGGCATGCACACAGGGTACGGAAAATCGGGGATTTTGAAAATAACATTCATCGCATCTCTAGGACTGTTCGGGTGCAGTACTCCCGAGCTTCCCCCTCAGACTTCCGTGGATTACTCGGCCGAAATTCAATCCAGAAAACCGGACGCCTCCAAGGTGGCCCAAGGTGAAGGGATTCGTCTGTCCGAGGCCATGAACCGAAATCTGTCGGATACGCCGCTCACCCCTGAACGAAAAGCCATGCTCCTTCTGATTGAGAAATCAAAACGCAGGGGGAGTGGTGAGGGAGCCTTTGAAACCTGCTCCAAGCGGTATGGGGCGGCGCCCGAGTGCAATGTTTTGAAATCCGGATGGGCTGACACTTTTTTCGAAGAAGAGATCGAGCTTGATGAATCCGATTCAGAGATTGCGCTGAAGGCCTCCCAGCGGAGCTCCCAGGTAAAACTCACTCGCGGGTTCAAAAAGAAACATGGAAAAGTGATCGATGCGGTTTATCGGGGACTCCTGGAAGGAAAGATCGAGAAGGTCGAAGGCCAGATCGAGGGGGACTATTACCGGGCGCTCAAGCGGATCAATTCGTGGACTCCGGAACTCGAAAAGCTCGCAAAAGAAATCGTGAAGGCGAGCGAGTGTGCGGACCCTGAAGTTTATGTCTACCTTGGTCTGAAGGGGGAGGAATTCTTTCCGGATGAGGAAAAGATGGAGCAGGTGCTGGACCTCTATGAAAAGGCCGATTCCTGCAATCTCGAGAATGCTACAAACAAATATGTCCAATTGGCCCGTTTCCGGCTTGGACTCCTTTCGGTGGTGAAGAAAGATTGTGATCAAGCGCAGAAGGTTTTCAATCGACTTGCGAAAATGGGGGTGAATGACTACTCCACCCGTGCCCATTATTGGAGCGCATTTTGTGCGCGTGCTGGTTCAAAGAAGGAAGAATTTCTTGCAAGTTTTGATGAGCTTTTCCGGATGAACCCTCTTGGGTTTCACACGCTTTCCATCAATTATGGGGATTCCATCCTGGTCGATAACCTTTTGAAACCCATTGATCCGATCGTGAAAACCCGGGCTGGAACGGAGGGTGGCTTCAACATGTGGATCCGCATGCTCGAGGACTATGATCAGATGGGCGAGGAAGCCATGGTCAGGCGCCTTCTCACTCCGGTTCGAAGAAATCCGGAATATCTGTTAAAGCTTGAGCCGGGAGTTCGTCTCTATCTTTCGACTTTCGCCTATCGGTCGAAGGACACATTTTCTTTGTTCCGCATGCTCGACAGCGTGTTCCGTACCCAATCAGGATACGTGGTCGATTCCACATTGAAACTCTTTTACCCGCTCAAGTTCGTGGAGCAAATCGTAGGTGGAGCAAAGCGTGTGAATCCGCTACTGGTTGCGGCTTTGATTCGTCAGGAGAGCGCATTCCAGGAGAATGCCCGATCCCGGGTGGGCGCGGTGGGGCTCATGCAACTGATGCCTGCGACGGCGAGGCTCATGGATCGTTCGGTGAAGCGAAACCAGCTTATGAAGCCTGAGGTCAACATCAAGCTTGGGATCCGCTATTTCGAGTTGCTTGTGGATCGTTATGAGGGAGATGTGGAGCTTGCACTCGCAGCCTACAATGCGGGGGCCGAGGTGGTGGATCGCTGGCAAAAGCGCTATCCCACGCGCAATCGTCTGTTGTTCCTGGACCTCATGCCTTATGCCGAGACCCGGAACTACGTGACTCTGATCGGGCGGAATTATTATTGGTACTCGAAAATTTACGGCGAGACGGTCAAAGCCGTGGCCGGTTCCTCGGATGCGGCTCGTTCGGAATTCCGTGGACTCAAGCCGGAGTAAATCGAGATGCGGGATCAATCCACCATACTTCATAGGCTTAAGCTTTGGGCAAGAGATCAGCCCCAGCAGGTCGCGCTTCATTTCAAGGATGAGCAAGGTTGGACTCCCATTGTTGTTTCCCAATATTGGATGCAGGTGGTTCGATTTGCTCTTGCTCTTCGGGAATTTGGAATCGAGCGGGAGGATCGGGTCATGCTTTATGCCCAGAATTCTCCCGAATGGGTTCAATGGGAGCTTGCGGTTTGGCTCTCGGGTGCGATCTCGGTCGGTGTTCATCCCCATACGCTTGAGTCGGAGCTTTCCCAGATGGTGGAGCAGTGCAGACCCCGTCTGGTTCTTGTGGAATCTGATGTTTATCGCAACCGGATTCCCGTGGATGTGATGGGATCTTCGGGAGAGATTCTTACGTTCACCGAAGCGATTCAGAAAATTCTTTCCATCCGTTCTTATTCGCTCGAGGAAATCGAGGCGCGGGGTGAGGCTCTTTTGAAATCCGTAAATCCGGATGATGCTTGCATGATCATCTACACTTCGGGGACTACCGGAACTCCAAAGGGAGTGATGCTTGGCCTAAAGCAACTTACCTTTGTCGCTGAGGTTTTGTCACGGGAGTGGAAGCTTCCCTACATGGACGGACAGTTGTTTTCATTTCTTCCTCTTGCCCATGTTGCCGAGAAGGTACAAACACTGGCGGTGGCGCTCGTTCAAAGATATCCGGTCTGGTTCAATTCAAGTTACGAGCGATTTTTCCCTGAGTTGGTGGAAGTGAGACCCACGCTGCTTCTTGCAGTGCCCAGAGTGTGGGAGCGTTTCAAGGAACAGGTGGAAAGCAAGAAGCCAAAACTCCTGCAAAGAGTGATGGAGCTTGAGAAAGTTGGAAAAGTCGCAGAGAAAATTTACCTGAGTCAGGTCAGAGCCCAACTCGGACTTGATCGGTTGAAGTTCGCGGTATCAGGTGCTGCCAAGCTTCCCCCTGCCGTGGGACATTGGTTCAAGTCGATTGGCATCGAGATCCAGG
Organism: Bdellovibrionales bacterium; assembly: GCA_947457605.1. Lineage (GTDB taxonomy): Bacteria > Bdellovibrionota > UBA1018 > UBA1018 > CAIMNF01 > CAIMNF01. The sequence continues at coordinate 430 of CANGWP010000169.1, read as the reverse complement.
AAATCTACGGCATGAGTGAATCCGCAGGACTCATCACACTTACCCATCCGGAACGGGCAAGCTTCAAGTCTGTGGGATCGGTGCCCCCCGGAGTCGAGGTGCGGGTGATGCTGGATGGTGAGATTCAGGTGCGAGGACCCCAGGTGTTTTTCGGGTACTGGGGCAGTCCGGAGTCAACCCGCGAGGTGCTAACGGACGATGGCTGGCTTTTGACCGGAGATTTGGGTGAGCTTTCCACCGAGCTTACGATTCTTGGCAGAAATCGCGACATCATCAAGCTCTCGAACGGCCGGATGGTGGCACCCCTTCCGATCGAGAATGTCTTGAAAGAGCTTCCCGAAGTATCGAACGTTTGTGTGGTGGGAGAAGGGAAACCCGGAATTTTGGCTTTGATCACCCTGAAAGAAGACGTGATTGTGGATCTGCGTTT
>CANGWP010000168.1 GCA_947457605.1 Bdellovibrionales bacterium | reverse complement strand
GCACGTTTGCTTGAGAAAGACTTGAGACGAGTCCCGGATCCTCCATCCTTGTTGTGACGAAATGCTGGGCTTCCAGAAGCGGGGGAACGAAAAATCCTCCCTCGATCCGGTCTTCAAAAATCCGCACCGACTGGACTTTTTGCTCACGAATCAAGGAAAGAAATCGGCTATAGGGAATGCGCTCCACTCTGGGCTGAAGCCGGAATGCCTCGCGAACCATGAGCGCAAGCCAAAAGACCAATAGAACTGTCAGAACATTCAACTTCCTTGGCTTTATCCGTTCCATACCCCTCCTCCAAAAGTCTACAAAAAATCCAGGACCGGGGATCAAGCCGAAGCCAAATCCAAACCGGTCCCGGGTTTTGGGAATCAATGCTTAGGAGGACTGTCGCTCACTCCAAAGCTTGCCTTCCGAAATCTTGATTTGCTTTGCTTTTGTGACTTCGGTCTTCGGCACCACGACTTGAAGAACACCGTCCTTATACTGGGCTTCGATCTGATCCGCTTTCACCGCTGCAGGCAATGCGAAAATTCTTTCGAAAGCTCCGAAATAACGCTCGCTTTGGAAGAAATTGCCACTCTTTGTCTCATGATCCTCCTTGCGCTCGCCACTGATGCAGAGTTCATTCTGACTGCTCAGTTCGATTTTGATGTTTTCTTTCTTGATGCCGGGGACGTCCATGCTGAAGAGAAAATGGGTAGGATACTCTTCCACATCACACGATGGTTCAAATTCGGCTGCTGCGGGAAGGTCAGCAAAATCCTGACCCAGAGTTTCGTCCAACATCCGGTTCATTCTTCGTTGAAGATTCAAAAAATTCCGAAATCCCGTGCGGGCACCCCAGGACGGGGTCATGGCTCGATCGATCAATGAAGGTATATTTTTCATAAGATTCTCCTTTGGTACGGAATCAGCTCCGTGATGGCTTTTCAAAAGCAAATCCGGTGCCACCCCGCAATGCCCGTCCAGGGCTTCCCGGGATTCCTTCAGCTAAGGATTGGCCTGTTTCGTCCCAGATTCCGGGACCTTCCGTCCCTCGGGTTCGACCTCTGCCAAAGAAATGGTTTCGAAAGCCTTTGGGCCACAGACCCAGACACTATGAAGGGGGGAACGAAAAATTTGATTGGAAACACTCCCAAGGACGACCTTTTGCAGTTCGGGTCGAAGCGAAGCAAGTCCAATGAGGCTTACGTGCTCCGAGGCGGCTGTCCTTTGGATTGCATGAGCGACATCACCTGTGCCCTCCTCAATGATTGCACGTGCGCGAATTCCCTCTTTATCGGCGAGTCGCACCCAAAGCTCCCCTTCTGCGAGAAGGGACTCTTTCATCACCTTCCAGTAGGCTTCCGGAAGATAAGCTCCGACTCCCGTCAGGCTCATGCCAGTTACGAAATTCGGATACTCGGCCACGTGAAGAATCACTACTTCGGGATTTATCGGCTTGACCTGACGCATGAATCTTCGAAACGCAAGTTTGGAAGCGTCCGAAAAATCAGTGCTGAAGAGAACGCGCTTCCAGGTGTCCTGATGATCCGGAGTCCTTCCAAAGAACAATACCGGTACCGAAGAAGATATGAGAACTTTCTCGGCAAAACTCCCGAGAATCATCCGACCGATCCACTTCCTGCCATGGGAGGAAACCATAATGAGATCCGCTTCCGATTCCATGGCGTAATCAACAAGAGTATGGGCCGGGTGCTGGATCAGTTCGTGATGATCCCATATGACCTTGACCCTGACAGGGACTCCAAGATTGAGCTTACGAACCTTTTCCTGCAAAAGATCATATGCACGGGTGTAAATTTGATTGAATCCCGGGTTCTGATCGGATTCACTGATCACATGAACCACCTCGATCCTGGATCCAAGTTTACGAGCCCAGGTCTGCAATTCTCGAATGGCAAAGCGAGAGGGCTCCAGGTTCTTCTCGAATGCGTCCAAGGCAATGAGTACGTTGCATTTTCGGATTTCACTCATTTCGTTTCTCCTTTTTCGGCCACTCCAATGATCGGAAGAGTTCTCAAAACCGAGTCTGGACTGAGGGAAATGCTTGAGATCCCTTCCCGTACCAGGAACGAGGCAAACTCAGGATGGTCGCTTGGCGCCTGTCCACAGATTCCAATGGGTTTCCCCGCCTTTCGTGCCGATTGAATGACGGAATGGATCATTTGAAGAACCGCAGGGTCTTGTTCATTGAAAAGCGGAGAAAGAACCTCGGAATCCCGGTCCACCCCAAGGAGGAGCTGAGTAAGATCATTTGAGCCAATCGAAAATCCATCATAATCCCCAAGGAATTCTTCAGCCAAGAGCACATTCGATGGAATCTCACACATCATCCAGATTTCAAGCCCCCCCTCGCCCCGGTGAAGACCGTTCCGCTTCAGCATCTCGATTGCATTCCGTGAATCTTGAAGCGTTCGCACGAAAGGGACCATGATTTTCAGATTCTGAAGCCCCATTTCGATTCGGACCTTTCGGATTGCCTCGCATTCCAAACGAAAGCCCTCCGAAAATAATGGATGAGAATACCGAAATGCCCCTCGAAATCCAATCATCGGATTCTCCTCGGGGGTTTCAAACTGCGATCCACCAAGCAACCCGGAGTATTCGTTGGATTTAAAGTCACTCAATCTCAAGATGACCGGTTTTGGAAAAAATGCAGCGGCAATGGTCCCAATTTGCTCGGAAAGCTTTTGAATGTAATATTCCTCTTTTCTTTCAAATCCTCTCGTCAATTCTTCAATCTTCTCTCGAACCCCATGATCCTTCAATTGATCAAAATAGATCAGTGCGAGCGGATGAACTCCAACACCTGAGCCGATCATGAACTCCATTCGACACAGGCCAACCCCCTGATTGGGCAGGAAAGAGAGGCGAAATGCTTCGTCACTTCGGCCCAGATTCAGCATCACCTTGGTTTTCAGGTTTTGAAACCCTCCGATTTCGATGGTCTCTGTCCGGAATCTTGCAACTCCCTGATAGACCAGTCCCTCATCCCCTTCAGCGGTTGATACTGTGATCCATTCACCTGTTTTGATTTTCCGGGTGCCCTGTCCGGTTCCCACCACTGCCGGAATCCCAAGCTCTCTTGCAACAATTGCTGCATGACAGGTTCTTCCGCCTCGATCCGTTACAATTGCGGTTGCTCTCTTCAAGACCGGTTCCCAATCAGGATCTGTTTTTTCGGTCACAAGTATCTCAGACTCACGCAATTCCTGGAGATCACGGACCGATTGGATGACCCGCGCAACACCGGACCGGATGGAAATTCCAACACTCCTTCCTCGCGCCAGTACCGGACCGGCCTCTTCAATAAAATATCGAAGATCTGACTTGGAGGCTTCCAGGTGCTTCCTGCTGTGTACCGTTTCAGGTCTTGCCTGAACCATGAAAATCTTTCCGCTTAAACCATCTTTTGCCCACTCGATGTCAAGAGGAGTCGGAGCTTCCCGCCTGCGACTAAAGTGATTTTCTAGCAATATCCCGGCATGGGCCAACTCGAGGACCTCCTCATCGCCGAGGCTTAGTCGATTGCGATCCTCGGCTGCGACCTCTATTTCAAGAAGGCCGTTCTTATGAACCGGGTCATACACAAGACTGCGCTCCTTGCTCCCGATGGTTCGCTTCAGGATGGGGCGATAGCCCTGAGGAAGTGTTTTTTTGTAGACCAGAAATTCATCCGGATTGACTGCTCCTTTTACGAGAGTTTCGCCAAGCCCATAGGTTGAGTTGATCACTACCACGTCTGGAAACCCGGATTCTGTGTCGAGAGTGAAAAGAACTCCTGATACGCTCAAATCCGATCTCACCATTTCCTGTATTCCGACCGAAAGTCCGACCTTTCGGTGGTCGAACCCCCTCGAATTTCGATACGAGATTGCGCGATCATTGAACAAGGATGCAAAACAACGAACTACCGCCTCGAGGAGGGAGCGCTCACCCTCGACATTGAGAAAACTGTCTTGCTGACCTGCGAAACTGGCATGGGGCAGATCCTCAGCAGTCGCGCTGCTGCGAACAGCAACATCTTGTCTCCCTTGCCTCAAGCGAATGAGCTCCTGATAGGCAATGATGATCTTTGTCGCGACTCCCTCCGGAAGCTTCCCCCCAAGGATTGCCTGTCGGATCCGGATACCGTCATTGGTACCAGGATTGGAAAACACATCAAAGATCAGGGAATCGATTCGATTCAGGCGTAGGAAATCATGGTACGCATCAACCGTCACCGCAAACCCATAAGGCACCCGGATCCCACCGAATTTCATTGCCTGGGTCAACTCGCCAAGTGAGG
>CANGWP010000167.1 GCA_947457605.1 Bdellovibrionales bacterium | reverse complement strand
GGAGATCCCGAGGTGGTGCATCCCTTGATTCCTGAGCTCCTGCCCCAAAAGATTCGATCCGAGTGGCTTTCAAAGACTCAGGTGCGGCTCACCGAGATGGAGCATCCGCTTGTCCATGAGTTTTTGGACTCGATCGGGGCCAAAGAAGTGGCACGCATCGCGGATCCCCTTGCGAGCCCAAGGATTGAGTGGAAGGTGCCGCCGGGCATTTTAAAACTTCGGGCCGAGGAATCGGCCTCATCTCTTGAAAAGGCTCTGGGGTGTGAACTTGCGTGGGTGCTTTCGTACTCCGCGCGCCTCCGCGGCGAGGATCGCGATACCCTGAAGTACGAGGATCGAACTCGCGGGCTCATCGCCCATGAGGTGATTGCAAAAGTGTTTGCAAAAGGTGAGGTGCCGGACCCGGTTCGCGCGCGGGAAGCGGCAGGAAAGGTCTATGATCAGGTGATTCTGGATCTCGCTCCCACGCTTTTGAAGTCGACCCATGCAAACGAACGATTCGGTCTTCGAGTAAGAATCCTGGATGCGGTTGAAACCTATGCCTCGTTTTTGAGTCGCAATGGCTTCACCATTGTGGGCACGGAAGTCGAGGTAAAACGCAGCGATCGGACCTTGGCCGGAGTCCACCTCACGGGTGCGATCGATCATGTGCTGAAAGATCGATCGGGACTATCCGTGATCGTCGACCACAAGTGGGGAAAGGCAAAGTACAAGCGGGAGGCGCTTGAGTCGGGGACCAGTTTGCAGCTCGCACTTTACTCTCTACTGATCAGTGGGGGGACCGAGCCGATTCTCGCCTACCACATGATTCAGGATCGGGATGTGATGACCTTAAATCAGGATTATTCCGGGGCGAAGCGAGTGGAAGGTCCGGATGGGCGCGAGGTGGTAAAACGTGCGGCGGCCGGAATCGAGGGTGCAAAAGCGGTGCTTCAGAGCGGGGTGCTGATTGCGCGAGGTTTGTTGAAGGAAGATCAAGAACGACACTTCGAGGCCCCGTGTCGGTACTGTGACTTTGATAAGATTTGCGGCAAGTTTTTTCAGGAGGAAGCATGAGCACGCACGAACAAATCATGATCTCTGCCAGTGCTGGAAGCGGGAAAACCTATCGGTTGATGGAACTCGTGGCGCTCGGGGTTACGGATCAAATGCCGCCTTCAGGCCTCATCGCCTCGACCTTTACCGTAAAGGCCGCGGGTGAGCTAAAAGAGCGGATTCGCGAGAAGCTTGTGGACGAGGGGCGGGTGGCTGAGGCCCGGATGATGGACCTTGCCCTCATCGGCACGGTTCATTCCGTTTGCAGTGAGCTGCTGAGCCGATTTGCCTTCGAGCAGGGCGCATCCTTGAAACAAGAGATTCTGGTCGATGAAGAGAAATCCCGTTTCTTTCGAGAGGCATTGAATGAGGCGCTGACGGATTCGGATCGAAAGAATATGGGCCGTTGGGCTGATCGTTTTGGGATGGAACCAAAAGATTTTGAGCAGCGAATTGAGCAGATTGTGGATCTCGCGCGGCAAAATGATCTCGGCAGCGATGGGCTTACGACCTCCCTTCAGGCGAGTTTGCACCTGCTTGAGGAGGCGCTTCCTCCGGTAAAGCACCAGGATTGCACAGAGACCCTCCGTTCAGCGCTCACTGCGTTTTTTAAGGAGAACCCGGGTCCGCGGGATGAAACCGACGCGACCAAGAAGGCCTATGAAGCCGCAAGCGATGCCCATCGGACCTTGTCCAAACAGGGCGGAGGGCTTTCCTGGCCTGCCTGGATCAAGCTCACCAAACTTAAGCCGGGAGCGAAATCTCGCACTGCCTTTGCCGGAGTGATCGATGCGGCAAAGCTTGCGCTCCAGAGCGGGGAGTTGCGGCAAGATCTAAGTGAAGCGACCCGGTTTGTCTTTCAGGCCGCAGGAAAAGCAATGCTTCTTTATTCAAAGAAGAAGGAAGCGCTTGGACGGCTTGATTATTCCGATCTTGAGCAAAGAACGCTCAGGCTTCTTGATCTGCCCGAGGTTCGGGCGCGGCTCTCCAGTGAACTTCATACCCTCATGATCGATGAGTTTCAGGACACAAACCCCGTGCAGCTTGCGATTTTTCAAAAGCTTGGATCGCTTTGCAAAAAAACCGTCTGGGTTGGCGATCTAAAGCAGAGCATTTACGGGTTTCGGGGAGCGGATCCCGGGCTCATGAGTGATGCGATGAAAGCAGCCCTTGTGCGCGCAGGAAAGGACACCCCAGAAATTCTTCTCAGCACCTGGCGTTCGTCGGCCGCGATCGTTCAGTTCAACAACCGCGTGTTTGCCCAAGCCTTCAAAGACGATGGAATCGCGGCGGATCAGATCACCCAGATTCCAAAGTGGCCCCATCAGATCGAAGGACCCGGGATCGAAGTTTGGTGCCCGGAAGGAAAGAACGCCGGGGTTCGGGCGGCATCTCTTGCTCGTGGAGTTGCAAAGCTCTTGCAATCCGGAGCCCTCGTGGTCGATCGGGAAACCAAGGTAAAGCGGGCGATTCGGGCAGGAGACATCGCGATTTTGGCCCGAATCGGCGAGCATGTGGCCGACATTTCGAATGCGTTGAATGCCGAAGGCCTTGCCACTGCGGTCGCAGGTGGAGCGCTTCTTCATCAGTCCGAGGTGGTGCTGGCGCTCTCGGCGTTTCGGTTTTTGATCAATCCAAGAGACCGGATCGCCGCTGGTGAGCTTGCACTCGGCCTTGGTGTGGACCCTCATTTGTTTTTGTCCCGCATGATCGAGGACGCAAAGGTGGGGGAGTTGCATCCGGCGCTGCAGTTGCTTGAGGACAGCAGGAAACACACCCGTGATTTTGGAATTCGGGAAAAGCTCGAGCTTGCGATCGCGGTTGCGGGCCTGGATGATCTGAGTGCGCGGATGATGGATGGCGAGAGTCGCTTGTTTCATCTGTCTGCACTTCGGCAGCTTGCGATCCGCTATGAGGAGCATTGTCGTGCCTCCCTGATTCCGTGTACGGAGCCAGGGTTTTTGGAGTTTTTGTCAGAAGAGGAGCCCGAAATTCCCGCCGCAGCCCATCCGGGCGCGGTAAATGTGATGACGTATCACGCGTCCAAGGGGCTTGAGTGGCCGGTGGTGATTCTTGGGTCTTTGAACACGAAACCGCAGAGTGCGACTCTCTTTGAACCACGTGCGGAGCTTGCTCCGGGTGCGAGTTTTGATCCGGATGCTCCACTGAAGTCTCGCGTGATTCGGGACCTGATCTGGCCTTTTGGTCGAAACGAGAAGATCGAGGATCTGGATCAGCATCTGGCTTTGTCAGCGACGCTGAAAGCAAGGACAGCGGCCAGAAGTGCCGAGATCAGGCGCATTCTGTATGTTGGCATGACTCGGGCGAAAGAAAAGCTCGTGCTTCTGAACGAGAACATGACGGTACCCTCTGAAGACACTCTTCTTGGGTCCCTTCGTCATGAGGGAGGGAGCTTGTTTGAGTTTGCCGGAGGAGACACTCTTAAGGTTTCGGGAGTCAATGTGCCCGTAAAGTGGGTTAACCTTGCCACACCGGTGGAGGGAGTAGATGGGGGTTCGGATTTTAGAAGCAGCAAAGTCAGGGCGCTGCAAGCTTTGATGGCAACAGCATCATCGGATGCGCAAGCCCTCTACCTGCAACCGAGCAAGATATCAAAAAAAGCATTTGCCGGTTCAGGAGCCTTGCAAGATCGCTCTAATGCCATCGAATTGTATGAATTCGGGCGCGATCTTCTGCTCAACCGCTCGGTGAAACTTGAAGAAGACGAAGCCTCCGTTCGGCGGGATGAGCTTGGCACTGCGGTCCATTTGTTCTTGGGCTCGGATCAGAGCAGTGATTCCAAAGACCAAAGAACTGCACGAGCTCTCAGCATCATCGAAAAATATGCCATTCGCTCGAAGCTCGATCCTGATGCGCTCGTTGCAAGTTCGGATCGGTTCTTTCAGTTTGTGAAGGATCGTTGGCCGCATGGCCAATTGTTTCGAGAGGTCCCAATAGAGTTTGGAATGAACGGATCCTTTGTACGGGGAAGCATGGATGCGCTGGTGCTTACTCCGACGGAGGCGGTGATTGTGGATCACAAGGCATCTGAGGCTCGGGCAGGAGAGGCGCAGGAGCTGGTAGAGGTGTATCAACACCAGCTTCGTGCTTATGCCGAGGCGGTCGGCAGGGCATATCCAAATCACAAGGTGAGGACATTTCTTCACAACCCGGATGGATGGGTGGTGGAGGTTGAACGAGCTTAGGGTGTCTTTTGTGACGCACTATCCACTAATTTCGATACATATTATATTTATTTCAAAAGGT
>CANGWP010000166.1 GCA_947457605.1 Bdellovibrionales bacterium | reverse complement strand
TTTCATAGACCGCGCACGCTCGCTCGTTTCGCTGATCCACATAGAGCCTGAGCCCCATGAATCCGGGATCGCTCTGTACCTTTTTCTTCAAATACGAATAGAGCTGCCGGTACACCCCGCGACCCCGATCCTCGGGACGAACAAAAAGAGAGTGAATCCAAAGCACCGTGCCGTTGCGCCAATCACTCCACTCCGGGATGGTCAGAGTGCAAGCGATGCGTTCACCCGAATCATTCTTGACCACAAAATACCGCCCCTTTGTAGAATCCAAAAGCACCGCTCCCACCCCAAGGGCCACCGTCTTTTCATCAAGCTTCAGCCCTTCCGTTTCAAGGGCCATTGCAAGTTGCGACTCCACCAGGAATGTGTGGTCACTGGCATGCGCCTCAAGGATCTTCAGATCGTTCATGGAATTCCTCCGCATTCCTGTTGTTTCCGAAAAAGCGAAAAGGTGAGCGGGTCACCCCGATCACCTTTTCCATGCATCCCAAATTTTTGAGGATCAAATCAGATTGCGATCTTCTTCTTGCCTGCAGAGATCTCAACGCGGGCTTTTTTGATCTCATTGCGAAGCTTCAGTGCGCGATCGCTCATCTTGTCGGCTTTTGCCTTCATGATGGCCTGCGAAATCCCGCCGAGCTTGTCGATCGTGCGGATGGCACGGGTGGAGAGCTTCAGAGTTACAGTGCGGGAAAGCTCAGGCACTGTGTAACGCTTGTCTTTCAGGTTCGGCAACCACTTGGTGCGGGTTTTGATGTTGGAGTGAGAAACTTTGTTTCCGCTGAACGGCTTGGTGCCGGTAAGATCACATACGCGTGCCATGACTATTTCCTTCTTCGAACTTTTCTAAAGTTTTGGTTCAGAAATTAGGGATTTACCTGTATTGTACCGAAAACGCAACCCTTAAAATCAATTACTCCCCTCGGAATCAGGCCCCACTATGAGCTTAAATCTACGAAATGTTTGCATCATTGCCCACGTCGACCATGGAAAAACGACTCTCGTTGACCACCTTTTGCGCCAATCCGGCACTTTTCAGCAGCACCAGACCGTTGAAGAACGCGTCATGGACTCGGGAGACCTCGAGAAAGAGCGGGGGATCACCATTCTTTCAAAAAACACCTCCGTGATGGTGGGCGAAACCAAGGTGAACATCGTCGATACCCCGGGCCACGCCGATTTCGGCGGAGAAGTAGAGCGAATCATGGGCATGGTCGATGGAGCGCTCTTGCTTGTCGATGCTGCCGAAGGCCCCCTTCCCCAAACCCGCTTCGTTCTTCAAAAAGCGCTATCCAAAGGTCACAAGATCATTCTCGTCATCAACAAGGTGGATCGCCCTGAATGTTCAGACGGCAAACGCATTCAAGAGGTTGTAAATGCGACCTTTGATTTGTTTTTGGAACTTGGAGCAAGCGAAGAGCAGGCAGATTTCCCGATCGTCTACGCAGCCGCGCGCCAGGGGTGGTGCACGACCAACTTCGATGACATTCCAGCCTATCTGAAGAAAGAGAAAACAGGATCACTGAAACCCCTGTTTGATCTGATTTTGGAAAGTGTTCCTGCTCCGAAAATTTCAGATAGCTCAAACTTCCAGCTTCTGGTTTCAAATCTCTCGTACTCCGAGTTCGTCGGACGTCTGGCCATCGGTCGCGTGATCAGCGGCTCAGTAAAGAAGAACACCAAAATGGTGCGCCAAGGAGTAAATGCCGATGGATCTCCATTGAATCAATCCTTCACCGTGACCCAGGTGTTCACCTATGTGGGATTGAAACAACAGGAAGTACCTGAAGTTCAGGCAGGCGACATCGCCGTGATCGCAGGAAACGAGGGCGTTGAAATCGGGGACACCGTGAGTGCTGCCGCAGAAATGGCGCCACTTCCCCGCATCATTGTCGAAAAACCCACTCTAGCAATGCTTTTTTCCGTGAACACATCGCCCCTTTCCGGCCAGGAAGGAGAAGCCATTCAGTCCCGAAAGCTCCGGGAACGCTTGTTGAAAGAGGTGCGCCACAATGTTGCGCTTCGCTTCGAAGAGGCTGAAACTTCAGATCAGTTTCGCGTCCTGGGACGCGGAGAACTCCAGTTCGCAATCTTGATCGAACAAATGCGCAGGGAAGGCTATGAGTTCATGGTTGGAAAACCACTCGTGCTTTATCGCGAAGGGCCGAACGGCGAGCGCATGGAACCTAACGAGCGCGCAGTGCTGGATCTTCCGGAGGAACACGCATCCGATGTAACCCGGATTTTTCAGGAACGAAAAGGAACCTTGGTGAAGTACGAAGCCCTTCCCCACATGGAAGGAATCGGCCGCCAAAGGGTTCGCCTTGAGTTCGACATTCCATCCCGCGGACTCCTTGGAATCCGCTCCCGATACCTGACCGCAACCCGGGGGGACGGGCTCTTCAGTTCTTATCTCACCGAGTACCAACCCCATCGCGGAGAAATCCCTCACCGGGGAAATGGCGCCCTGATCGCCGACCGATTGGGAGATTCGGTGGAGTATGCGCTTCTTTCGCTTGAAGAACGAGGCATGCTCTTCATCGGACCGGGCATCAAGGTGTATGAGGGAATGATCATTGGCGAGAATGCCAAGGACAACGACATGAATGTCAATCCTTGCAAGGAGAAGAAACTCACCAACATCCGTTCAGCGGGCGCCGAATTTCTGGTGCGACTCGCCGGGATTCGCGACATGTCACTTGAGCGCTGTCTTGAGTGGATTGACGAAGATGAATGGATCGAAGTCACACCCAAAAACATCCGCATGCGGAAGAAGGTACTTGCAGGAAACTTGCGTTCCGTAAAGCGTAGCGAGCGGATCACCTAAAAGGCATTCCTCGTGGCGAGACCAAAAAAGAACCTTACTCTTGTCATCGATTTTGAGACTGCGAATCCCTCACCTGCTTCCGCATGTTCCGTGGGATTCGTGGTTTTGGGCGAGGATCACGAGGTGGTGCACGAGGACGTGGCACTCATCAAAACCCCGACCGAGAGTTTCTTTTTCACTCACATCCACGGGATCCGATATCAGGATGTGAAAAATGCCCCCACCTTCGACCAGGTGTACACGGATCGCATCCTGCCCTGGCTTGAAAAATCAAAACTCCTCGTTGCCCACAACATAGGTTTTGATGATCGGGTTCTCAGGGCAAGTGCCGCGCACTATGGAATCAAGGTGCCGAAGATCAAAACCGAATGCACAGTGAAACTCTCCCGCTACAAGCTTGGGATCAAGCCCGCAAACCTCTCCAATGTGAGCAGGACCCTTGGAATTCCACTCAACCATCACGAAGCACTCAGTGACGCCAGGGCATCCGCGATGATTTATGTCCATGTGGAGACGGGGAAAAGGCCTTGGGAATCAGAGAAACCATCTCAGGCCAAAGCAAGGGGCAAAGCGGTTTCGACATTGAATTCGGAAAAGAGCGCCGCTCGATTGCGGGAGCTCCTGGGCCTCTCCTGATTCGCACGCTCGCGTTTGATGCCTATTTCACATATCGAATGACTTCGTTTGCCGGGTAGCGAACTTTTTTTGCAAGGGCGTACTTGTCCTCGTCATGGCGGTACCCCAGGGCGACTCCGGCTACCGTTTTGAATCCCGAACCTGAAAGTCCAAGGATCCGGTCGTATTCGAGAGCATCGATTCCCTCCATGGGGCAGGTATCAACTCCGAGCATCGCAGCAGAAAGCATGACAAATCCCATTGCAATGTAGGTTTGTCGCTGCGACCAGGTCACGATCTCTGTGGATCGGGTGCCTGTAAGCAAATCCCCCTCGATCACTTTGCGATATCGATCGAGAGTTGAGAGTTCCACACCCCGCACCATCGCTGTGGTTTCTATGAATTTCCGGATGTCCGCCTCACCCACTGCTTCCTGATATGCAATCACCACATAGTGAGACGCATCCGTCACCTGGCTTTGATTCCACGACGCAACCTTGAGCTGTTTTCGGACTTCGGAATTTTCAATCACAAAGAAACGCCAAGGCTGAAGCCCATAAGAGGAAGGAGACATGCGCAGCGACTCCTCCAATGCTTTCCAGGTCTCCTGGGAAATGATTCTTGATGGATCGAATTTCTTGGTGGCATAACGCCACTCCAATGCGGAGATCAGTTCAGAAGAATTCATACGGGACACCCTACCGCTCCCTCCTGGGGAAGGTCAAACATTTCAAGCCCGCGGCTTCTTTCCTATGATACCTTCTGGATCATGATCCCGATGCTCCTTCTTGTGACCACATACACCTATCTCTCCCTCTCGCTCTTTGGCCCCTGGTACGCATCCGATCGCAACGCCTTTTTCCTCGGCTCGAGCCTTTTGCTTTTGATCTTTTCCGGACAAGCCT
>CANGWP010000165.1 GCA_947457605.1 Bdellovibrionales bacterium | reverse complement strand
CAAACGAGCCGCCATCCTTGATGAGGGTGTTCGTTGAACAAGAAAGGTCAGCATCCCCTCCAAAAAAAACCGGGACGTGGGAGGCAATGGAGTTCAAGACCTTGCCCGCAGATTCGCGTGTAGCGAAGTCTTCGCCAGGTTTGAATCCGAGGAGTTTCGAGTCAAAATCAGCTGGAAGGGATTTGCTCTTTCCCTGATCAAAAATTGAACGCTTTTCAGGATGCTTGGCACTCCACTTTTCAAACGACTCCTTCCAGATGCGTTCTGCGGCCGCACCGCATTTTCCAGGAAGCTCGAAATGAGCTTTGGCTTCTTCTGGAATGGAGAATGGTTCGGTAAGTGTCCAGCCAAGAGATTTCTTTGTAAGAGCAAGCTCATCCGGTCCAAGGGGAGATCCGTGGGCAGAACTCTTGCCAGCCTTGTTCGGAGACCCATAGCCGATCGTGGTTTTCAGAATGATCAAGGATGGTTTGGATGTCTCCGCTTTCGCACTCGTGATTGCCTGATCAATCGCATTCAGATCTGTGTCCGCATTGGACACGGTTATGACTTGGAATCCGTAACTCTCATAGCGTTTGGCGACATTCTCCGTGAAGGCAAGAGAAGTGGGACCGTCGAGAGAGATGTCGTTTGAGTCGTAAAGGTAGATCAGTTTTCCAAGCTTCAGGTGACCGGCCAACGAGGCCGCTTCGGTGGAAACACCCTCCATCAAATCTCCATCCCCTACAAGGCAGTAGGTGTGATGGTCAACAATCGTATGCTCTGGAGTGTTCAGAAGGTTCGCAAGCCTGCGCTCTGCGATGGCCATTCCCACCGCATTGGCCGCACCTTGTCCCAAGGGGCCCGTGGTTGCTTCCACTCCCGGAGTCAGTCCGAACTCGGGATGCCCGGGGGTTTTGCTCCCGAGCTGGCGAAAATTTTTGATCTCACTCAGGTCGAGGTCGTACCCGTAAAGATGCAAGAGGCTGTAAATCAGCATGCTCCCGTGACCCGCCGACAGAACAAAGCGGTCCCGGTCATAAAAGTTGCTATTTTTTGGGTTGAATTTCAGATGCTTTTGGAAAAGTACGTAGGCGAAAGGTGCCGCGCCCAGAGGGAGACCGGGATGCCCCGAGTTTGCCTTTTGTATAGCATCGATGGAAAGGGTGCGAATGGTGTTGATGCAGAGCCAATCAATCTCACGAAATGCATTTTCCATATGTACGGACACCCTATCATCATTTAGAATGCTTTTACTATGACGAACTGGATTCAGTTGATGGGGCTTGGTGCCCGAGTTGTGATGTTCATTCTACTTGTCCTCTCAATTTGGTCGGTTGCGATCATGATTGATCGGAGACAGGTATTTAAGCGGGAATTGGGGCCATCCCGAATGGATGAGATCAAGAAAATCATTGGCAGCAGGAATTGGGATCTTTTGAGATCTTGGGCTGAATCAAACCCCTCGTTTGTCGCCGGAGCGATTCTTTCTGCAATGGGTTCCGACTCAAAAGATGGCGAAGTGATTGATCGTGCAGTCCAGAGTTATTTTACGGAGCAGAAAATCAAACTGGAAAAGGGGTTGAATCTCCTTGCAACGCTTGCGGCGAACTCGGCATTTATCGGGCTTCTCGGAACGGTAATGGGAATCATTCAGAGTTTCGGAATCTTGTCTTCTCAGCAAGGCTCGGCAATGAACGCCGTAATGTTCGGTCTTGCCGAAGCTCTGGTGACCACTGCGATCGGTATCTTCGTGGCAGTTCCTGCCGCGATCGGATACAATATCTTTTCCCAAAGGCTTAGAAACGCCCAATTGGAAGCGAGCGCGATTCGCGATCTCTATGTTTCGAAAGTGGTGAAGTGAATGGCTGGGGGTAATTTTCGACGCGACGAGGACTCCCTCCCCGCGATTTCAGAAATCAATGTCACGCCCTTCGTGGATGTGGTGCTTGTGTTGCTTGTCATTTTCATGGTGACTGCGCCCATGCTGGTGCGGGAGCAAATGTCGGTGAATCTGCCAAAAGCCCAATCAGGTGAAAAATCCGCTTCGCAGTCCATATCCATTGTGATCGACAAATCAGGTGTCATTCGCGTGATGGAAAAAGTAATTCAGGTCTCGGACCTGGTGAGTGAGATCAAGAGTTTGTTGATGGCAAATCCCAATGCACAGGCTGTGATCAGTGCAGACCAGGAAACGAAGCACGGGGATGTCGTTCAGGTGATGGATCTGATCAAGAGTGCAGGGCTTACCAGGTTTGCAATTCAGATCGAGAGGAAATAAAGATCAGTTTTGAACCGGATTGCCTTCTGAATCCTGAACTTCGGTGATGGGTGAGAATCCAGGAGACCTCTCGGCTTTTACGTAATCATGGAGTTTGGGCTCTGCAATCAAATGACCATTGTAGGACTCAGAGGAGTATCCCGCCTGAGAAGACCCACCGAGAAATGAAATTCCCGTCACCAGAATCAATAGAATCAACTTCATACGTACCACTTTCTGAACCGGCTGCGAGGCTTTTGACCTCGTTTTAAGATTTTAAAGGGCATGCAAAGCGCCAAGCAAGAGAAAAATACGTTTTGCTCAAGTAAATCAAATTGATTAAGCTGCTTTCTTCTTTAACTGGCGATTGGGCTTTCCATTGAGCCAAGACTCGAAAAGTCGAGCCGCCTTGGCCGGGTTCTTTTCGATGTGCCCCGCAATGTGTTTTGCGATTTCGTCAATCTCCTGCCGTGTTGAGCCTCGACCTGAATTGAGGCTCTGATCCGGAGCTTTCTTTTGGAGTTTATACTGTTTCATCCGGATTCCGTGCGGCGTTTTGGTTTTCGGCCTTGATGCCATTGATCACGTCATCATTTACGGGTGACATGAACACTTCGTCCCCAATGAGAGAGAACGCGAACCATCGATCGCCAAGTTTTTGATACAAAACATCGGCATCCATTTCCTTGATATTGGCATTCGTCTTATTCTTTCTTGTGTTCATGAGTCCCTCCTGGAATTTGTGCAAGATCACCTTGCATAGAGCTATTCGGATCTTGGTACTAAAACTGAATGTGAAAAGTTTGCCCATTCTATGAATAGATCAATTCAAGAAAAGTCCACGGGTCACCGAAAGGGTTCTTGAGGAGACGATCCATGAAGGACAACGACGACATCATCAGTCTGGACCAATTCCGAAACCGTAAGCAGGAAGAAAAGAAACGCAAAACAGAGCGCATCTTTTTTGATCACCTCGTTGGAGTATACGCGGTGGTAAACCCAGGCAAGATGGTTCAGGTGAACCTCACGGATGTAAGTGAAGAAGGTCTTGGCATTCAAGTTCCTTATCAGTCGGAAAAAATCTGGCCAACCCAGATGAATGACATTCCGATCCGCCTTTATTTTAGTTCGGAAAACTTCATGGAGCTTGTGGTGGATATCAAAAACACCCGTCCCGTCATTGAGGGCGGGAGTCGATATCTTCGCTATGGTTGTGCAGTGAAAATGGATCAACGCGCGTTTCCAGCTTGGTCGAAATTTGTATCTTTCTTGAAAGCGTTCTCGGAAGTTTCCGAGCGGGATAGTGGCAATATCGGGGTTGGATCAATCTAAGGTTGATCCAGGAATTCGCCGACCTCGGAAAGCTGGTCAACCAGTTTGACCAGTGTGTTGAAGGTGAGCTGCGTGGCACTTTGCACGTCCACGAAGGCTGCCCCAATCAACTGGGTGGTTTCGTGGTCCACGTGTCTCATGACTTCAATTTGGAGCGGCAGGTAGAGAGATTGATTCATGTAAAAATCAAGCTCGCAGACCTCTCCCTTGCTTAACTTGAATTCGCCGAGGGTCTCCAGCTCGAATCCGATTCCAAGCTCACTTACGTCATTCACCTTGTGTCGGGTATAGCCAAGTTTGGGAATGCATACATAAAACGAAAAACGATCGACGATGTCTCGTCTCTTGGCTCGACGCTTTTCAACCCAGTTGTCGCTCATAGACCCTCCTTGGTGGGTAGTCCGCTTGGAGTTTTTGGAGCCTTGAGGATTAGTTCCATTTTGGTCTTTAGCTGTTCGAGAGCGTCGCGGGCGTCACTTAGAAGCTTCCCGTGCTGAATCTCGAAAGCGGCTTTGTCCTGGGGTTTCTCAATGAACTCAATTTCCGCCTTGAACAAGTTTTGCATTGACGCAAATGCCGACTTAACCAAAGCATAGACCTTGCCGTAAAAAAACTCGTTCTGAAGAGTTTCCGGACTCCAGGTCTGAATTGCCTGGTCGAGTTGACCGCTGATCTGGAGCCATGCAGAACTAACTTTCTTCCATTGGGCCTTGATCGCGGGAGTGGCCTTCTTTGCCCGGAAAATCTTCTGGAACTCAGCGGTCATTGAATTTTGCTGAAGAATGAGGGTTTCCGTAAATTGCCGAAGTTCAGCAACTTCCTTGTCAGCTTTTTCTTTGATGCTTTCATGGAAAGCCTTCAGTCGAGTCAGGTACGTTTCATCCCGTTCTCCTCCGAGAAAATATTTTTTCGAAACGAGAAACCTCGTGGATGCGGGAACCCCCGCAGGAGGTGTTCCTT
>CANGWP010000164.1 GCA_947457605.1 Bdellovibrionales bacterium | reverse complement strand
GTTTTGCGCAATCACTCTTCATCAGGGCCGAATCGTTCAATCTCGTTCGAGCGATAGCGTGCTTAAGGAAGTCGAAGGACTCACCAAGGTTCCGGGCTTCAAGGGCATCGTTTCCGACATCGGTGGACCGACCGCAAACATGTTTCGCACCAGCTGCAAGAGCCCCGAGATTCAAAGCAAGTGCCGGAAGCTTTCGTGCGTGCATCCCAAGGTCTGCCCGCAACTGCAACACGATCACACTCCGCAGGTCGAGATGTTGAGAAAGGCCCGAAAAATCCCGGGCATTCGAAAGATTCATATCGCATCAGGTCTTAGATATGACCTAGCGTTATCCGACCAGAAGGCGGGCCAGGAATATCTTCGCGAACTCATCTCAAATCACGTAGGCGGACACTTGAAGGTCGCACCCGAACATCTCGATGACGAAGTCCTTCACCTCATGAAAAAGCCAGGGCTTAAGAACTTTGATGAGTTCGTAAGCTACTTCAAGGAAGTCTCAGAAGAAGCAGGCAAGGAACAGTATGTCGTGCCGTATTTCATTTCGGGGTTTCCGGGGACCACCCATGAAAAAATGGAAAAGGTGTACGACTACTTGAAGGAAAAGGGCTGGAACCTGCAGCAGGTTCAGGCTTTCATTCCAACTCCGATGACTCTTGCAACGGCCATGTACTGGACGGGGCTCAACCCCATGAGCATGAAGCCCCTCTTTGTCGCAAAAGAGTGGAAGGACCGGAAGATTCAGCAAGCGCTCCTGCAGCCCCAAAAACCGGGACATCGTGAAATTCTCAGGGAATATGAGCGGGAGAAACGGGCCGGGAAACGCTTTGATGCTCCGAAAAAATCAGGTCCTCGCAGCATTGTGGAAGCTCCGAAGAACAAACTTGGTAAAAAGCTGCTGCTCGATACCCGCTGAGAACGGGAAAGAATAACCCCTAGCGACGACACCCTTGCAAATGCGGCAATACATTGCGGTTGATGAGTCGCTTCTGTGAATCTTCCACATCGGTTCTCTTCGCAATTTTGTCGCAGTCACTTGCAGCCTCGGAGATCAAAAACGCCTCTGCGGATTTTCCGGATCCATACTCTGATGGGTTGAAGGAAAGAGTCTTGCAATCGGAGATCTCGAAATTCACAGTGGCTTTCTCGGTGCATACAGACGAAAAATAGGCTGAACTTCCGGCCGCCGAAGTGGATGTCGGCAATCGATCGAGTGCAAAAGTCGGACCTTTTCCGGTGCGATTGTAAACGGAATACCGCTTTCCACTCCTTCGGATGCTTTCCGGGATGTCCATGACATATTCGTTCTTGGTCTCACGGGAACAAATGACCGTCCAATCCCTTCCATCCGAACTGGGACTCACAAATGCCATCCCACCCTTACACTCCTCTATCCGACTCTTCGCGAAATCATAATTCCTTCGCTGCCTTTCGATCTCCATGCCGCGGCCGATGAAGCGATTCAGCGGGTATTCACATTTCCCGGGATAAAAGCCTCCCTCCGCCTCTGCCACCACTGCGGGAGAGCGATTCACCAGTGAATCTTCAGCGAATCCCACGTTCGCGTTAGAAAAATGCAGACCCATAAAAACGAAGAAAACCCCAAAAATCAGACGATTCACCATAAAGATTCTTCCCACCATCTCCCATGATTTTAGTCTGATTTTCTACACGATGGTTACATTAAAATTTTGACTTGCTGAATGCCAAATCAACTCCCGGCAAATTCTGCCGGGAGAGGCATTCTCAGGATGTTCGCGAAATATAGTATCTTGCGGTGAACCAAGACCCGACAGCTGAAAGCAAATGCCAAACCGCATGTCCTTGAAGCCAGCTTTCAGGCACACACCAGGTACGGGTCGCATCGAGCACGGAACATGCCGCACCAGCCACAAAAAAACCAATGGCAAGATAGAAATCCCGCCCCATTTGGACCCGGGTACGATTCTTTGCGAGAATTTCGGTCAGAATGATCAGAATCCCGGCGCCCAGAATGATGACCTGATAGGGAAGGCCAAGGCTTCGCATCCAGAACAACGCTCCGATCCCGAATCCCACAAACGCGAGATGCCAAAGCACCAGCATCTTTTGAATGAATCCCAGACGCACTAGGTTCATCACCAAGATCAGGAACACAAAGAGATACATGCCGATGAAGTCAAAGATCTGAGTGAAGAAATTATTTGTGGCGTGAAACCAAAAAGAGAACGCCCCCATGACCCAGATCACACCTGAAAACAAAAGGGCCGAGCGCATCGATTTTCCGGACTTTTTCAAATCAAGTGCCAGCTTGAAGACAAAAATCGCAACGATCAAATAGGCGACATTCGACCACGCGTTGGAGGGCTCATTCAGGAGAGCGCAGATTCTTTGCTCGCACCACTTTACGTTGGGAGCTCCATATTTTTCAAAATCCTCAAACCAAGGACAGCCGGGTCCGAATTCCGTGATTGATATCATGGTGTTCATTCTGCGGCATCACAGGAATAAAACTCAAGGTTTTTCAAATCAACCTTGCCCCCAAGGTAGGCCGAAGCATCCCAAACGCGGGGCTCCGCCCAATCAGAGTCAAGCATGAGAAAATGGTTTCGACCTGCATGCTCAAAGGTCGCAACGGCCACCACACTATGCCCTCCGCTTTGCCTCTCGCCGATTTGTCTTGGAACCCAGAGCCTCGGATCCAACGCCCCTGAATCCGCGAAGTTCTGAAGATTGAATGGAGCATTCACCATATTGGGCCCAGTGTAGAAAGAAACCAGCACAGGAATTCCCCGCAACGTTTTTTCCTGAACGTGGCGGATTGCAGAATTTGAATCCGGAAAAATCTCCTTATCGCAGCGAAGCCCGAACTCGCGCCCATACCCCTTCATGATCCCAAGAATGGAATACCGGCGTTGTGTGGCAAGATAATAATCATTGATGGCACGAACGAGGAATTGGGTTCGTCCGAACTCGGTTGAAAATGTTGCTGCAAGCTGTGCGTTCCCTGCAACACGAGTGGTACCGATTTGAGCGAACAAATGATGAAGGGCATATCCGGTGCAGGTTCCATCCACCTGGGGATAAGGCCTAAGAACTTTTTGGAGCGAGTTTCGATTGATCTCCACCTGCGCCCGATTTGCAAAAAGAATCCGTCTCTGATTCGAATCGAGAAGGATCATTTGATCAAGCTTCCCATCCACCTTAATCATCTGACCAAGAAATAATCCTGAATGTGCAGACTGAATTCCCGGCAGACGCAGGGTCATGGGGGACCCAACTCCGACTTTCGCCCCTCCGCGAGCGACTGCCTGGTCAATGACCACGGAAATCTTGTTTTCCTGCGCAGGGAGGGCCGAAGCGGACCCGGCAAAAAAACAAAGAACAACTGCGCCAAAAAACAATTTCACTGATCCCATAAAACTCCCAAATCCTGAAACAGGGGAGTACAACAGAGGATACCAGATGGCAACGGAAACCGCTGGAACGGGAGAATGCCTCGAAAAATCGCATCCTGCGGAAAAATTCCGCTACTTCCTAGGATCAAAGGCCTGCCGAAGCGCCTCACCCACCAGATTGATGGAGATGAGTAACCACGAAAGCGAAACGGTGGGTGCAATGAGTAGCCAGGGAGCATTCTGAATGTAGGCACGCCCCTGCGAGAGCAGTTCTCCAAGAGAAGGTGTGGGAGGCGCAAGACCAAACCCAAGATAGTCAAGAACCGCAAGGGTGGTGATGCCGCCAGAGATCGAAAATGGAGTAAGAGTAAGAATGGGAGTGAGTGCGTTCGGAAGAACATGAGTGAAGATGATGCGCCCGTTCCGGGCTCCCGCCGCACGGGCTGCCTCGCAAAACTCCCGATTCCGGATCGATAGGACCTGTGCTCTGAGTTGGGATGCGATCCCCACCCACGAAAGGAGCACCACCACCATCAGGGTGACCCAGAATGAGTCCGATTTCATGAGCCCGTTGATCAGAATCACAACAGACAAAAAGGGCAGAATTTCGATCAATTCCTTCACTCGTTCGGTGAAGAAGTCGAGTGTACCGGCAAAATATCCTTGAACGCATCCGACGATGATTCCAATGAAAAAACAGGCAAGCCAAAAAAGCACCCCGTAGGAAAGCGAAACCCTGAGCCCGTAGATCAGCCTGGCGGCAACATCCCGACCAAGCGAATCCGTTCCAAGCCAATGCTGCTTTGAGGGTCCCGTCATCACATCAGAAGTTTGTTCGAAAGGATCCCACGGGTTCAACGGGAAGAGCGCAAACGTGACTTTTCCAGATTCACCTTCGGCCTTCACGAGCTCACGGTAATCAACAACGAAGCTATCCGTGATTCCGAAGGTGGCCGCAGTATAGTTCCGGACTGCAGGCACGTACCAAACTCCATCCCGCTTGAGCAGGAGCGGTTTGCTGTTGGACCAAAGCTCTGCAGTCATGGAAAAGAAAAATACAAACAGGAATCCCGCAAGCCCGAAGAGCGCCCGCTTCTGTCGGAAAAAAGAAGCCCAACGGCGAACCGTGAGCGGTGAAAAACGGTTTTGAAAAAACGCCCGAAGCGCCTTCATTCAACTCTTCCCCCCGAAATCGATTCTAGGATCCACGAGCACATAGGCCATGTCGCT
>CANGWP010000163.1 GCA_947457605.1 Bdellovibrionales bacterium | reverse complement strand
TCAACCTTTTTGATCCTGAGTGCATTGATGCTGATTCCTGACTTCTCTCAGTTTTTCTCCGAAAAAGGTGTCATCGAATACGCCGGACCGAGAGGGTTTCAAGGGTCCAACCTCTATTCTTTTTTCAAGCCGAATCTGTTCAATTCCTGGTGGATCCTCGGGATTCACGTTGTTTCGGGCTTGTCTCTGTTCTTGGGGTTTTTCACCCGCACATCCGCCTGGATTGCTTTCTTGACCCTAAGTTCGCTTCATTACTACAACCCGCTGATTCTGAATTCAGGGGACACGGTGTTGCGGCTCATGCTTTTTTACCTTGGGTTCAGTCAGGCGGGAAAAGCGTATTCTTTGGATCGGTATTTTCAACTTCGACGGGGTCTTGCTCCCGCGGTTCCTCGAATGGAGATGCCTTGGGCCCAGCGGTTGATTCAGTTGCAGGTTGCCTTTCTGTATTTTTCAACGAGTTTTTATAAATTCGACGGCAAAGCGTGGGCCTATGGCGAGGCAACCTATTACACCTCAAGACTTTGGGATTTTGAACGTTTTCCGATTCCGTATGTGTTTGACCATCTTTGGTCCATTCGCTTCACCACCTGGTCGAGCCTGATCATTGAATTTGCGCTGGGAACCCTGATCTGGTTTCGTCCCCTCCGGGTGCCTCTCATTGTTGCGGGAATCGCACTTCATCTGGGAATCGAATGCACCATGAATATTCCGCTCTTTGAGTGGATCATGATGGCTTTGTTGTTTGCCATGCTCGAACCCAGGCAAGCGTACGCCGTTGCGCTTTGGCTTGAGCGTCGAAGGAAGGCTTGAATGTTGATGTTGGACGGATTTCGAAACCGCTCTCTCCGGAGACTTTGGTTCGGACAGGTCGGATCTGCGGTTGGAGATGAGCTCTTCAAGATCGCGTTCATTTGGCTTGCGGTTCAGGTGATGGGGTCCGATACGGGATACATCGCATCCCTGCAATTGGCAGTGGGACTGGGGGTTGGCCTTTTTTTCGGAAAATTAGGAGATCGTCTGCGGCCCGATCACACTCTGATTGCGGTTGATTTGATGCGTGCCTTTCTGGTTCTGATTCCCGTCGGATTTTTTCTTTCGGGATTGAATTCCTACCCGATATTGGTAGGGGTCACGGTCTTGATGGCGACACTTGGCACGTATTTTGAACCCGCCCTTTTGAGTTCTCTACCCATTCTCGCCCGCGATCCGCGACTTCTTCGTGCCG
Source organism: Bdellovibrionales bacterium (assembly GCA_947457605.1). Classification (GTDB taxonomy): domain Bacteria; phylum Bdellovibrionota; class UBA1018; order UBA1018; family CAIMNF01; genus CAIMNF01. The sequence continues at coordinate 3,414 of CANGWP010000163.1, read as the reverse complement.
GTAACGGACTCATGGCCACGACCTACCGGATTGCCCGCGTTTTTGGTCCGCTGATTGTGAGTGTGCTTTCGGGCTTCATCCCGATCCATCATTTTTTCACTCTCGACGCGCTTACTTTCCTTTTTTCTGCGGCATCCATTCACTCATTGCGTGCTGAGTATCGGCGAGCCTATCAGGAGCCGGCATCTGCCAATGCCCGGATGGGAGTGTTCGCCGCTCTTCGCGAGGTAAGGAAACATCCTGACGTGTACCGCGCGCTATTGGTGAAGACCTTGGGCTCCGGCCCCTGGGGCGTGGTCTATGGCATTGGGCTTGCACTGCTTGCGCGCGAAATCGAACCTTATGGTCTTGGGGCGTTCGGTTGGATCATGGCATCCTACGGGGTAGGCAACATCAGCTCGGCTCTGATTTTCGGAAATGTGCATCGGAGGCACCCTGAGCCTTGGGTTTACATCGGCTTCGGATTCATTGGTGTGTCTTTTGTCCTGATTTCGCTTTCGCCGACACTCCCGCTGATTTGTTTTTTTGCCGCACTTTGCGCCGTGGGTGGCCCCATGAACGACACCCCGTTCTTGGAGTTGATGCAGGAACGGTTTTCTCATCGAACGATGACTCCGATTGTGAGACTTCGAATGATTGCAGACTCGCTCTGTACCCTGGTGTTCACCCTTGCGTCCCCCTTGTTGTTCAAAACCTTCGGCGTTCGGGGAGCGATTGGTGTGCTTGGGGCGTTTTCGGCGCTTTTGGCTTTGGCCGCGATTCCCACATGGAATTCCCAAAGGGGAGGGATCTCGAAATGAAACCCATCGGCATCATTGAAACCTGTTTTAAGGAAAAGTTCGGAGTTCCGAGGCAATCCCTGATGGTAAAAGAGGCTTGGGGACGCGTGATGCTTGAAAAAGAGTTTTCTCACCCCGATGCTTTTCTTCATCTTCAGGGGTTCAGTCATGTCTGGTTGATTTATCTGTTTCACAAATCACAGAATGAAAATCATCCGGGATTTTGGAATCCGACCATTGCGCCGCCCCGAATCGATGCTCCCCCAAAGGTAGGTGTATTTGCCTCGCGCTCACCGCACCGTCCAAACCCGATCGGAATGTCCGTGGTCAGGCTCGATGAAATTCGGGAGCTTCCAGAGGGAAGAGTTGAGATGCGGGTGAGCGGTGTGGACATTTTGGATGGGTCTCCGCTACTCGACATTAAGCCTTATCTTCCGTACGCGGATCGCGTGGAGGATGCGACGAGTGGCTGGATCAAAAATGAGATTGAACGGTTTCCGGTGGGATTCACAAAAGACACAGCACGTGTCGCCGAGAACCTTGGTCTAATGGCGCTCATCACGGGAATTCTCGAGTGGGATCCAAGGCCCAGATCCCAGCGAGAGCATACGCCACTTCAAGACCCAAATTCGATTGGCAAGAGGTTTGCGTTTCGACTGATGCAACACGACATTCATTGGGAAATTGGACCGGAATCAAGGATCACAGTTGTGGAAATCCGGTCTCCCGGTGCATCCTCCTAAAAACCGCTGGCTCAATATTTTGCAAATCCCTAAACTATAGGTATGGCTGAGCGGGATTTGATTCTTACCTTTGATCTTGGGACATCCGGCCCCAAGGTTTCGTTTTTTGATCGCACTCTTACTTTGGTGGATTCCGCGTTTCGTGAGGTTGAGCTCCTGTTTGACGGGCCGGATGGAGTGGAGCAAAGTCCTTCCGATTGGATCCGTGCCATCCGGGACGCACTGCTTGAAATTCGGGGTCGGAATCCAACTCTTTCCGCAAGAGTTCGTGCCATCAATGTGACCGCGCAGTGGTCTGGAACGGTAGCAATTTCCGCTTCAGGAAGACCCCTTCGAAATGCGATTCTTTGGATGGACGCGAGGGGCGCGCCCGACGCAGCACGGCTCACGGAAGGATGGCCAAGGGTGGATGGATATGGTTTATTTCCGATGCTGGAGTGGATCAGGATCACAGGTGGTGGGCCCACGCGGTCCGGGAAGGATTCGATCTCGCACATTCTCTATCTAAAGCGGGCTCATCCGGAAATTTATCAAGACACGAGAGTGTTTCTTGAACCAAAGGACTATCTCAATTTTTATCTTACCGGTCTTGCGCGTGCGAGTTTTGAGTCGATCACGGTTCACTGGCTTACCGACAACCGCTCCATTTCGGATGTCCGTTATTCCGAAAAACTCTTAAAGAAGAGCGGAATCGATCGCAAAAAACTCCCGGATCTTGTCGCAACGAATTCAATTCTTGGGCCCATACTTCCCGAGGTGGCGCGAGAGTTGGAATTGCCAGAGGGGATTCCTGTGATCGCAGGCACTCCTGATCTTCATTCTGCTGCGGTTGGTTCCGGCGGGGTCCGGGACTATGAGCCTCACATCTACATTGGGACCTCAGCCTGGATGATTTGTCATGTGCCCGCAAAGAAGACCGACCTTTTTCACAATATGGCGAGCATTCCGTCTGCCATTCCAGGACGTTATTTTTTGGTGAACGAACAACAGACGGCAGGGGCATCCTTGCAGTTTTTAAAAAACAGGATTCTGTTTCCAAAAGAATCTGTTTCGGATGCGCTTCCATCCGCGAATGTGTATGCCCGAATGGACAAATTGGCCGCTTCGGTTTCAGCGGGCTCGGACGGGTTGTTGTATTTTCCCTGGCTGAATGGCGAGCGTTCCCCGTTTGATGTTCATCATGTCAGGGGAGGATTTTTGAATCTTTCCCTTCGGCATGAACAAAAACATATGATCCGAGCGGTGATGGAGGGGGTTGCACTAAACATGCGATGGCTCAAAGGCTATGCGGAAAAATTCTGCGGGCAGGAATTCAAAACCCTGCGGTTTATCGGCGGGGGCGCAAATTCTGAAGTGTGGGCCGGGATTCTCTCGGATGTTTTGGGGGTCAGGATCGAACAAATGGAGGACCCGCTGTCCGCGAATTCGCGGGGGATTGCGGCCCTTGCCTGGGTTGCTTTGGGTGAGCTCTCTTTCTCGGATCTCCCGGGTTTGATCAAGTCGAAAAGAACACACTCGCCAAGGCCTGACCATCAAATGGTTTATGATGCGGCTTATGCCCACTTTGTTCAGTTTTTTGAACGCAATCAATCTTGGTTTCAAAGTCTGAACCCGGGAGGTGGCAAGTGAACGAGTTACTGGAAAAATACAAGCCCCTCCTGAGATGGCTCCCGGAATTCATGATTCGTGGGCTTGAGGCCTGGCTTAGGGTCAATCCAAAAGTCCGGAGCATGATCGAGGAGGAGGACCGGAAGGTCTCATCGATGCTCGAGAAAAGCCTGAAGCCCTATCACGGGAAGTTCGAGCGGCATCATGAGTTGCCTTCGTCCGGAATTCCAAAGGATGTGATTCTAAGCGAGATCAAAACCATGCACGACCTTGAAAGGCCAAAG
>CANGWP010000162.1 GCA_947457605.1 Bdellovibrionales bacterium | reverse complement strand
TTTTCTCGAAAGGCCTGCTTGAACTCTCCGAGTTCTTTACCTCGGGGCGCGAAACCGGCCGGCTGCCGAATTATTTTACGACCGCAAAATTCAGATCGAGCTATTTTCTTTATTTTTTCGGCCTTCAGGGGGCCAAATTCCTGACCCTCTTTGATCGCCACCCGACGGCGGTGGATGCCGCGCTCGAAGACGCCCTCGAACGAGGAGTGCTGCGGATCCTCGATGTGGGCGCGGGCCCCGGCACTGCATCGATTGCATTCTTGTGCCATGCCATCGAAAAGATCCTGAAAGACCACCCCCCCCAGAAAAAATCCGGCAAATTGAAGCTCCCCTTTTCGATCGAACTTCTTTGGATTGACCACAATGAGGCGATCCTGAAAGACGGGGAGCAGCTGCTAGCAAGACTTCTCGATCTGTTTCCGGAAATCGACGGTTCGATCAGTCTTAAGACCGAGGTGCGGCCGTGGTGGAAGCATCCGCGAAATTTCTCGTTTGATGCATCGCTTGTTTTGTTTGGAAACGTTTTGAACGAAGGCGCGCCCGGAACAGGAATGTTTCAGCAAGGTCTCGCCCCATTTCTGAAAAATCCAAGCGGTGGCGGCGTCCTGTTGCTTGAGCCTGCATTTCGGGAGCCCTCCCAGCGGCTCTCCACGATTCGGGACGAAGTGGTTTTGTCCGACGCCCCTCTTCCACTCTGGGGGCCCTGCCTTCATGCCGAAAAGTGCCCGCTTTCAAGCGGCAAGAACTGGTGCCACTTCTCGGTGCCCGCAAAATTGCCCGGAGCATTTTTCCGGAAATTCTCGATCAAACTCGGCGGAGTCCGTGATTGGCTCAAGTTTTCCTATGTCTGGTTTGCATCAAAAAAATCGGCAAAAGCGGCTGTTTTCCCGAAAGGCCTGGTCCGCGTGATCAGTGACCCGATTCGCACCTCCACGGGCCTGAAAAACCTGGTGTGCCGTCCGGACCGATTCACCTACGAACCAACTCCACGAAAACCAATCTTCAGAGGCGAAGTGATCCATGATCCCCTACTACAATCGCGTTACCCGAAAAATTGAGAACGAACAGGTCTACGGTGGAACCTATTTGAACTGGGCGTATCGGAATCGCCTTGGCTTTTTTCTGACCGACCATGTGTTTTCCAAACGCTGGCTCAGTCGCATCTTCGGCGCAATCGAAGACTCGGTGCTTAGCCGCTCTAAAATCGATGACTTCATCCGTAAGTATCAAATCCGGATGGAGGAGTTCGAGGAAACCGACTATTCGTGCTTCAATGATTTTTTCATCCGCAAGTTCAAACCCGGGGTAAGAAACTTTTCCGCCTCCGATCGTGACTTCGGCGCGGGAGCAGAAGCCAGGTATCTTGTGTTCGCGGATCTGAAGCCCCGGCAAAAATTCAAGGTGAAGGGCCTTGAGATTGATCTCGAAGAACTGCTGCAGGATGCGGATCTTGCGCGGGAATTCGAAGGTGGCTGCCTCCTTCTTGCGCGCCTTTGTCCTGTGGATTACCACCGGTTTCACTTTCCCTTCTCCGGGCTTCTCACCCGCCACTACCGGATCGCGGGGGCCCTTCATTCGGTGAATCCGGTGGCGATCGAGGCTGCACCCCGGGTGTTTCTTGAAAATGAGCGCCAAGTTGCCATCATGGAACACCCGAAATTTGGCAGAACCGCCATGATCGAGGTCGGTGCTCTCGGTGTTGGAAAGATCGTTCAAAGCGCTTATTCGGATCGGTCCCGGATGCCACTTAAATTTGAAAAGGGCCTGGAAAAAGGGTATTTTTTATTTGGGGGGTCCACGGTGATCTGGTTGTTACAAAAGGAAAAAATCAAACCGAGTCCCGATCTTTTGGAGAACAGCTCCAAAGGCCTTGAGACTTGGGTTCCCCTCGGACAACCCCTGGGAGAACTCATCGAGTGAATCCGGGCATGGCTCTGATTGAGGATTTGTTCAAACAAATCATCGGGCCGTTTGCCGCGACGAAAGTTACGCCCCTCCTTTTCGAACCAGACAATGTCGAGGACCGCGTCACCCATCTTGTAAAGAACTTCAGTCTTCACCCGCACCTCATCCCTCCCTTCCAGACCCTGATCAAATCCCTGAACCCTCAGGACATTGAAGTACCCTTGGAGGAACACATCCGGTTTTACACCACCCGGGCAACCCAGCTCTGGATGCTTGTGAACCTGATGAACCAGGTATTGAAAATCAAGGAACTTCAAATGGACGAGGCCACAGGGAAACTTCCCGGCAAGGCAAATGAGCTTTTGAAGTTCTCGAATGAAGCGCGGACCCAGTTTGGAGAAGAGAGTCGCTACAAGGATTTCGTTTTTGCCGGTGGACTGATTTTTGATTTTCTTTTTTATCTTTCGAAAACCCCGATGGTGAATCTCGGAGGAGCGAAATTCGACGAGCCAATTGCTCAGGCCTTCACCCGCGCTGTGGAACAGGGTCAAATGACCCTGAAGGTTGCGCGCTACAAGAAGAAGCTTTCACTTGAAAAGCTCACGCCTGCAGCCGCGTTTGTCCGGCAGCTTTCGCAGTTGATCATCTGCATGCTGAAGCCATCGGAGGGACCGGAGTTCTACAAGAAACTGTCCTCGCTCAAATACACCGAACCCGTGCGGCTTTCAATGGAAACCCAGAAGTTCGGGATCCATCACGGAATTGTGGCAACATTCGTGGCCCAAATGATTCCCGAATTCACTCCGCTCGATGAGGCGATGTCCATCTGGGGAGCCCCCTATCTTTCCTGGATCAGTGGTTTGCGGGATGTGCATGATCTCTCGGGCATGGCAATGCTCGGAGCCGCCTTGAAGGAACGTGTCACCGGTTCCGACTTCAAGGGCGCGGGAAGAGTCGGCGATACCCTGCCTGAATTGCAATACCTTGATTTGTCACTCACTCCGGAGATCAAAAATGAAGCTAAAATTTGAGCGCTTCGAGGGCATTTCTTGCTTTGCAATCCGGGGAGTGGTTGAACTCTCCCAGCTCCGGATTCTTGCCATCGGAATTGAAACACTCGTCAAGACTCTCGAAGAACCCTTGGTGGTGAACTTCACTCTGGCCACCCTTGATCCTCTTTATGTGAAGCCCCTGATCGATCTGAAAAAGAATCTCGCAAAAAACACCAAGCACAAGGTTTATTGGATCGGAAAAGCAAAAGGCCTCTCGGATTTTTTGTCGCTGAGCCTTCTTTTTCAACGTCTCGGTGGATTCAAACTGAGACAGATCGGAGAGCGGCTCACTCTCGAGGATGAGATTTACGTGCTACGTGCACAGGTCGATGACCTGAAGGCCGAAGTCGAGAAACTTGGCGGTGATGCCGATAAGGCCCAGAAGATCGTGATGGAAAATATCACCTTGAAAGAGCAAAACCGGATGCTGAACCGGGTTACCACATTTATGGGGGAGCGGATGAAGGAACAAGTACGTTCCACCCCAAGTGATGCCGAGTACAATCAGAAAGTCACCACCGCTCTTGAGGAATTGAAAACCGCCTACGGAATGGAAATCAAACTATGAACATCAAGGCGGAAATCATCCCACAGGATACTGTGGTGAATCAGGTGAAGGAACTTTTGGTCCAGAAAGACGAACTCGACATCCAGTCGGATGTTTTGAGCCGGAAACTCGACCAAATCAAGGCTTCCCTTGCCGAAAATGAAGACCTTCGGAACAAGAACAAAGCGCTTTTGGAGCAGGTGCTGAAGCAGTTTGAGGAAGAAGCCCTCCGAAAAGCCGAATTCTACCCTGACATCAGACTTGGGGTACTCACGGCATCGGCGGCACTCAATGCCCCTCCGAAAAAATAGCGGATCTCCCTTATCGTTCCGCTTGGCATCTAAAACCTGAGCGTGGCCCCCTCGGGCAAATTCACAGGCTTGTAAATGGAATTGAGCTTCTCGTAGTCGCCGGTAAAGCCGGTTTTCCGGAAAAGCCACAGGAAGTCCGGTCGATCAAAGGTGATCCACTCCCCACCCAAAATCACACCCCCACGATCGAGGTCGAGCTTGTATTCATAATCGGCATAATCGAGAATCCCCTCGGGATAACGGCCGGGCTCGGTCAGGTCCCCTTCCCGGATCAAGAACTGCTGATACCGCTCATACTCGGAGGTAAACGGCGATTGAATTCCAAAAAGTGCCGGAAGCGTCGGATACCAGAAGGCCCATCCATAGTCCGTATCATCCGCAAAATAGAGGCGGGTTTTGACCCGAACCACGCGATCGGTCCCGGGGCTTGCGCCCGCATCGGGAGCAGACCAACCGAGCACCTCTGAATCATAGCGAAACACGGGCTGATTCCAGACCTCCACATCGCGGGTCTTGTCGATCAAAAACCCTTCGCGGTTCAGGCCCAGCTGATTTCCAATGACAAGATGAAACGCGCCGGCATTTACGTCGCGGCACGCAGAATCTTCCTTATTGGCCATCACTTTCTGGACGAACTCAGGATCCGCAGGAGAAGGTCCACCTTCGGGAAAAAACCGAAGGGCAACGGCCTTATCCCGGAAGGCCTCGACCACTTCCCTGTACTCGGAATCGGGAATTCCGGAGGGATCCCCATAATCCGAGAATACTTCCCTTCCATTTTTGATTTTGGTGGTGGGATAAAGAAAACGCTTGGTGCATCGCTGTCCTACAAAAGTCGCATCCGGATCCGGCACCGTGGCGCCCCCGATACGCTTGAAGACATTTCCAATTCTGCGTCCGATGCCATTC
>CANGWP010000161.1 GCA_947457605.1 Bdellovibrionales bacterium | reverse complement strand
TTGTTTAAAGAAAAAACAAAACAGCCGGAAGCGCCAATCTTCTCAATATTTTCAATAATCTAAGTTGATTTACCCCAAAACAGGCTCACCTGAACTTCAGCGTCAAAAGATAATGAATTCTTAGCGACGTCACTCCGCTTGATAATCAAAAAAACGCCCGGAGATCCCGGGCAATAGGACCTCATCAACCCTTCACGGAAGAAAGGCACTGAAATGAGATCTCTCGCATTGATCCCCCTTTTTCTTTTCCTCATCCTCTCTGGCTGCGGCCCGGGAGCAAATGGACTCTCCAGTTCAACCCAGGATGATCCTCAGGTTCGAACTCCGAACCCGAACCCCTCCGCTCAAACCTATTTCTCCAGTTGTGAATCTAACGATCCAGAAGTCCATTGCATCGGGCTTAAGGTGGTTTCATTCGAAAACCAAAGTGGAAATCCCGTATTGAAAGAGTCTGAGACCTTAAAGCTGATCGCGGAAATGAACGAGGTTTGGAAAACCTGCAAGGTCGCATTTCAGCTCGAGAAGTTCCAATCCCTTCAACCTGAATCAGTCGGCTTGCCCTACAGTCCGGATTGGAAACGGGATTCAGATTCCATTCGTGCTCATTTTGACGAAGACAATCGCTTTCTGATCGTCGCCGTTGGCCCTTGGACGAATTCAACCATCGCCGTGGCCCAGATGCCAGGAAATGGCCCCTATGGCGTGCTGGTTTCAGAAAAATACGCAAAAAACCCGTATACCGTGGGACATGAGCTCGGCCACTACCAAGGCCTTTATCACCTTCGCAACAAAAAGAATCTGATGAACTCCTACATCGGCCCGTTAACCTCTGGTTTGGGATCAGCCCAATGCGCGATCGCTCGAAGAACCAACCTCAGGTACTGGCAGAAGATGCTGCGCGGCCGCGGAGCGCTTCTCTAGAAAATAGAAGCGCAAGCCCAGTAAACAACAGTGCGTTGATGGCAATCAACTCCACGCCCAACCGATAGCCTGAAAACCATCGACTGATGGAAAAGTCGATCCATGCGGTGATTCCTATCGCCGCAAGGGATAGCAACGGAACGTGCCGATGTCGAATTCCAACTTTCGTAAATATCCCAAGACCAAAAAGGCCGATCAAGGGCCCATAGGTGTAGCCCGAGCAACGAAGAACGAGGTCGATGAGTGATTTCGTTCCAATCGCGTGAATGAAAAAAATCAAACCCAGAATCAACACCGCAGCCAGACCATGCACCACTCTGACCGGAATCCGATTCCGAAGGCGGGACGGCAAAAGATCAATTTCAATCGAAGAGGCAATGGCTGGAAGAATCGTTCCCGCACTGCTGAAGGTAGCAGCCGAAAGACCAATGATGAACATCATGACCGCGGATTTCCCGAGTGTACTCAAAGTCAGATGAGAAAGAGTTTGATCGAATGCGATCATTCCTGCTGAATTGACAGGAGGAGCCAAGGGGGACGTCAGATAGTGGTGTTGAACCAATGCCCCAAGCGCGACGAAAATGAAGTTCACAGCCACCATCACAAAGGCAAGGGTATACATGTTCTTCTGGGCGTCACTGAGCTTGGGACAACTCAGGTTCATCTGCATGATGTTCTGATCCAGACCATTCATGGCACACGTGATCAACATCCCTCCGAAGATCTGCTTCAGAAAAAAATTCGGCTTGGAAGGATCCGTGAAGAAAAGCTGCGGTCCTTGGACTGCAGCTACGGGATCGTGGGCAGACCTCCATAGTGTGGCGAAGAGAAATCCGATCGCAGCAAGAAGGATCACGGATTGATACGCCTCGGTCCAGACCAGACTCTTGATTCCACCCTTGTAAGTATACAGTACGATCAATCCGACTGAGATTGTGAAGGACATCCTTGGAGTCAAACCAATCCCTGAAAAGATCACCTGATGAAGAATCATCACTGAAATGTAAAGCCTCGCAGCGGATCCGAAGGTACGCGAGGATATGAACAAGACTGACGCGGTTTTTTGAGCAAGGGGACCAAATCGTTCCCCAAGATAGGCGTAAATTGAGATGAGATTTCGCTCATAGTAAATCGGAAGCAAAACTCTCGCAATGATCAGATAGCCTAGAAAATACCCCAGCACGATCTGAAAATAGGAATATCCCTGAGAAAACACAGACCCGGGCACGGAAACAAACGTAACTCCCGAAACCGAATCACTGATCATTCCAAGGGTGATCAGCCACCAAGTGGATTTCCGGCTCCCGATGTAATAGTCAGAGAGTGTCGCAGACCTCGCCCGATAAAAGGAGAGCGCCAGAAGGCTCGCGAAATAGATTGCGAGTGCAAGAAGTCCCCAAAAAGGGACCCATTCCAAGCTTGAACGTAGCATCGGCGGACCTTACCACAGTTCCATGAACTCTACCTTATTGATTGAGTCCGGATGGCTCAAAAATCCATTTCATTCATTGGAAAAACCGACTATAACGACCCCCAAATGACCCCGTTTGAGCAAAACATTGATCGCTCGGTCGACATCGTTGTGGCAAGAAACATCGTGAAGTCTTATGCCTCGTTCGAAGCCCTTCGCGATGTGAGCCTGACCGTGAAAAAGGGTGAGGTCGTAGTGATCATCGGTCCCTCCGGGTCCGGAAAAAGCACATTCATCCGGACTTTGAACCGACTCGAAAGTTTCGAGAGTGGCTCCGTTGTCATTGACGGCATCCTTCTGGAAGATGGCCCGAATCTGAACCTGATCCGAAAAGAAGTCGGCATGGTATTTCAGAGCTTCAACCTTTTCCCCCACCTGAGTGTGCTTCAAAACATCATCCTTGCTCCCATCAAAGTGAAGGGAGTGAATCCGGAAGATGCCGAGAAAACAGCTCTTGAACTTTTGAAACGGGTGGGAATCGCAGAACAGGCTCACAAGTATCCGGCAAGCCTTTCCGGCGGCCAGCAACAACGGGTTGCGATCGCTCGGGCCCTGGCGATGCAGCCCAAAGTGATGCTTTTTGACGAACCCACCTCGGCTCTCGACCCCGAGATGGTGAACGAAGTCTTGATGGTCATGAAGGAGCTGGCTCTCTCCGGAATGACCATGATCGTAGTCACCCATGAGATGGGCTTCGCCCGGGAAGTGGCCGATCGGATTGTGTTCTTTGATCAAGGCCGAATCGTGGAAGAAGCCCATCCGGATATTTTCTTCAAAAACCCAAGCCACGAAAGAGCCCGAGCCTTTCTCGGTCAAATCCTCTCGAACTGACTTATTTCGGCTGGCACGAAGATTGAATGTTCAGGGCACATGAATGTGCATCGAATTGCTGCCAGCTCTCTTGGTGTATTCAGAACATTTGACGGGTACCGGACTCCGGAGTTTTTGGACATACAAACCCAGGCCAAAAACCTCGATCTTCTGGAGGACCTCCCCAATCTCGGTCTTGCCATAGTCGGTACCCGTCACCCCCAAAAACGATCCTTGCAACTTCTCGAACATGCCCTCGAGAAACTCCGGGGAAGCGGATTGATTGTCATTTCCGGCTTTGCTCGCGGGGTGGATTCAGCAGCACACGAACTCGCCCTGAAAAACGGTCTTGGAACCATGGCAATCCTCGGATGTGGAATCGACATTGAATACCCGAAAGAAAATCATCATCTGAGAGCACGAATTCTCGAGGCAGGCGGTATGATCATTTCACCCTATGAACGGGGAAGTGCCCCGCTTCCCCATGCATTCCATCACCGAAACGGCCTGATCGCAGGATTCTCAAAGGCGGTCTGGGTTGTAGAGGCTGCAGCAATCTCCGGAACCCTGAACACGGCCTCCTGGGCTCAAAAATTCAACCGGGACCTTTACGCGACCAGCTGTTTTCCAGATGATCCTTTTTTTCAAGGAAATCAAAAACTCCTGAGCCACACCTGCACGGATCGATATCCGGTAGCCCATCCGTTTTTCGGACCTCAAAGCCTTTCCCTTAGCTGGCCGGAACTCAAAGGGGATACCCTGTCCCAAAGGGAGCTATCTCTTCGTTTGCCCGCCCGAAGTCGACTTCAAAAGCTACTTCTTTCCATCCAATCGGAGTTCGGCACTTGCCACGCCAGGGTTCTTTTTCAGAAGGATCTGGAAACCGGGACCAGCCCCTCCGAGCATTTCCGGGAGCTTCAGGTGGAAATCGAACAAAAACGAATTCGGGAACAGCCGGACGGCATGCTTGAGTCAATTTTCTAAGGACTGAAATGAAGTCAAATCAAGCAACTGGCCCTCAAACCGGTTCACGGCCCGCGTGATCACCTTTTCAAGCTCCCCGAGATTCCCCCTCCAAAGTCGGGCTCGCAATTCCATGAGAGCCTCATCGCTTACCTTCGGTGCTGGAATTCCCTTTTTTCTCGCAGCTTTTTCAACAAAGTAAGGAATGAAGTCGCTTACCAAATCATCCAAGCGATTGCGCAGAGGAGCAAACTCAAGAGTTTCGATGCTGAGCATCTGAAACAGCTCGACATGAAACGAGCCATCTCTCACGGCCATAGCGATATCCCGGGAGCTGGTCACGATGATCCTGAAATCCATTGGAAATCGCTTCACACCTCCGATTCGAGTGAAAAACTCCGATTCAAGAGCTATGAAAAACTGATTCTGGGCCTCGATGGAAAGACTTTCAATCTCATCCAAAAAAAGGGTCCCACCCTGTGCAAGCTCAAAAACTCCCGGCTTCGCAAACAGGCTCATCGGATTCGCTCCCTTTTCCACTCCGAATAGCTCCGCCGACTGAAATACCGAAGGGATCGCATCCAGAT
>CANGWP010000160.1 GCA_947457605.1 Bdellovibrionales bacterium | reverse complement strand
CCCAAACCCACCTGATCCTTTATCACTTTGACCGAAGATCGATTGCGATGGATCCGGGACATCCCCGTAAGAAAATGATTCACACCCCACGTGTTTTTGGATTCTGTCTTTGCCTCAATGTAGAAATGCCCGATAGGCGCCGGATCTTGGATCAAATGGTGAATCAATGTGTCACGAAGCAATCCTCTTGGAGAACTCCAGTTCAGCGGACGCGGAGGAGGAATCACGTGGAGCTTGAAGAACGACTCCATTTATCCTGAACTCCTCCTCAGCCAAAGCGATCTCCATTCATTTTTCTCATCGCGGGTGACCGAAAACTTGCTGCCACCACTTTGATAAGCGCTGATCACTTCCTCCAAGTCCGATTCGATCAGCCCGGACAAAACAAGCTCGGAATCGGGCTTCAGGCAGCTTTGAATGTCTCTTGAGAAACGAATGAGGATTGGTCTTAAAATATTTGCCAGAAGCACATCCACTTTTCCTTGTTTCAACTCCTCGGGAATGACCTCTGAAAAGCTGACGGAACCGGATACACCATTCAATGCGGCATTCTCCATTGCGTTCTCATTGGCAAGTGGATCCACCTCAACACAAAACACCTTCGCGCCTTGCAGAGCCGCTGCAATTCCAAGAATTCCTGAGCCCGATCCGAAATCCAAAACCACCTTCCCCGAGAGATTTCCAAGCCCGGTCAGAATCTTGAGACAAAGTTGTGTGGTCTCATGGGTTCCCGTTCCAAATCCGGCACCCGGATTGATGGCAATGATCCCTTGGGTTTTCCCCGATTTGTGAGCATGAAGCCACTCCTCACTCCAAGGCGGCAAAACCCGCAATTTCTCATTCACTTCGATTCCGGCGAAAGATGCCTTCCAGGTTGCGTTCCAATCCTGTTCCTCTTCGGCCTGAACACGGGGAGCATTCCCTACAAGATACTCGCGAGTGAGCCAGCTCGATGCCGATTTTGCAGACCTTTCATCTTTGAAATAGGCGACCATTTGAAGCGTGGACTCTTGGCCCAACCAATCCCGCTCATGGGGGGCAAGCCCCTCATCCAAAACCCAGGATTCCGTTTCATATCCCCGGGCGTGGGCCTCTTCGGCAAGCAAAACTCCCTCGGTCACACCGAAGAATGTTGATTCTTCCAGGCCATCCTCTTTCAAATCCGAACAGAAATCATTGAATCGAGCAAGCACCACCTCTCGCGAGTGCGGGCTTCCCGCAGGATCGGCAGCGCGGGCCACTTGGGCGTTCAGCTCAAATGACAGCGCGTAGATCATGATTCAGATCCGTCTCCGGACCGATTGAGAACCTCATAATCCGGAACCACCACATCCGGTGCTCCATCCACGGTTCTAGGCCGTGCATCCATTGCCTGGGGATTCAGATTTCCACCTTGGGGACGAAACCGACCACCACGATTTCCTTGGTTGGAGCTTCCGTGATTGCCAGGGCCCCGGTTCCGATTCCGATTCTGATTGCGACCGTTGCGATTCTGTCCCTGGTGATTTCCAGGATTTTGGTGTCCGCGAAAATTCTGGCCGCGAGGGCTGCGCGGGTTCCCACCACCTGTACCGGCGCTAGCGCCGCCGGCTCCGAGGCCTGCGATCGCCGCATCCTGTGCCGCTTGGGCTCGCAAATAGGCCAACTGATCCTCGTCATCCATTTCACTGAAATCAGGGGTATCGTTTTGAGGACCCATTGCACGGAAATCCGGCTGACGATCTTCATCCTTAACCTGAGGAGTGAATTCTGGATCCACAATCGCTTGATCCTGGACTGCATCCTCTGTCGCCTTTTTAGGCTGAATCGGAGCAGGTTTGGCCGCAATGAAAGATCCGCTCGGCCGAACCGCAGGCGCTTTGGGGGCTTCTGGCGCCTGCACCTGTGTATCCTGGGTCTCATTTCTTGAGCCCGCATGACGCTCCGAGCGATCCGAGCGGTCATTTCGCTCCTGACGTCGCTGCTTTCCCTTGTCTTTTCGCTCACTGCGTTCACGCTCAATGCGGAGCTGTCGCGCGATGTCTTGATTCGGCTTTTTTGCAGGCATACGATCGGATACGACCTCAAACTGCTCGCCGTGGAAATCCATGAGCGCTTGCAAGTACACCGACTTGTTGTACCGGCGCTCAAGCTGATCAAGCGCATCACGCAATTCGATCGCAAGAATGTTGATTACGGACTCATGTGCAGAAACAAGGATCTTTTTTGAATCCCGATCCACGCTCATGCGCTCCACTTCCCGCAAGATCTCGTAAGCCACGGTGGAATGGGTTTTTGTGTATCCGCGTCCCTCACAATGGGAGCAAGGCTCACAAAGCGTGCGGACCAGAGTGTCTCGGGTACGCTTCCGGGTCATTTCCACAAGACCGAGTTCGGAAATTTTCTGAATGGTCGGTCGGGCGCGATCCTTTTTCAGGGCTTCATCGAGGGCACGATAAACGCGCATTTTGTTGTCTTCGCGTTCCATGTCAATGAAATCCACGATGATGATACCACCGCAGTTACGAAGCCTGAGTTGGTATGCAATTTCCTCGGCAGCTTCCAGGTTGGTCTTGAGAATCGTATCTTCGAGATTTTTCTTTCCGACAAAACGGCCGGTATTCACATCGATGGCAACCAAGGCTTCCGCCTGGTCGATCACGATGTACCCACCACTCTTCAACCAAACTTTACGCTCCATGGAACGATGAAGCTCACTTGAAAGTCCGTAGGCATCAAATACCGGAATGTCACCCTGATAGAGCTCGATCTTGTCGATCAGGGTCGGCATGAACCGCTCTGCAAAGTTGATCAGTTCATTGTAGTGATAGCGGGTATCCACCACGATGTGATCCACATCTTCATTCACCCAGTCCCGGATTGCGCGAAGAGTGGAATTGAGATCCTCGTACACGAGCGCTGGAGCGGAAACATCATCCGCCTTGGTGCGGATGCCGGTCCAAAGTTTTGAAAGGTAATCGATATCTTGCTTGATCCAGGATTCGGGGTCTTTTCCGCCGCTTGCCGTGCGAACAATGAATCCCATCTTGCGGGGGCGATTGCGCTCTACGAAATCGCGCAGTCTTCGGCGCTCGTCTTCACGCTCAATCCTTCTGCTTACCCCGACATGATCAATCGAAGGCATGCAAACCAGATGGCGTCCTGGCAGACTCACATGGCAGGTGAGGCGCGCACCTTTGGTGGCGATCGGATCCTTTGCAACCTGCACAATCACTTCCTGACCTTCTTTCAAAAGATCTGAAATGTTAGCCTGGGTTCTAGGACGAAGGGTTTTTGATTTTATTCTGCGATCCCGGCCTTTTTGCTCCCGGAATTCAGGCCTTGCTTTGCGACCCTTATTAGAATTCTGAGGTACAGTCGCGGATTCACCCGCAATGGCAGCACGATCACTTTGAAGTTCTCCGCTGTCATTCAGGTTTTCATTCAATGCACTTGGAATCAGGTTTGGATCCTCGTGAGACTCGCCTCCGGCAAATTGATTCCGACCCTCGCCTCCACGCCCGCGTCTGCGACGATTGCGATTGCGTCCACGACGTCCGCGACGTCCGCCCTGCCCTTGAAGACCCTGCAGACTTCCTTCGGATTCTCCGGTCTGAGAAACCCCGGATTGTGCGGAATCAGCGGAAACACCTTCGAATTGAACCTCTTGGCCACCTTCCTGCTGATCATCCTGCTCATCCGATTCCTCTCCAGTATCTTCGTCCAAAACCTCATCTGACATTTCATCAGACAACTCCTCGGAATCATACTCAAGGCCGGAGTCATTGGAGTCGATTGCATCCTGTTGAGAATCATCTTCTTCTCCAAAACCAGCTTCCCCTAGTCGGGAGTACTCTGCGTCCTGGATGGCTTCGGCAGTTGATCCTGCATGCAGGGCCTCGTTCTCGAAAGCTACCTCAACCTGTTGACCAGCTGTTTCCGACGAGGATCCGCTTTCAAAAGAACTTGAAGGCTCCTCGAAAGCCGCATTGGACATCCCGGCAGAAGACTCTGCCCTTTCTGTCTCTGAAGTTTCGGTTTCCTCTTCCTCAGACCCATCTGCTTCTTCTGCGACTTCGGTTTCTTCCCCCATCACTTCAGGATGAACATAGATGTCGTCAACATAAAGGAATGCGGCCTTATCTAGGCCCACGTCCACGAACGCCGCCTGCATTCCCGGAAGGACCCGGGTGACCCGACCTTTATAAATGTTTCCTACGATTCCCTTTTCACTGTCCCGCTCGATGAGCAGTTCTTGGATCTGTCCATCATCCATCAAAGCGATGCGGACTTCCGGAAGGGTTGCATTGATAATCAGTTCTTTTGCCATACGCTCCCCGCGTTCCCCGTTGTTTCCGAACGGGCCTTTCTGGCAAGAAAAGAAGAGGTCAACTAAGGTTTGAGGTTTAGAAGGCCAAGCGACAAAGTGCGATCCGGGCGCTCATTTGAGCGTCGATTCCGGATTGCTATGCATCTTTTGATGAGTCCTGTCTTCATGGCTGGTTTTAAACTTAAACTTAACCTTTTACTGAATCTTATCGTCTTAAGCTCTCGTACTTGCTGCACTTCTTGCATTGCCATCGAGGATTGCCGACGATTCTTCTTTTCCCGCTTTTGGTTTACTTATTCATCGCTCGGGACTCCCGGTCCCGAAACGCTACCTAAAAACTTTCCTATAAATTCTTTTCAGCCCAATCTTCACTTGGACGCCTTTACAGAGTATAGCAAGGGAAGCGGAACATCAACCGTAAAAAAAACTATGACTTATCCCAAACTCTCGAAGTACGAGTTGGCCCAAAAAAT
>CANGWP010000159.1 GCA_947457605.1 Bdellovibrionales bacterium | reverse complement strand
TCCCAGACCTTCTGGTGTCTTCGCTGAAGGGAGCACTCACGCTCATACAGATGAACTCCTTTGCCCTTCCCGTCCCCGAAAACCTGAACCTCGATGTGTCGTGGATTTTGAAGATAGCGTTCAAAAAACAAGGTCCCATCCCCAAAGGAAGAGAGCGCCTCTCGCGCAGCGCTTTCGGCCTGAAGCTTCAGGTCCGAGAATTGTTCCACCCTTCGCATTCCCTTGCCGCCGCCGCCGGCATGAGCTTTGATCAAGATTGGAAATCCCACCCGATCTGCGGCCGCCTTGAGCTCGGCATCCGTTGAACTCGCCATATCGAGCTTTGCCCAAGGCACGGTTGGAATCGATAGCTGCTCTGCAATCTCCTTTGCCGCGATTTTCCCACCGAGCGCATCCATGGTCACAGGCAGTGGCCCAAGAAATCCGATTCCTGCCTCGATGACCGCCTTTGCAAAGTGGGAGCGCTCGGACAAAAATCCGTAGCCCGGATGAATCAGGGTGACTCCGTGCTTTTTTGCGACTTCGAGAATCGAATCCACATCAAGATAGCCCCGCACCTCCGCGATCTCGTCGGCCAGGGTGAGGTGGCGGGCGTCTTCGTCGCCCTTCACGAAAATGGCGAGTGTCGGAATTCCCATCTCAAAAGCGGCCTGAAAAACACGGCAGGCGATTTCGGACCGGTTTGCAACAAGCAGTTTGTGGTTTTTCATGAACGGATCCATGAAGGTTTCCTCTTGGTGAGAAAAGCGGAAATTCCTTCCTGGGCCTCAGGTCCAACCCTGAGTTCCGCAAGGGTTCTTGAAACATATTCAATGCAATCGGGCATCCGCGCGCGCCGTTCAGGCCAAGTCAGATCAAGTACCAGTCTTTTTGCTACAGAAAGCGCTGTCGGCGCACACTCAAGCAGGTTCTTTCCAAGCGAGGCCAGATGACTCTCAAGTTCCGCCATCGATTCAAACACTTCGTGGACCAGGCCTATCTCTTTCGCTTTTTGCGCCTTAAACCGCTCGGCGCTTACGAAGAGTGCTCTGGCATGGGAAGCCCCGATCTTCGCGGTAACAAATGGTCCGATGCACGCGGGAACCACGCCAAGCCTTACCTCACTCAAGCTGAACACCGTATTTTTTTCCGCTAGGACAATGTCACAAATCGAAACCAGGCCCACTCCACCACCAATTGCAGCACCCTCGATCACCCCTACCACAGGTTTCGGGAATTCATTCAGAATGGCAAACATGTTGGTAAGTGTCAGGGTGTCTTTCAAGTTGTCCTCTAGACTGAGCTCGATCGAACGTCTCATCCAGTTGAGATCCCCCCCCGCACAGAAAACTCCTCCATTTCCGCGCAAAATCACGGCCCTCACGGAAGGATCAAGGGCCTCGGAGCGAAAGACCCGCGCGAGTTCATCGATCATCACCTCGTTGAAAGCATTTCGAATGTCGGGACGATTCAGCGCAATCGCAAGCAGACCTTCGGCCAGGATTTTTACTTCAAGGGTTTGGTATGACATGGCGGTAGTTTTGCAGAAAACACAGGCCCCGTCGAGGGGGAACAAAGTACAATGCCGGATTGGCTCACCGCTCAACGCGATGCATAAATGAAAGATAACCGGATCTCGACAGGCTCGTATTGTATGCGGGGCCAAACCAGGTTTGATCCTGAAACCCGAGAACCAGGGAATCATCCGATCCGATCATGAACATCAAGCTTAGATTCGAATTCCAAACCAGGCGCTCGGAAGTAACCGAGTACGAATTTGAATCCAAAATCTCAACAGGGGATTGATAGTCAAATGAAATCGCCCCGCCAAGGCGAATCCGTTCAGTCGGCGAGAAACCCGCTCCGATCGATCCGGTGCCGATGAACGAGTCTCCGAGGAACACCTCGGAGTTCTGGACGGAAACAAAACTACGGCCTACCACAGCCCCACCCCGTGCCAGCACATTCAGATCCCACTTCGACCAGCGCTTGAGCGCAATGCTTCCAAAACTGAGCTGAAACTGTCCCAGCCCCGAAACATCACTCGCAAAGAGGGACTGTGTCTCATGGATGGAGCGGCCGGTTGGAATTCCAGCCTGAATGAAGCTAAAAATTCTGGGCTTCCAGACGGAGTACTCCCACTCGGGGAGTACCTCATAGCCAATCACCCCTGCGATATCTCCGATCTGAACCGAATCCTCCGCTCGCGTGCCTTGGGAGAGCTGATTGAACTGAAGCGGAATCGAAATCCCGGCCTGAAGACGGTCGCCATCCAGAAGCCTCGCATGATTCAAGGTAAGAATTCCTCGATTTTCCGCAATCGAAAGCCCGTCTCGAAACACCGGAATCCCACCCCCTGAACCCGGGGCATCCCCGATCACGGTGCCATAGGACATGCCCACCTGATAAAGCTGGGCCTCATCCCCCGTGATCAGTGCGGGCACGGCACTCCCGCCCGCACAACAGGGGGCAGCTGCAGCCTTCACCACAAAAAAGGAAACCAAAAGCAAAAACACGGAACCAAACCCTATTGATTCACGTGATAAATCAGCTTGGAGGATTCCTTGACCGCACCGGATGAATCCTTCAATTGAACAATGATCTCCCACTTTCCACCCATGATGAAGAACACACCCGTGGAACGAAACACACCCGTTTTCAGGGAACCGTTGACTTCCACAGCCTGAGCCGTGGTCACAGGGCTGGAGCCGTGCCCCATGTCCGGCATCCAGAGTTTGACAAAGACTCTTTCCGCGTTGGGGTTTGAAAAAACAATCGTCTGATTCGGATTCTGTTCCTTGTTCCAAAAGCTGAGCAAAAACTCACCCGGCTCTTCAGCGGTGGACTTTTTCACCCACGAAAGGCTCGCGCAAAGATTTTGCGATGGAAAAGAAAAGTCACAACTCAATCGGGGCCCGGCCGAATCGGAGGAGTCCTGACCCTCGGAATCCGCCTCGCCCTGGGGCTCACGATTGGGGGATTCGTGATGCAAAATCGGAGAAACTCCGCATGAAACCACAGCCAGCACTGAAAAAACCATTGCGACAACAACCAAAACCAATCTCACATCAAACTCCTTTGCTACTTCCTTATGTTTTTGATTTATGTTTTGGAGCGCGAAATCGCGCACCCAAGCACTCTCACCCTTGTCTGGGTGACCGATTTTCCGGAATCAATCTCCAGGAGTGCATTCCGCAAGTAGTGCTTTTTTGAATCCACCCCGGAAGCGGTATCATCCACGCCTCCTTCAAAGAGGGATTCGCCGTCTTTTTTCACGAACACATGGGGGGTCTTCAGCGCCCGGAACTCATCCGCGAGCCTTGCATCCACATCCCGAATCACCGGAAACGGAAGTTTCGAGGCCGAAAAATGCGCACGGGCCTCATCCTCGGTTTCATTTTGGTTGGAATGAATTCCCACGAACTGAAATCCCTTTTCATGAAACTCCCGATAAAGCGCCTTCAATGCTCCCTCGTGCCCATTCGAACAGGGACAGCGAGCGGACAAAAACACATACACCGTGGCCTTGAAGGAGGAGTCCGGTCCGGACACCTTCCTGCCACTGACAAGATCCATCCCCAATTCCGACCCGAAAGCCGAAAAGGCAAGCATGAGCCCTAAGGCAAGAACGTGCGGAGAGATGGTTTTCATGTGCCGGAGATTATGATAGGACATCAAAGAGGTCAAAGGCATAACGCACTGCGCACGCAAATGAAATTAAACGGTCCTGTAGTTAAATGGATATAACGGCCCTTTCCTAAAGGGCTGTTGCAGGTTCGATTCCTGCCGGGACCGCCATTCATTCGAATCTCTTTGATTTCCTACCTCCAAAAGAGGTCTAATAAAGACCTGATGAAACACAAGATCGAGGATTTCCTAGGCCCCTTTGTTACCGCAACCGAGTCCACACTCCTGGATCTTTGCAAATCCCGGGTTCATAGCACCCGCATCCTTACTGGCGCATCCCTTCCAAAAGAAGCCGCAAGCTTTGCTGCCGTGATCGGGATCACATCCCCGACCCTTCAGGGATCCATGAGCGTCCATTTTCCCGAGACGGTATTTCTGGAACTCATGAACCGCATGCTTGGGGAAAACATGACCAAAATCGAGCCAGGACTCGAGGATGGTGCGGCCGAGATCACAAATATCATTTTCGGCACGGCGAAAACCAAGCTCAATGAACTTGATTTCAAAATCCAGATGGCTCTTCCCACCCTGATTCGGGGGAAGAGAATCGAAAGCATTGGAAGCCACGACTCGAGGAACCTTCTCGGGGTGGAATTCACCATGGATTCAGGACCGATGTGGATTCTATTTGAACTCGGAAACCGCTCGGCAAGTGAAGTGAAACCTCCGGAAAACAAGACCATGACCAAAGAAAAAAAATGGAGCCCGGAAATGCTCCTCGAATTCGTGAAGGCAGTTCGAAAAACCATGGAAGTCCAATTCGGATCAAAAATTGAAG
Organism: Bdellovibrionales bacterium; assembly: GCA_947457605.1. GTDB lineage: Bacteria > Bdellovibrionota > UBA1018 > UBA1018 > CAIMNF01 > CAIMNF01. Next base: position 341 of record CANGWP010000159.1, on the reverse strand, counting down.
TCGGACAACCCTTTCGAAATCAGGGAACATCCCGCTTTCGGTTTGATGTAGGCTCCATCATCGGGGTGACCGATGAGCATTTTTCAGGGTTTTTCGGAATGTATTATCAGGGCGGAACCTTCATCAAACTCATGAATCAATTGCTCGGCACTGACTTCACCGAGCTGAATGATGAAATCCAGGACGGGGCAAGTGAAATCACCAACATCTGCTTCGGAGTTGCAAAACAGGTGCTGAACCAGCAAGGCCACCAAATCCAGATGGCGCTCCCCTGTTTAATCCGGGGTACCGATATCGAAACGTCAAATCCCGGCCTCGATGAAAAAAGCTCCATCACGGTT
>CANGWP010000158.1 GCA_947457605.1 Bdellovibrionales bacterium | reverse complement strand
CAACACGAATCCTTTGAGGCTTTTGGCACGCTCGATCCCCTTTTAAAGAAGGAAGGCATCCGGATTCGCTACGTCAATTTTGAAAGAAACCCTGAGGCGATGCCAGGTCTTGATGGATACGATGGTCTTATCCTTATGGGGGGATACATGGGAGTCTATGAATCCCACATGTATCCGCATCTTCATGTCGAGATGCGGTTGATTGAGCAGGCTTTGAAGCGGGGGATTCCGATTCTTGGAATTTGTCTTGGTTCACAGATCCTGGCTCATGTCCTTGGAGCCGAGGTTCGAAAGCATACGGAGCGCGAAATGGGCTGGAATGAGGTTCATTTGACGGAAGCCGGAGAAAAGGATCCGATTTTCTCGCATTTCGGAAAACGTGAAGTCCTTTTCCAATCGCATGGGGATACGTTTGATATCCCGAAGTCTTCGGAACACCTCGCATTCTCGGAGGTCTGTCACGGACAGGCGTTTCGGTACGGGGAGAATGTCTATGGCTTCCAGTTTCACATCGAAATCGATCGCCCGACCATCGGTCACTGGCTTGAGATGCCGGAAAACCAGGAGATATTCAAGGGTTCGGAAGGGCGTTTTGTTCCAGAAGCCGTTTTGCAGGACACGGACAAATATTTGGATCGATCCATTCATCTGAGTGAGCAGGCCTTCCGGAATTTTTTAAAAATCTCGGGAGCAAAAAAGCCAAGGATCAGACTTGGTTCGGGACGGTAGAGTCCTCAGATCCATGTTGATCCCTTCCCATCAGGAGCAAGGTTCCCGCTTCCTTGGCTTTCCCAAAACCGTTTTTGAGATAGAACCTCACGTTTTCTGCATCTTTTGAAGTCACAATGTGAACGCCGCGAGGGGCGGGGGCGCGCTTCCCAAGATCGGTCATGAATTCGGCGATCAGTCTTGAGCCCAGTCCCATGCCGCGCGCAGCGGCAGTCAGGTTCATGTGCAGGTGGGCAGGATAGTGTGACTCGATTTCAGTCCGAAACTGTTCGAGATAGGGATTGAGAGAAAAATGCAGCGGGAGTGTTTGTGGCGCTCCGGCGAGGTAACCGAGAACGAAGCCTTGTTCAATCGCGAGATAAAAAGACTCCGGTGTCGCAAGATAAACTCCAAAATATTTCTGGAAAAAGGCTTGCCTGGCATCTGGAGAAAGACTGGAAAGGGGGGGAGCGGTTTCCTCGAAGATGAGTCGAGCACTGTTGATTCGTTCCGAACGTTCAGAAGCAGAAATGGAATCCAGGGTCACGAGTTGTAGAGCCATAACAAGCTTGGGTAAAGCGCCTCCCTCCTCCAGGAGAGAAGGAAGGCGCAGTTTTTAACTTTTTAATCAGCCTGCAAGAAAGGCCATCGCAAAATACAGTAGGAGAGTGACCAGGATCCCGAAGTGGATCACATGAGCCATTTTTTGCAAAAGACCCATTTTCCCTTTGATCGCATTGAACTCAATTGCCCCGATCAGGATGGCGAACACACTCCAGTATGGAACGAGGGAGGCCTGGTCCGAGAGACTCATTCCAAGATGGGATGGGGCTGCCATGAAGAACAGCATGGGGAGTGAGAACAAGGTGTTGGTGCGGGAGGCGATTGCAGCGCGGGCAGCCAAATCCGCAACTCCCGGAATCGCAGACTCACCCTTTGCAGTGCGAACTGCGTTTTCAATCATCAATTTGTTGTTTGGCCAAATGATGAGCCAAACGTTCAGGAACATGAGCGTTCCGATGAGGCCGCCGGTAAGAACCATGGTTCCCCATGCGGAGCTCGCAGGAATTCCCATCGCGCCCATTTTATGGCCGATCATTCCCCAGCCGGTGAGAAAGGTGAAGAGAGCGCCATAGCGGAAGTACTTCATGGTCTTTGGCGTGAGCTTCTGAAAAACCACGGACTTCGTCGCAGCATCCGCTTCCGACATGAATGCCATCTGGGAGAAGTTGAAGTAGTAAAGGTGTCCGATCCAGAGGATTCCGAAAAAGTAATGCAACCAACGAAGCCAGAATTCGGCTGCCGCACCTGAAAACAGTGTTTGAAAATTTGACATAGTATGCTCCTTTTTGTGTGGCCAAAGGATAGCATAACAGTCCAACAAGACTAGGGAATTTTACCCAAATTGAACTGAATCACTTGATTTTGAGAGTAGCATTCCTCTGAAGAAGTCGATCAAGCTTGATCAGGCTCACGGTGGTCATGCGTTTGGTGTCCTCGGGCAATTCGCCAGAGCTTGAAACAGAGAGCATCTTGCCTTGAGGGACCATTGTCTTTTTGGCAAAAATTCCGACACCGTTTCGTCCCCTCATCGGGCTTGAATAGAGTCCTGCAACCCCTGAGACGTCCGCGGAGAAAGGGTAGGAAAAGAACAGGTTCAGCGGAATCGGGATGGACTGGGTCACTGAATCCAGTGCAGGAATGCCCAGGGCTACGCCAACCGCAAGGTTCGATTTCAGATTTCCTCCCACGTAAATCCGGGATGCTTCAAGAATCGGAATCCCGATCATTTTCGCAGAGCCAAGGGCGAGCGCACGGGGTAGCTCGCGCCCATTCGGCAGAGAAAGACCAAGTGCGGGATCAATCGAGCTTGCGGCCTCGAAATCCACCGAAACAAAAAGGCGGTTCGAACCATCATCCAAGGGTTGAAGAAGAACTCGTCCAAGGTCGCGCATCGACCGCGGATCCAGGATGGGCACTTCCAGATTGGGAAAGTGGAGACGCCCCATGAGCACAATGGCTTCGAGATCCACGAAAGTACGCCCCTCGAACTCGTGAGTGCCCAGATCCACACCCTTCAATTTCACGGTGTCTTTTGGACTGCACGCAGCGGCGCTCAGGGCAAACAGGACGGCTAATACTTTGAATGACTTTTTCATGGCTCAAAACTCCCAAAGAGCATGTCGGAGTTGGCGCAATGCGCATTGAGAATGAAGGTGAAAATATTTCCCGGTAGGACTTTTGACGGAGCGCGAATGTCAGCTTTTTTTCAAACGTTTTTGAATTTCCTCGAAGAAATTCTTCACTTCGTCTTCGTGTTTTTTTGCAGCTTCCTCTGACTTGAATACGGGAGTGGAGGACTCATCCCGTTCCAGGATCAGTTCCTGTGGAATGTCTTCCAGGAATCGACAAGGATTGCGGGGAATCATTTTTCCATACCGGATCCTGCTCTTTGCACGGGTAAGGTAGAGTTCCTCGCGGGCCCTCGTGATTCCAACATAAAAAAGCCTTCGTTCCTCCGAAAGATCCGTCCCCTCATCAATGGTCCGTTGATGAGGAAGGGTTCCGTCCTCAAGTCCCACAAGAAACACGATGGGAAACTCAAGCCCCTTTGCTCCGTGCAGGGTCATGAGCGTGATCGCGTTTTGAGGCACGTCGTCCTCGTCTTTCTTTTCTTCTTTGGCATTCAACACCAACTGGGAGAGGAACTCCTGCATCACCGGGATTGCCGTCTCGGGTGCTTTTTCCTGGGAGATTCCGGCAAGATCCATCATCCCAATCGAGCTTGCAAGCTCATCAATGTTTTCAAAACGCTTTTGGGCCTTCGCCACATCCTCTTCCTCGGCTTGAAGTGCGGTCTTTGCTCCGATCCGTTCGAGGGATTTTTTCGCCCACTCCGAGATCGCGGTGAGAAAAGCCGCATCCGCGTTCCCAAACTCTTCCCGCTTGATTGACATGAGCCCTGAATTCATCTCAGCGAGGAGTTCCACAAAGGATTGAATTCCACGCCTGGTTTTTTCGGTGAAGTCTTTGGTGACTTCCGGGTTTTGCATGGACTCAAAGAAAGAACATCCCGATTTCACCGAGTGTTCATGAATGACTTCGATCGAGGCCTTTCCGATTCCGCGCGCGGGCCAGTTGATCACCCGTCGGATTGCGGAGTCGTCTTTAGGATTGAGAGCGAGCTTCCAAAAGCACAGGATGTCCTTTACTTCCTTGCGATCGAGAAACGAGAGCGCGCCCACCAGTTTGTACGGAATCTGATGGAGTCGCAAGGCCTCCTCGAAAATCCGGGACTGGGAGTTGGATCGGTACAGGATGGCAAACTCGTTCCAGAGCAGGAAGTTCGGATCGTTTCGGTGGGCAGCCCGTTCGGTGGCCCGCTTTTGGATTTCCTCTGCCACCATTTTCGATTCCGCGCGATCCTCTTCGACCGCCACCGTGTGAATTGGGGATCCTGCGCCCTTGCCTGACCAGAGTGATTTAGGAAAACGTTTTGGATTTTTCGAAATCACCTCGTTTGCGGCATTCAGGATGTTCTCGGTGCTGCGGTAGTTTCGGCTCAGGATGATTTTCTTGGTTCCATTGAAATGCTTCTCGAAACCTAGGATGTGGGACGGGTCTGCTCCGCGCCAGGCGTAGATGGACTGGTCATCGTCTCCCACCACGCAAAGATTGGAATGAGTCGAGGTTAGTGCTTCGAGCAGACGGAATTGGGATGCGTTGGTGTCTTGATATTCGTCCACCATGATGTACTGAAACCTTCGGGAGAGTGACTCGCGCACGTCCTGATATTTTTCAAGCAGCGTCACCGCATTGAAAAGAAGGTCGTCAAAATCCATCGCGTTGAGCAGCCGCAAACGCTCCTGGTAACGGGGAAATACGGACTGTAGCGCGATGGAGTAATCGTCGTAGGAAACTTTCGGACCCTTCAGGGTATCGAAAAAAGAGGAGGCCTCTTCGCCCGAAAGAAATTTGTTTTTTGCCTGACCGATCTGAAAGAGAATCCAGGAGGGGTCGAATTTTTTTGCATCGATATTGATCGACTTCAGGATTTCACGGACGATGGATTCCTGATCGCTTGGATCAAGGATGGAAAATTGCGGGGTATAGCCGATCCGGGAAGCGAATTCGCGGAGAAT
>CANGWP010000157.1 GCA_947457605.1 Bdellovibrionales bacterium | reverse complement strand
CACGAAGATCAGCGTTGCCTGTTCCATGGCTTTGAGCGCATGTGGCTCGGTTCCGTTTCCGCAATCGAGGACAATCCACGGAAAAATCTGGGCTGCGGCCTTCAGAAACTTCCCGAGACCATCGAGGTCAATGTCCCTTGCGAGAGCCGCCTCCCGGGGCGCACCGATCAGGCTGTAGCCCTGAGGCGAGTTCACCATGAATGGAGCCACCGTTTTTGGGTCCCAAACGGAGGCCTGGGACTTGGATACATCCACAATGGTTTTCGGGTGATTGAGTCCCAAAATGATGTTCTGATCTCCAAGACTCTGGAAATCAAGATCGATGATCAACGGGCGTTGCTTTGAGTTCAGTTGATAGGCAATGGCCAGATTTGCGGCAAAAACGCTCTTGCCGACCCCGCCTTTTCCTCCCACCACTGCAATGATGTGTCCCATGGCCCGTTCTCCCGTTCCTCAGCGATTGCTCGAGGTCATCCTGAAGCTTTTCTTCAAGTCCTCTGTCCCGTCAGATGCACTCTCGATGATCAAAGGGGTAACGAAGAACACGTACTGCCCCTTCGCCTTGCTCATGTTTTTCGAACGGGTCAAATTGAACAGCGCTGTGGTTGAAGCGCTATTGCTGGTGGTGACCTTTGGATCATCCCGGTTGAATGAGGTGGAAACATCCTGCTTGTTTACGGCTGTCACCGCCGCAACCTCTCCGGACTTCATGTAAAGATTTGTCCTGGTCTTGTGTTCAGAAGTAATCGGAGTTCCGGAAGATGCCTTTCCCACCTGGCTAACCTGGGAAATTTCCATATCCAGTTCGACATCCTGGCCCTGTAGGATCGTAGGAGTGATTGCGCACTCAAATCCAACCTTGATCGGTTGCCCGTTTCCTACCTGACTGTTTTGACCAAGGGCTTGCGTTGGCAGGTTGATGTAGTCGATGAATCTGCCCTCTTTGCCGCTCTTGGTAACGATGGTTCCTGATTTCATCACACGCCCGTAGGAAGCATTCGACGGAGGGGCAGAAAGAGCCGGAAACAATGAACTCAATGTCGCACTGAAACTGAATCCACCCTGGGCGCCTGCTGTTGCAGCGCCCGAAACGTTGCTCCCGATTGCGATGCTTGGATCCGCGGTGAACCCGGGTTGCCATTTGAACCCGAAAGCCTTCATGAAATCTTTCGAAAGCTCGACAAAATAGACCGAAAGTCGAACCAACTTGCTGTCCCTTTTCGGAGGGGGTGGCGTTACATTGATGTCATTCTGCAAAATAAAAGCACGTTTGTCTTCCGCCATGCTTTCAATGTTCACCGCTCCCGTAATTGGCTCCTTCACACGGATTACGGGCAAAAACCAATATGCCCTGTTCAATGCTCGCACCTTTTGATCAGCGGACTCAACCGTTCCTCCGAGAATGATTTTTCCGTTGATGACCTCGGCTTTCAGCGTCGGAGCGACCACATTTTGAAGGTCTTGCTCGATCTTGCGAGCAAGAATTCCAAGCGTGACCGGCGACATGGTCACCTTGTTGATGACATATTCACCGTAGGCCTTGTCTCCAATCTCATTGAAAATCGCACCATAGTCGGACACCGTAAGAACCTCTCCCCGAAGAACGATATTCTTATCCTCAAGGGATATGGTGATGCCTTCAACCTCTTTCAGGTTCTCTTTCAGCCGTTCGTAGAAGCGCACCTGATTTTGCTTCGCAACCATGACATCAAAAATAATAGCGATATTCCCATACTGATCACGAACCCGGATGTTGGTCTCACCCTCCCCAACAGGCTTGATCAGGAGCTGTTTGTCCTCTCCGGTCTTCACCACATTGACCATGACAACCTGGGTGTTTCCGATTCCGATCGCGTCTTTGGCATTGAGATCGGCAAGTTTCAAGTCCGGGTCGAGATCCACAACCTTGTCCACCCCCGTTGCAAGAACAAGAACCCGGTGGTCGGCCTCGATCTCCGTGCGATCCGAAGTGAGTCGGGATTTCATGAATGCAGGCCTTACCTTTGGCAATCTCTTTTGCCGAGGGGTTTCGGGTGCGGGCTCCGTTGAAGCGACCGCCTCTTCCGATTTTTCAGCCGAAGCCCCCCCTGCATCCTGCGCGCGGGCCGAAGAATGATGAAAACCTGCGACAGTGAGGCAAAAGAACAGTGCTGGAATGAAATTCCTGATCCCCCCGTAGCGACCCATCATTTCCCCCCTGCTGGCAAGGAGGCTGGAAGACGAACCCCCTCATTCAATGCATCCGTCGCACGCGCGGGTGCAAGAGCGGTACGATCGACATCATCATTGTTCCGAAGGGTGAACATCAAGCGATTTCCATTCCCAGCCATGATCGCCGCCAACAGCTGCGCCTGATTCGGATCCACTTCGATCGTAATGGACGAGTACCCGTCAAAGTCCACAAGCGATTTGACTCTGGTTTTTCCGTTCTGTGGATCAAAATCCACTTTTCTTGCGAGATTGTTGGTTACATTGCGGCCGACCGCAAGAATCACAACATCCTGCAGGAGTGTTTTTGCGATCTTGTTTTCCCGACCTCCGGCATTGGAACCAACATCAATCACGGATATGAGATCCACACGGTCTCCGGGCTTCAAAAGTTTTGAGACACTCGAGATCTCATCCACAAGGACCGACATCGCCCTTTTTCCCGGTGCCACCTGGGGAGCCAACCCGGTCTTGATGCTCGCCTCCGTGATTTTATTCCATGCGAGTTGTTCGCCTTTTTTGATGGAAACCAGAGCCACGTTTCCAATCAGCTTTTTCACCTCTTCCTGGAAGTCCGCTTCGTCCTCTTTCACTTTTTTGTTGAAGCGGATTGCCGAAGGCTCGACAAAGTTCGTCGGTACGACCTTGGGCTCAACCATGCTCTCGACCAAGGTCTCCATCTCTTTGATGTCTTCACGAGCAACCAGAACGGTGATTTCGTTTCCGAATCGGGTCTTGGCGTTATCCTCGATACTTTGAACCGAAGTCAACACAAAGAACACCGCGAAACCCGCCATGATGACGGAAAGCCCCATTGTTTTGCTATTCATCGTAATCTCCGATCCATCTCTTCTCGTACTGGCAAACCAGCTTTCCAAACGGCCAGCGATTGCCCTTCAATGCCGTCACTCCGAAGGAGTCGAAACCCACTCCCTTGTTGATTGAGTTCATTTGGGTGCAGATGGCCGAGGTCTCTCTCACCCGTACATTTGTCCTTTTCTCAACCTCGCCGGCATCCTCGCTTCCCCCTGCGACTCCTGCCCTTGTGATCTTTTGTTTTTGGGGTATTGCCGGCATTATCCCATCATCGGGTCCACTCGTTAGAACGCTGGGATCCGAAACCCCAATAACCATCATGTCTTGCTCCATATCCGAAAAAGGGCGAGGGAAACCAGGGAACTTATGCCGGAAGGAAAGACGCGGATATTCTGGTGAATTCGCAGTAAGAACGTAAAGCTGGGAGCGAGAAAACTGAACATTGTTGATTGCCATCTGAAGTCCCATATTCAAGCGGAACAACATCCCCACCAGAATGAACAGGAAGGGAAGGACAACCACGATCTCAAGAATGCTTTGTCCCTTAGCATCCATTGTCCCACTCCACGACCACATTGGTCACCCCGACAACCTTGCTGGCCATCGAACTCCTAAGCTGCGAACATTCCGCCTGGGTTGGATTGGAAGGCATCCAGCTCTCCGAAACCAGGTCCATTTCAATCGCCTGCCCCTTTGGCGTAAAGGGGTGCATGGTCAGCTTCGCCTTGAAAGGAAAGGATACCCCCTGATTCCAGAAATCCATTTTACTATCCACCTGAAAGTAAGGGCCGCCTCCGATCAAGGGTTGATCCTTGGTGGAAATCAAGGACTTGAATTTTCCCGAGACAGTGGCATCGAGAACCTCTTTTGCGCGCTCCTCAGGCAAATCAGAACCGGAGGAATAGGCGCGGGCCGCCATGAATGTTGCGTAGTGAATGTAATTTGCAATCGCAAACAAAGCCGACATGCGGATGAAGAAAAAGAAGAAAGAAAAGACCACCATGAGTCCGAGCACAAACTCCATGAGAGCCTGACCTTGAATCCTGTTTTGCACTTTCTTCTCCATCCCTCTACTGTTTCGACGGATTGATGAAAATTCTGAAGTTTTGCGAACTCCCGTCGGGATCGCTGTACTGGGGAATCAGTTTCGGACCGCCATCGTCTTGACCCCGGGCATCGGGATGCCCGTACCGGTAGGTGTATTTGTACTGCTCGACGAATGGTTTTTTGAATGCATCAAAAGAGGCGCTGCCTCCGAGACTTTTCAAAAGTGCCGTGTAGATGAGAACCACAATCGCAAGAAGGATCACATACTCTGCAATGGCCTGGCCTGAACGGTTCATTCTTTCCATAACCCGGCCGGAGCAGCACCCGCTCGAAGCTGACGCTCGAAATTCCCGCCAATTTTCGGGGCAGCCTTGTCAAAAATTCCAGTCATGTTTTTTGCGAAACCCACGACGATGGCGAGAGTGATGGACAGCAGAATCATGTATTCCAGTACCGCTTGTCCCGATTCCTTTGATCGTTTTTTCATGCTCCCCCCTCCCTTCGAACATTATTACACGAAGCTTGTATAATTAAAACCCAAGCCAGATCAGGGATGCATTGGACTGAATTTCCGGCCGCGCCTCGTCAACCAATTGACTTAAAACAGAAGGTCCCGCAATTCTTCCGATTGCCTCCCGGAGTCGCTTTCCGACACCCACGGTTTCAATGAAAACCTGGTCATCGGCCTTGAGTTCAACTTCGATGATTTCGGGCTCCAGACGCTTGGCCGTCCCAAGACTCATCAAAGGGATGGAGTCGCCGGCCCCTTCCTCCTCAAAAGGATT
>CANGWP010000156.1 GCA_947457605.1 Bdellovibrionales bacterium | reverse complement strand
TCTCTGCGTGTTTCAACGCCCGGTTAAAATGATTTCAGACCCGGAACATCCAGACCCGCGGACTTCGGATCGCGGATGAGATTCTGAAGTTCTTCGATTTTTGATTCGAGTGACTCAATTCGATTTTTTGGAATCACTGATCCTGGCCCGATGGGAGCTTCGTCCTTTTCAACCGGTGAAGAAGCAGAGATTTCTTTCATCATCTCTTTCAATTTTCCGGATTTTCGAAGCTCGGTGATCCGCTTCTTTGCGCCCTCAATCGAATAGCGCTCCACATGAAGAAGATGTTTCACAAGAATCAAGGATTCGATTTGGGACCTGCGATACACACGCTGGCCGCTCGGGCCCTTGTCGGGAGCAAGAAAGGGGAACTCCCCCTCCCAGAAACGAATCACGTAGGTTTTCAGTTCGAGAATCTTTGCGACATCACCGATTCGGAAAAACGTCCTGTCCGGAATCAATCCGTTCACTCTTATTCCTCGTCCTCATCATCCTTGTGGTTGCGTCTACGGATCATTTCTTCCGTGATGGCCTTGCCCTTGAGTGTATCGTTCACATCAGTCCGAAGGACCTGGGATGGCTTGAAGGTCAGAACACGACGCGCGGAAATCTCGATCGCCTGTCCGGTTTGAGGATTGCGTCCTGTGCGCGCGCGCTTTTCGCGGACCACAAAATTCCCAAACCCCGAAATCTTGATCTTGTCCCCGTCGGTCAATGCACCTTTGATGGTGTCGAAGATCAACTCCACGATATCGGCAGCTTCCTTCTTTGAGAACCCGATCTTTTCATGAATTGAATCCACTAAATCCGCTTTTGTTAATGCCACAGGTCATCCTCCAAAATTCTTATCGCAAGCTTGCTTGGAACTCGTCTTTCCATTTCTGGACGATCTGCTCCGCACATTGATCGACTTGCTTTTCTTCCAGGCTCTTTGACTCATCCGAAAAGATCACCCGTACTCCGATGCTGATCTTGCCTTCCGGTATGTGAGCTCCCTTGTAAGTATCAAAAATCTTTACGACTTTTGCAATGGGCTTCCCCGATTTTAATGCACTTTGTACTAGGCTCTCCGAGGCGACGGTATCCTCGACCAGAAGGGCGAAATCCCGCTCCATGGTCGGAAAACCGGACCAGACCTTAAAGGAGGTCTCTTTTTCGGGAGTCAAGCCCATGACTGGCTCAAGTTCGATCTCTCCCCAAAATACTGGTCTTGCAAGCTTAAGCTCGGACTCGAGTCTTGGGTGAATCCGTCCGATGAACCCGACCGGGTCCTTGCCCGCTGTGATCTGAAGGGTTTGGCCGGGATGATAGAGGTGGTTCTGGGCCCCGAGAATCGTGGAATCGGCAGCGCGGGTTCGAATCCCCTTGGTTTTCAGCTGATCAAAGAGCGACTCAATCACCGCTTTCAGATCAAAGAAGTCCACCTCGCCCCGCTCGGATTTTAGTGCCTGATCAAGCCTCGGCCCCGAAAGCAAAAATGAGAGCCTGAATTTCTCAACGACTCCGGTTTCAGAGTCACCTTTGGCTTCAATTTTATCGCCCGAAAACGAAAACACAGGTCTTACCTCAAAGAGCCTGACAGCAAGGGGCTCTGATCCGAAGTGATGGCGCTCGTTTTCCTGATAGGCCCTAAGGATTCCCGGCAAAAGGGATGGCACCAGATACCCCTGCTCCTCCGAGAGGGGGTTCAGGATTTTCACACTCGACTTCATTCCAAATTTTGAGAGCCACGCCTCACTCTGAAAGGAATACGTCAGCGCCTCCCTGAGACCAAGACCTGAAAGAGCATCCTTGATCCGGTCCATGGTCACCAGACGATGGCGTTTCGGATCCCCTTTTCTGCCTTTTGGCGCGCCTGTAAGCACAGGAATGGTGGAGGGAATGGCGTCATAGCCGATGGTACGGGCAAGCTCTTCTGCGTAATCCTCTTTGATGGTGAGATCCAATCGATAGGTCGGAGGGGTAAGCTGCAAGCCGTCCTCGCCCATCTGCTCGACACCAATCCCAAGAGACTGAAATACGCGCACCATTTTTTCGCGTGCAATCGAGGTGCCCAGGAATGAATTCAAAAAAGATCCTGAGGTTTCAATCGTCTTTGGTTTGAACCCTGCGCGCGAGGGAAGTTCAGCCATCGCTTCGCCAGCGGGCTCGCCACTGCCAAGCTTCACCACGAGGTCCATGAGCCTGCCGGTCGCTTCGCGATGACCTCTGGGATCGATGCCCTTCTCGAACCGAAGAGAAGCCTCAGAGCGCCTCGAAAACCGAAACGCCGCACGCCGAACCAGCGTCGGATTGAACTCCGCGCACTCCAAAAACACGTTCTTGGTTTCCTCACTCACCTCGGAATTCCCCCCACCCATGACTCCGGCCAGACCAATGGGGCGCTCGCCATCGGTGATGAGAATTTCCTCACCCGTAAGAGTGATCTCGCCTCCATCCAAAAGCGGGAGGGTTTCGCCGGACTTTGATTTCCGCACGCGGATCACTTGCCCGCGGATCTTGTCGGCATCATAAATGTGTACCGGGAACCCGTATTCGAACATGAGAAAGTTGCTCACATCAACCAAGTTGTTGATGGATCGCTGGCCTATCGATTCAAGTCTCGTCTTGAGCCAGCCAGGCGACGGTCCGACCTTTACGCCGGCCATGTAGGCCCCAAAAAACTGAGGAGCATCCTCGCCCGCATCAAGCTCAACCCGGATCGGAGATCCCTTTCCGGTAAACTCACGCACCTTCGGGGCCTTGAGTGGCAGACCAAGGGCTGCGGCAATTTCGCGCGCGATCCCGCGGTGACTCAAGCAATCTCCGCGATTTGCGGTAAGTTTGATTTCGAAAATCGTGTCATCAAGCCCGAGCACGTCGGCAAGCTTCCAACCGATTGGAGTTTTCGGCGGAAGGATCAGGATTCCATCGGATTCTTTTTTGAATCCAAGCTCGGCCTCCGAGCAGAGCATGCCCATCGAAACCACTCCGCGGATCTTGCCCTTGTCGATCTTCATGCCGTTTGGCAGATTCGCACCCACCATCGCCACCGCCACCATGTCGCCTTGTTTGTGATTCTGGGCTCCGCACACGATGTCGAGGTACTCGGATCCCGCACCCACGTTCACTTTGCAAAGCGAAAGCCGGTCGGCTTCCGGATGCTTGTCTTTTAAAATGATCTGGCCTGTGACCACTTTTTCAAGCCCCTTGCTTTGGGACTCGATGCTCTCGACCTCAAGACCGCGTGCGGTCAAGACATCCGCAACCTCTTTCGGACTCTTGAACGAACTCAAATCCACCCATTCACCAAGCCAATTGTAGGAAATCTTCATCGTTCTATTCTCTTAGAATTGTTTCAAAAACCGTTCATCACCCTGGAACATGAGTCTGAGATCCGGAATGTCGTGCAGGAGCATTGCGATCCGCTCGACTCCCATCCCGAATGCAAATCCGCCCACCTCATTTGGCGAGTATCCGGCAAGCTCAAAGAGCCGTGGGTGAACCATGCCGGCGCCAAGGATTTCGAGCCATCCTGTTCCCTTGCACACCTGGCAGTGAGGGTTTCGTCCGGCACAAATTGCACAACTCACATCGACTTCAGCGCCCGGCTCCACGAATGGAAAGTAACTTGGACGAAGACGGATCTTCACCTGCGAGCCGAAGGTTTCTTTCGCAAAGAAATCAAGAACCCCCTTCAAATCCGCCATGGAAACTTTTTTATCCACCCAAAGACCTTCGATCTGATGAAACATCGGAGAATGGGTCGCATCCGAATCGCAGCGATAGACCGCGCCCGGGCACAAAATGCGAACGGGCCATTTTTCTTCCCGCATGGTTCGCATTTGAACCGGAGAGGTCTGGGATCTCAGCACGACTCCAGGTCCCAGGAAAAACGTATCCTGCATGTCGCGCGCGGGATGATCTTTTGGAATGTTCACCGCTTCAAAATTCATGAAGTCGGTTTCGACTTCAGGCCCCGTGGTAACATCAAAACCGATGCGGCCAAGAGTTTCAGAAATTTTTCGAATGGTTTTTGTGATGGGATGAAGCGCGCCCAAGTGAACCCTGCGCGCAGGGAGCGTGACATCGATGCGCGTTTTTTTTAAGTCCGCTTCGATCTTTTGGGATTCGAGATCTGCCTTTTTCGACTCGATCGCAGACTCGATCCTGGTCTTCCACTCATTTGCAAGCGCACCGAGTTTTGGACGCTCTTCCGCGGGAACCTGGCCCAATTGCTTTAGTGCCTCGCTCAGCGCGCCCTTTTTTCCAAGGACAGACACGCGAAAGCCGTCGAGTTGCTCAAGGCTGCTCGCCTCAAGGATTTGATTTAATGCGGCTTTGCCCTTTTCTTCGATCTCGGAATGGACGCTCATGATGGGCCACAAAATAACAAAGGCCCCTTCTGTTGAGAAGGAGCCTTTGCAAAAAAATCAAATATTTCAGGGCCTAAGCCGCTTTCGCGGACTTTCGTTAGATTGCAGGAGCGAGATTGCGAACCTTGCTCACCAAAGCTTCGAATGCTTTTGGATCGTGAATTGCGATCTCAGAGAGCATCTTGCGGTTCAGAACCACTTGCGCTTTTTTGAGTGCCGCAATCAAACGGCTGTAGCTGATGTCGCTTGAGTATGCAGCAGCAGACATCCGGGCAATCCAGAGTCCACGAAAGTCACGCTTCTTTACGCGACGATCGCGGAAGGCATACACGCCAGCACGATCAATGGCTTCGGATGTTCTGCGGATCTGGCTTCCCAATCCGAGTACGAAACCTTCTGCTTTATTGCGAAGTTTATTGTGACGACGACGACGTTTAAATCCACGTTTTGCGCGAGGCATGATTTACTCCTTGAACTTTCTTACCCTAATTCTCAATTCTTTTTTATTTAAAGCCTAACGCTCATTCGCCGTAC
>CANGWP010000155.1 GCA_947457605.1 Bdellovibrionales bacterium | reverse complement strand
CAAGCACTGCCCATGGCTGCGCGATTTCTGCTCGAAACCATTTTTGTCCTGTCTTTGTTGCTCGGTCTCCTTTGGGTGATTCCGGAAGTTCGGAATCGATATGAATCCTCGATTCAATCGAGAATCAACGAATACCTGATTGAAAGCGCACTCGTTGACTCACCGGCGCCCGAAGGCACCTCAAAAGAACCGAAACCTCCGATTCTAAGTGAGCAGATGGACTCTCAGGAAGAACCCGTCACCAAGAGCAGCAGTGATGCCCCCTCTCAAAAACGCCAGCCCAAGGTGAGCCAGGGAGAGACCTGGCGGTTCTCCTTTACCGGGTCTGCGACGACTGAGATCGAAGAAGGAATTCTTGGGATCCTGGGCCAGATGGGGATTGAAGGTCAAAAGCCCCTCAATGTGCCAGGAGGAATTCAACTCGATTTCATGCTGGAAACAGAGCGCCTCCTTGAACTGAAAACCAAGCTCGAGAACGTGATCGCGGAAATCCAAAGAAAAGCCCCTTCCGCTCAAACCAACACGATCGCCTATGCGAACATGAGCTGGTACAAACGACTCATGCAAGGGAACAAGAAAATCCCATCCGGTCACGTTCAAGTGATTGTCTGGATCTCCACCCTTTGAGCCAAACATGCGAGAATTGATGCGATGATCAAACCACTCCTGATTGGAGCATTCCTTGGATTCGCGGGCGCAATGCCGATTGCAGGCCCCGTTTCGGCACTTGTGCTTCGCTACGGCCTGAAACGGCAATTCAAGAAGGGTCGGGCCTTGGGCTTTGGCGCAGGGCTGGCCGAGGCCATGTATGTGCTCCTTGCATTTCTGGGCTTTGAGCTTTTTTTCAAATCGATTCCGTATTTCGAAAGCTCCATGTCGGCAATGGCCGGAATCATCCTGATCATGCTTGGAATTTATTTTTGCAGAGCGAAGCCAGCCCGATGGGCAGAAAGCGAGCCCACCCCCAAGGAAAAAGGCCGAGGAGCCTTCCTCTTGGGATTTGGTGTGAGCATCGTGAATCCAACCTTGCTTGCCACCTGGACCACGGTAATCGCATCCCTCCATGGAATGGCGGCCTTCCCCTACACAACGGAATCAGGCAGTTCTTTTGCCTTCGGGGTATGGATTGGAACCGGTCTTTGGTTTGTTCTCATGCTTGACCTCATCAAACGAAATCACTCCCGCTTCAAGAATCACTGGATCAAAGCAATCATGACCGGAATGGGCGCTCTATTGCTCCTGCTTGGAATCTGGGCTTTGCGAAGACTTGTGGGCTGACCAAAAGAAAAAGGCACCCGGGGGAACGCCCACGGATGCCTTTTCAGAATACCTTTCGAAGAAATTACTTCTCAGTCTTTTTCGCAGCAGGCTTCTTTGCAGCAGCCTTTTTAGGGGCAGCAGCTTTCTCAGCCTTTTCAGCCGCAGGAGCTTTCGCAGCCTTTGCTTCCTTCTGAGCAGCGGTTTTCTTTCCGCCTGCGAAGATCTTACGGAACTTGTTGAACGGGTCCGAAGTCGCAGTATCAGTTGCAGCGGCCTCAGCCCCTTCTGCAGGAGCGGCTTTGGCCTTCTTCTTACGATCAAGCTTAGGGTGATCGACAAGTTCGATCATCGCCATTTTCGCAGCATCACCCCAGCGACGCTCGGAGATCTTCACGATCCGAGTGTAACCGCCATTGCGAGCCTTGTAGCGCTCGGTAAGTTCGCTGAAAAGCTTTGAAACCACGTCATTGTCGCGAGTGCGAGCGAACGCAAGCCTGCGGGAGTTCAAAGTGTCACGCTTTGCAAGTGTGATCAGCTTCTCAGTCACGCGGCGGGTCTCTTTCGCCTTTTCAATGGTGGTAACAATCTGCTCTTGTTTGATCAGATTGTTTGCCAGATTTTGTAGCATGGCCACCCGATGAGAGGTGTTCCTGCCGAATTTTCTTCCGTCTACTCCGTGTCTCATAACTTTTTCCTACTTCTTACTCTTCCGATTACTCTTCTGAGTCTTCATCTCCGAAGTCTTCAGCATCGCCGCCTTCGAAGTCCATATCTGCTTCATCCCCACCGGCCACGCTGGTGGCTTCAACCGCTGGCTTGGAACCTTGGGCAGGTGCCACAAATCCATCGAGCTTCATTCCAAGGCTCAGGCCCATTTCGCCAAGGATTTCCTTGATCTCGTTCAGGGACTTGCGACCAAAGTTCTTGGTCTTGAGCATTTCAGCTTCCGTGCGCTGAACGAGTTCATAAATGTAACGAATGTTCGCGTTTTGGAGGCAGTTCGCCGAGCGAACAGAAAGCTCGAGTTCTTCCACCGACCGGTAAAGGTTCGGATTGAACTGTGAACCCTTCTCAGTTTGGATCTCAGCAACCATTTCTGGCTCTTCCTCGAAATTGAGGAATACAGAAAGTTGATCCTTCAGGATCTTGGAGCCAAGAGCAACTGCATCGTCAGGCTTTACAGAACCATCGGTCCAAAGCTCAAGAGTGAGTTTGTCGAAATCGGTACGCTGACCAACACGACTCTGGGTTACATTGTAATTTACGCGCCGTACTGGAGAGAAAAAGCTATCTACTGGAATCCAGCCTACTGGCAAATCCGCAGATTTATTGTTCTCAGCAGCACGATACCCGCGACCCATTTCTACACGCATCTCGGCCTTGAGGTTCACCTTGCCTTCAACGGTACAAATCTTGTGCTCTGGATTCATGACCAGAACCTGGTCTGAGCAAATGATGTCTTTTGCGAAAACTTCGCCTGGACCCTGGAAATTGATCGCAACAGTGGCTTTTTCAGTGAAAGACTTGAAGCGGATTTCCTTCAGGTTCAGGATGATCTCGACTACGTCTTCGCGTACACCTTCAAGAGTGGAGAATTCATGAACTACGCCATCAATCTTGATGGAGGTGATCGCAGCACCCTGAAGGGAGGACAAGAGGACCCTACGAAGGGAGTTCCCCAATGTGAGCCCGAATCCACGCTCAAGCGGTCTAGCAATGAACTTACCATACGCCTCGGTCAGAGATTCTTTCTCAACATCCAGGGCCTTTGGCTTGATCAGATCTCTCCAGTTTCTTTCGATCATAATGTGATTCTCCAGCTACTTCTCAGGTTAAAAATTTCAAAAACAAAGAAGGGACCCAAGCCCGAATCAGGCTCGGATCCCCGAAAAATTACTTCGAGTACAATTCTACGATCAGACGCTCTTCGATTGGAGCGGTGATATCATCCCGTGCAGGAAGATCGCGAACTTTGGCTCGGTAATCAGCCGGGCTCATCTCGATCCACTGAGGGATTTCGCGACGCTTGGAAGCTTCGATCGCGGACTTGATCTGAATCAGGTTGTGACTCTTTTCACGAACCACTACTTCATCACCCTTGTTGATTTGTAGCGACGGAATGTTCACACGCTTGCCATTGACGAGGAAGTGACCGTGACGAACGAGCTGACGGGCTTCAGAGCGGCTGTTTGCAAAGCCAGCACGAAAAACCACGTTGTCCAAACGGCGCTCGAGCATACCCAGGAAATTCTCACCGGTGATCCCGCGGATCCGGTCTGCCTTGGCAAACAAGTTGCGGAACTGTTTCTCAAGAAGTCCGTACATCCGACGAACCTTTTGCTTCTCACGAAGCTGAAGTCCGAATTCAGAAAACTTGATTCTACCCTGACCGTGCTGCCCTGGCGGATACGCGCGACGCTCAAAGGAACACTTCTCAGTGAAACACCGGTCGCCCTTCAAAAAGAGCTTCTGGTTTTCACGACGACAAAAACGACATACTGCACCACTATAACGAGCCATGATAATCTCCCTTAAACCCTTCTACGCTTCGGAGGACGGCATCCGTTATGTGGAATTGGAGTCGTATCCTCTATGTAAGTCACCCGAAGTCCGGCAAGTGACATTGCACGGAGAGCAGACTCACGTCCTGAACCAGGGCCGCTCACGTAAACACTCACACTGCGAAGACCCATGTCATAGGCTTTGCGTGCCGCTTCTTCGCCGGCAACCTGTGCTGCGAAAGGAGTGTTTTTACGGGATCCGCGGAACCCTTTGTGACCTGCACTTGACCATGCGATGGCATTTCCCATCTGGTCGGTCAGAGTGATGATCGTGTTGTTAAATGTGGAGAGAATGAAAGCCTTCCCGGTAGAAACACTCTTCTTGGAAGTTGGCGCCTTCACCACTTTTTTCTCTGTCGACTCTTCTGTCGCAGTTTCTGTTTTTACTGTCTTATTATCGCTCATGGTATTTTGTTCCAGTCCTTACTGCTTACTTCATCGCCTTGATGGATTTTTTCCCTGCGATCGCAACTGCAGGCCCTTTGCGAGTGCGGGCATTGGAGTGCGTGCGCTGACCGCGAACAGGGAGACCCTTCTTGTGTCGCACACCGCGATAGCAACCCAGATCCACCAGGCGCTTGATGTTCATGCTGGTATCCCGGCGCAAATCACCTTCCACCTTGAGGTTCTTGTCGATAAAGTCACGGATCTTCGCAACTTCCGCTTCGGTCAGTTCTTCAATCTTCTTATTGAGATCAATCTTCGCGGATTCCAGCATCTTTTTCGATGTGGAGCGGCCGATTCCCAAGATATAGGTCAGGCCGATTTCAGCGCGTTTATTTTTAGGCAAGTCGATTCCAGCTATACGAGCCACTGTATTACCCTTTCGTAACGATTACTATTCGATGTGAGAGTGGAAGGAGTGTATTATGCAGCCCAACACAATAAGTCAAGCCCGAAAAAACTCTTTCCGGAAATCCCGAAAAACCCTTAATTATCCCTGTCTTTGCTTGTGGCGGGGATTTTCACAAATGATGCGAACCACACCCTTCCGACGAACTACCTTGCATTTCATGCAAATCTTTTTAACTGACGCTCTTACCTTCATAACTGCTCCTTACATACAAAATTAACTGTTAAATCAAAACCTTACTTTGCGCGGTACGTGATCCTGCCTCTAGTGAGGTCGTAGGGTGACAGCTCTACTGTCACCTTGTCGCCCGGAAGAATCTTGATGT
>CANGWP010000154.1 GCA_947457605.1 Bdellovibrionales bacterium | reverse complement strand
GATCGCGCCGCAGCCGAAGGCCAAAGCCCCTGCCCCAATACCGAATCACTCTCGGCCTCGATTCTCTCTGCGATTTTCTTTTGAATCGTCTGGGGGATGATCCCGTGGTCGCAGTTGTACTTTTCCTGGATTTCCCGCCTTCGCGCAGTTTCCCGCATGGCAATTTGCATCGAACCCGTGACCTTGTCCGCGTACAGGATCACAAATCCGTTCGCATTTCGCGCGGCCCGCCCGATGGTCTGAATGAGAGAGCGCTCGGATCGCAAAAATCCTTCTTTGTCCGCATCCATGATCGCAACGAGCGAAACTTCCGGAAGATCGAGCCCCTCCCGAAGCAGATTGATCCCGATCAGTACATCAAAGGTTCCAAGGCGAAGATCCCGCAGAATCTCGACCCGCTCCAGGGTCTCGATGTCAGAGTGCAAGTACTTCACCTTTACCTTCTTCTCGGTGTAGTACCGGGTCAGGTCTTCGGCCAGGCGCTTCGTAAGCGTGGTCACCAACACGCGCTCATTTCGCTCAACGCGGATGCGGATCTCGTTCAACAGATCATCCACCTGCGTTTGCGCCCCCCGCACTTCAACGATCGGATCAAGTAACCCAGTCGGACGGATCACCTGCTGGGCCACATCGCCATTCGTGAGCTTCAGCTCATAATCCCCGGGCGTTGCCGATACATACACACACTGGCCCAGGATCTTTTCCCACTCCTCGAAATTGAGCGGTCGATTGTCGAGCGCACTCGGGAGCCTGAATCCGTGCTCGACAAGATTCATCTTTCGCGCACGATCGCCCCGGTACATTCCCCCGATCTGGGAGACGGTCACATGGCTCTCATCCACAAAACAAAGCCAGTTTTTAGGAAAATAATCCATGAGCGTCGGCGGCGGATCGCCGGGATTCCGGCCCGTAAGGTGCCGCGAATAGTTTTCAATGCCCTGACAGAATCCGATCTGCTCCATCATCTCGAGATCAAAAAGCGTACGCTGGGAAAGCCTCTGCGCCTCAACCAATTTGTTCTGGGCATTCAGCTCCTGCAGGCGATCCTTGAGTTCCGCCCGGATCGAATCCATCGCGCGCTTTCGGTTGTCGAGAGTTGTGACATAGTGGCTGGCAGGATAGATCGTAACCTTTGGAATCTTCTCGTACCGAATCCCGCGGAGCGGGTCAAAGGTCGAGATCGCCTCGATCTCATCCCCGAAAAACTCAAGGCGGATCGCCACCTCTTCCTCGTACGCGGGGTAAATCTCAACCACCTCTCCCCGCACCCGGAACGTCCCCCGATGAAAATCAATGTCGTTTCTCTTGTACTGAATCTCAAGAAGCTTCTTCAGCACTTCCTGGCGCTTGTACTCCTTCCCCGTTTCAAGATGCAGGATCAATCCTTCATAGGCCTCGGGACTTCCAAGACCATAGATGCAGGAAACCGACGAAACAATGATCACGTCATTTCGCTCAAGCAATGACCGGGTGGCAGAGTGCCTGAGCTTGTCGATCTCGTCATTGATTTGGGAATCTTTTTCAATGTAAGTGTCAGTCGAGGGGATGTACGCCTCGGGCTGGTAGTAATCATAGTAACTGACAAAGTATTCGACCGCATTGTCGGGGAAAAATTCCTTGAACTCGGTATAGAGCTGAGCTGCGAGGGTCTTGTTGTGGCAAAGAATCAGCGTCGGCCGATTCACCCGGGCAATCACATTTGCCATGGTGAAGGTTTTCCCGGAGCCGGTCACTCCCAGCAGGACTTGGGACGCAGACTTTGACTGAATCCCGCGAACGAGTTTCTCGATCGCCTCGGGCTGATCGCCCGTCGGTTTGAACTCCGCCGCCAAAGAAAAAGGTTTTTCAGAGAAAAACGCCATTCCCAGGACACTAGCAAAATTTGATCAAGAGATCACCAACGACACCAAGGTCCCCAGTGCCGAACAAAGAATCGCAATTTCCGCCCCTAAACTCATACTTTTAGATACTAACCCCTCGAATCCATGAGGAAAAGTGTGTCCCATTTTACACAGTACTGTGCTAAAGTTTACCCTATGCAGAAAGTACTTCTCCTTGAAAACATTCATCCTTTGGCACGTGATCTTTTTTTAAAAGACGGTTTTAAAGTGGATTCATTAAAGGGCGCACTCACCGAGGACGAACTCATTGCAAAGCTCCCAGGATACGACATTCTTGGAATTCGAAGCAAAACCTATCTCACCCGTAAGGTCTTCGAGGCTGCAAAGAGCGTCGCAACTGTTGGTTGTTTTTGCGTGGGCACAAACCAGGTTGATCTAAAAGCCGCGCGTGATCACGGAGTCGTGGTGTTCAATGCTCCATTCAGCAACACCCGGAGTGTGGCCGAAATGGTGCTTGCCGAAATCGTGATGCTCTCGCGCAAGCTAGGCACGCGCAACATCGAGATGCATCAGGGGGTCTGGAACAAGAGCTCGGCCCAATGCTTTGAGGTTCGCGGCAAAACGCTTGGCATCGTGGGCTATGGAAACATCGGCTCTCAGGTATCTTATCTTGCTGAAGCCTTCGGGATGCGCGTGGTGTTTTACGACATCATTTCAAAGCTTCCCCTTGGAAACGCAAAACCCATGTCGACACTCGATGAAGTCCTCGAGACAGCCGACTTCGTCACCCTCCATGTTCCTGCGACCGATTCGACTCGCAATATGATCGGAAAGGATGAGCTTTCCAAAATGAAACAAGGCGCATGCCTCATCAATGCATCCCGAGGAGATGTGGTCGTCATCCCGGCTCTTGAAGAGGCGGTCCGATCAAAGCATCTTGGCGGCTGCGCGCTTGATGTTTACCCCGAGGAACCCGAGAACAATCAAAACGGATATCCGTCCCCGCTCAAGGGTGTGGAAAATGTGATTCTGACTCCCCACATCGGGGGTGCCACCGAAGAAGCGCAAGTCAACATCGGCCGCGAAGTTGCATCGACCCTGATCCGCTTTGCCCAAACCGGCTCAACGTTGAGATCCGTAAATTTCCCGCAAGTCGATGTGCCGCTTGACCGCGGAAACACCCGGCTTACCAATGTGCACCAGAACGTGAAGGGAGTCTTGAAGGACATCAACCGCATTTTGTCCGAGTATGGCGCGAACATTCAGGCCCAAAGCCTTCACACGGATCAGGACCTGGGATACCTCATTGTGGATCTGAACCAGCCCATCACCGATGACCTGATCCGTTCGATAGAACAGCTGAAGACCGCAATTCGGACGAGACGGGTTTGCTAAATGCCAGCCGGCACTCAATCGACTCGTGTCAATTCGTGACTTTCCCCTCAAGCTCAGCCCATCTCGCATACAAGCGCTCGACCTCGGTTTGAAGCTCACCCATTTCTCGCGTAAGTTCCGTGAGCTTCAATGAATTCGTGAGTAACTCGGGCTTTCCTGACTGTTCCTCGAGCTCCGCAATGCGGGTTTCTTTTTCAAGAATCACGCTCTCCATCTTGTCGAACTCAAGTTGTTCCTTGTAGGAAAGCTTTTTCTTTTTTCCGGCTCCTTCAGCGGAACTTGCGACAGTCTTGGATTCGACCTGGTTCTTTTTTGCAAGCGCTGATTCCTTAAGACTCGCTCGAAACCACTTTTCCCACTGACTGAGATCCGAGAACTGGATGTATTCCGGAATCGAAATCACCTGATTGCAAACCTCATCCATGAATCTCCGATCATGGGTGACCAGAATCACGGCCCCCGGAAACTCCTCAAGACAATCTTCAAGGACTCCGAGCGTTTGAAAATCAAGATCATTGGTCGGCTCATCCAGAACCAGCAGATTCGCAGGTCTCAGCATGAGCCTCGCAAGCAACAGCCTTGCCTGCTCTCCACCCGAAAGCTTTCCGACCAACACATCCACATCGGGGCCCGAGAACAAGAAGCGATCAAGGTAGGACCTCACATGAAGCTTCTTGCCCTGAAACTCCACAGTCTCACCATAAGGGCAAACGGTTTTGAGCACACTCACATTCGGATCGAGTGTCTCGCGATTTTGCTCAAAATAAAGAACCTGAAGCGAATCCGCGCGCTTGATCTCGCCCGAGTCCGGTGCCTCGACCCCCGCAATGAGTTTGATCAGCGTGGTCTTTCCGGTTCCATTTCTTCCAATCAGTCCGATCCTTGAGCGCGGCGTGATCAACAAATCAAGCCCGCGAATCAGCACTTGATCTCCATAACTTTTGGAAACGCCCTTCATCTCGACAAGCTTCTTGGCATTCCGCTCGGCATTCTCCCACTCAAGCTTCACGGAATGGTCGCGATTCTTCACCCCAAGATCCTGCACTTCGACCTTGAGCGCCTCAGCCCGGTCGATCCGTGCTTTTTGCTTTGTGGTCCGCGCTTTTGCGCCACGCTTCAGCCACTCGATTTCGCGCCTGAGGGTATTTTTGAGCGACTCCTCGCGCGAGGCCTGCGCCTCCAGGTATTCTTCCTTTACCTTTAGAAAATCATCATACCCGGAATCCACGCTTAGAATTCCGCCCGGATTTCTACGATCGACCTCGATCGTGCGGTTCACGATGCGATTCAAAAATGCCCGGTCATGACTCACAATCACAAGACTCTTGGAGCTCGATCGAAGATAATCCTCAAGCCAAAGGATACTCTCCACATCCAAGTGGTTGGTGGGCTCATCCAAAAAAAGCACATCCGGATTTCGCGCAAGCTCGCGCGCAAGGGCCACCTTCTTCTTCCAGCCTCCGGAGAGCGACCCGACCTTCGCCTCGGCATTCAGAGACAGCCTTGAAATGGCCTCCTCAGCAGCTCCCACCGAGGCCCAATCCTCCTCATTCCGCACTCCCTGATAGACCGTATCCCGCACACTCAGCATAGGATCAAGCTCTGGCGTCTGAGGAAGATACCCCGTCACAAGTCCGCGCCCTCGGGCAACGGTGCCGGAATCCGCATCCATCTGCCCGCAGAGGATTTTAAGAAGAGTCGATTTTCCGGCTCCGTTTCGGCCGATCAGCGCGATCTTTTCGCCCTGGGAAATGCTGAAGGTCAGGCCCTCAAAAAGGACCCGGTGCGAAAATGCGAATCTAAGTTCGTGAATGCTAAGAAGAACTGACATAAGAACCAGAGCTTATCATGCAAATAAAAACCCCCGGAGGAATTTCCCCCAG
>CANGWP010000153.1 GCA_947457605.1 Bdellovibrionales bacterium | reverse complement strand
GCAAAAAGCGCGTTCTGATTGCAGATGATGAGGTGGAGATTCGTGAAATCCTTAAGGACTTGATCGAGGACCTTGTCGAGGTCAAGTGCGTGGAGAATGGCGCTCAGGCCCTGAGCGAGCTTGGAAGCCGCACCTATCAGCTGTTGATCACGGATTACAACATGCCCGAAATGAATGGAATGGGGCTTTTAAAGCGAATGAATGAACTTGGGCTTGAAATTCCGGTGATCTGGATTACGGGAAGATCCAATCCGACGCTTGCGACGGATGCCTGGAATGAGGGAGTGGTGGACTACATCGAGAAGCCATTCAATCTCGATCAAGTCCGAAAAAGTGTTCTTCGATGTCTTTCGATGATCTGAATTCAATTCAAATCGTTTTGCAAAAGCCTCGAAGCATCGAGACCTTTCTGAATTGAATTGTGCCGACCATAAAAATCAGCTATTCTTCCCGCCTATGAAATTCAAGCTCGAGCGTAAGAAGCTCGTCCAGATTCACGATGTGATGGTGAAGTCACGCGTGCTGGAGGAGCGGTTGATCCGTATGTACAAACAAAACGATGGTTATTTCTGGATCGGTGGTCCGGGAGAGGAAGCGTTCAGTGTTCCCCTCGGTCTTCAGGTGAAGAAGGGGTTTGGTCTCGACCATGACTTCCTTCACCTTCATTACCGGTCAAGCCCTATCATGCTTGCCATGGGTGCGGAACCCATCGATTCGATGAGGCAGATGAAGAACACAGCGACCGACCCTTACTCCGGCGGTCGGAACTTCGGGAACCACTACTCCAAGCGCGATTGGAACGTAGTTCCGGTGTCTTCCACCATTGAAACCCAGTATTTGACTGCAATTGGCTCGGCGATCGGTCAGACCAAAAGAGGCTGCAAAGGAATCACCATTGTAAACGGTGGAGATTCCGGAACCGCCGAAGGTGATTTCGCCTCGGCCCTGGTTTGGGCGTCTCGTCCCGTGATGCCTCTTCCAATGCTCATGATTGTAACGAATAATGGTGTTGGAATTTCAACTCCGCACTGCAATCAGTTCGGCGGCAAGAGCATTGCGGCCCGGGGAACCGCCTTTGGAATCCGGAATGCCGTGATCAATGGCAATGACGTGGAAGAAAGCTGGACCGCGCTTGAAGAAGCCATCACCTACGTCCGTGAAGAGCGGAAACCGTTTCTCCTCGAGGCGCGAGTTTCCCGTCTTTACGGGCACTCCTCGGCAAGTGGGGCGAACTTCGTCCCCGATGAAGAGGATTGCCTGGTGAGCTTTGAAAAACGCCTTGAAAAAGAAGGAATCATGACTCGCGCCCAAATGGACAAACTTCGCGAGGATTACACCGCAACCATGCTCGAGCAGAGCAAGCAGGTGAAAACCGAACCCGCCCCAAGTGGGGATACCATCTATGACCATGTTTATTATGGTCAAAAAGGGAGGTACTGGTAATGGCAAATATGGCACAGGCCATTCGCATGGCCCTTCATTATGGTGAAGAAAATCTCGGCATTGAACACATTTTCGGGCAGGATGTGGGGCCGCCACTCGGTGGCGTTTTCACTTGTACCCAAGGCTTGACCAAAACCTGGAACTCTCCGCTCGATGAACGGGGGATCGTGGGTGCTGCGATCGGACTTGGATTTGCCAATGTCCGCTCTGTGGCCGAAATCCAGTTCTGTGATTACATCTACAACACCATTGATCTTCTGAAACTCGGCGGAATGTCGACGTGGGCGACCAATGGCGATTGGCCATCCCCGTTTACGATCATGACTCCGGTCGGAGCCGGGATCCGTGGATCCATTTATCACTCGCACTCCTTTGATGCGATGATGACCCACATTCCGGGCTTCAAGATCGTGATGCCTTCAAACCCGCTGGATGCCTATGGGCTCATGCTTGCGTGCATCAAGGATCAGAATCCGACCATGTATCTGAAGCCAAAAGCGCTTCTTCGGGTGGAGGGAGAGGAGCAGATTCCAGGTGAACCGCCGCTCACGGCGGAAGGCAAAAAGCAGCTCAAGGAAATGATCGATGCGCCACTCGGTGACCGCTCGAAGTGGAAAGCCAAGTGGCCGGAACTTCAGGATTATACGGTTGAGATCGGCAAAGGAAAGATCGTTCGCGAGGGCAATCAGGTCACGATCGTGACCTATGGTCGCCACGTGCTCATCGCACGCGATGTTGCGGACAAGCTCCGCGAAGAGGGCATCTCGGTTGAGGTGATCGACATGAGAACGCTCTGGCCGTATGACTGGGCGATGATTTCGGAATCGATTCGGAAAACCAAGCGCGTGATCTTTGTGAACGAAGACACTGAAGTGACCAACTTCGGAGAGCATCTCCTTCGTCGCACGATTGAAGAGCACTTCTACGGGCTTCATGCGCGGCCAAGGCTTCTCGCCGGGGCGTTTGTTCCGGGAATCGGGCTTGCCGATAACCTGGAGAGCGCCTCTGTTCCTCAAATGCAGGACATCATGAACGCGTGCCGCGAGATCATCTCAGAGCAGCCTTAAGTCCTTTTTCTTTGATTGATTTGAAGGAAAACGCTCAACTAAAATGTGAATCCGTGTTAAACCCTGCTTCCATGAAGTCAGGGTTTTACGCATTTTTGGGTCTCGTTCTTTTCACTTCGAGCATTGCTTGCGCAACGAATCCAGGCCCGGATCTTCCGGCGGTCGAGACCGTAGACTACGTGGATCTCACGCGCTACGTGGGGAAGTGGTACCAGATTGCTTTTTTTCCAACCCGGTTTCAAGGTTCCTGCACGATTGATACGACTGCAACCTATGGGATCATGGACGATGGTCGGGTAAGCGTGTTCAACGAATGCAAGAAACCCTCCGGCAAGTACAAATCCATCGGTGGTTCTGCACGCATTGTGGATCGCGACAGCAATGCAAAGCTGAAGGTAAAGTTTTTTTGGTTTGCGCCGGCAGGGGATTATTGGATCATTGATCTTGATTCAAACTACCAATACGCGGTGGTGGGCTCGCCGGATCGCAAGTTTCTTTGGATTCTTTCCCGCACCCCCCAGATCGCAACGCCCCTCTACCGGGAGCTCGTGAAAAAGGCGGCAAGCCAGTACTTTGATGTGGGCAAGTTGCAGCTCACAAGCACCCTCCTTCCATAACAGACTGCTGAAAAGGGTCTATCTGCGGGCGATCGGGAAATGCGTTGGATTGATCTGGTTTTGGTCTCCGAGCCGCATCCTGCGGCCTCGCTTTCGTCTGTCCTGACTCGCAAGAGTCGACCAAAACCAGATCAATCCAAAGAATCCCCGGTCGCTCGGGTAAATGACCTCAACTGGCATCGAACACTGTGGATGGAAAGAAAGAGGCAGAGGTCCTGCCTTTTGAGAACAGGGACTTACGACTTTTTGAGCGGGCCCGTGATGGGCTAAAGCGAAAAGAACAGGATGTTCGAGGAGTAAGTCCCTGTTCTCAAAAGGTCGAAGCTCTTTCACTTCTCCAATGCATCCACAGTGATCGAGGCCACGTCGTACCGGTCATTCACTCGCTTTTGTCATGCCTTGTAGGCCTCGGCCACCTCTGCTAGAGTCCCTCCATCATGAAAAAAGCAGATTTTGATGCAGTTTTGGCGGCTCTTCGTACCGTGAATGATCCTGATTTGAAAAAAGACCTCGTTACCCTGAACATGGTCCGGGATCTCAAGGTGTTTGAAGACGGGAAGGTTTCCTTCCGGATTGTCCTCACCACGCCTGCTTGTCCCTTAAAAGAGCAGATCAAAGAAGATGCTACGCGCGCTGTGAAAACGGTAGCCGGTGTAAGCACGGTCGAGATCACCATGGACGCAGAAGTGAAACGCGGGGGTACGGTGGGAACAGGAGCGACTGCTGCAAACGGAATTCCGGGTGTTGCCCATATCATCGCAGTTTCAAGCGGCAAGGGTGGAGTAGGCAAGTCGACCGTTTCTGTGAATCTTGCAACCTCGCTTGCTCTAGAAGGCGCGAGAGTCGGGCTTCTGGATGCGGACATCTATGGGCCGAACATTCCGACCATGATGGGAGTGACCGAGAATCCAAAGCTCTATGTGGATCCTGAAAAAGGCGAAATGTTCATGCCACCTTCAAGCCACAACGTGAAGGTCATGTCGATGGGGTTTTTGATTCAAGGCGATCAGCCGGTGATCTGGCGCGGTCCGATGCTTCATAACATTCTCAATCAATTTTGCACGAAGGTGAATTGGGGTGAGCTTGATTATCTGGTGCTGGATCTTCCGCCCGGTACCGGAGATGTGCAGCTTTCTCTCGCCCAAATGCTCCCCATGACGGGTGCCGTGATCGTGACCACCCCGCAGGAAATCTCACTCCAGGATGTGCGAAAGGCGCTTAATATGTGGGAAAAGGTGAAGGTCCCGGCCCTCGGAGTGGTCGAAAACATGAGCTACTTTACGGGCGATGATGGAAAGCAATATCGTATTTTTGGCGAGGGCGGCGGCGAGATGCTCTCCCGCAAATTCAACACCGCACTTTTGACCCAGATGCCGCTCGTGCCAAAAGTCCGCGAGGGTGGAGACGAAGGAAAACCCATCGTCGTGAAGGATCCATCTTCCGAATCTGCAAAACTTTTCCGGGAGCTCGCACGAAAGGTGGCGCAGGAAGTGGCCATTCGTTCAAGCAAGGCACAGTCTTCGCCTGCGCTTGAAATCGGAAGCTTCGGGAATTCCTGAGTCGTCATGATCATCATTACGGGTGCCGCAGGATTCATCGGCTATCAACTGGCTCGCGAACTTTCCAAAAAAAGACATTCGTTGATCGGTGTTGATGAAATGCTGTTTTTTGAAACCCGGGCCGAGCACCAGGATCTGGTCCTTTCCGAAAAACTCGCGCCAGATGTGATTCTGGATCGTGAGTTTTTTTTGGAAAAGAAAGCAAAAGGTACCCCGGTCACCGCTGTGTTTCATATGGGAGCCTGTTCTGACACCACGGAAACCCGGATTGATTATCTTACGCGCGTGAATGTGGAGTATTCAAAGCAGCTTTGGAATCTTTGCTGCGAGTTTGGCATCCCGTTCATCTACGCGTCCTCTGCCGCAACCTATGGAGCGGGGGAGGCGGGCTATTTGGACGCCGAATCTTTGATGCCTACGCTTAAACCTCTGAATCCGTATG
>CANGWP010000152.1 GCA_947457605.1 Bdellovibrionales bacterium | reverse complement strand
TGATTTCCTTTTTGCAGGGAAAGGACCCCACACTTGCCCACAGGATTGCAGCGCGTACTCTTTTGCCGGAGGGCCCGAGGTTTCAAAGTGTCGAGGCGGAAGATCTTGCCTGGGCTTTTGGGTTGATGGGTACGCAGGATCAGGCAAAGCATCTGGCAAGTCTCTACATTGATGATCTTACCGATGTGATTTCAAAGGGCGTGGACCCGGAGTTTTCGTTGTCGAGGTATGGCGAAAAGCTCGCGGCAAGCGCGCCCACCTTCGACCCGCTACTTTCTGCATTGGCGGCAGAGGATGGCCTTGTGGCCGAAATGATCCGTGTGCTCACACTTCAGTGCATCGAGACCCACAAGCCCGATGTCGTTTTGATCACCATTCCATTCCCTGGCTGTGTGTTGGGCGCACTTCGGATCGCGAAAACCATCAAGAAAGTGAACCCTTTGATCAAGGTCGGAATCGGCGGCGGATATGTGAATACCGAGCTTCGAACCCTTCGCGATGGGCGCATTTTTGAACTTGTTGATGCCATTACGCTCGACGATGGGGAACGCCCGCTTGAACTCTTGCTGCAACATTTTCAGGGTGAGATCGGTCGGGAATCACTCCTTCGCACCTACCTTCCTGGCCTTAAGGCAAAGGGGAGTGTGGAGTACTGCAATTCAAAAACCGAACATGATCATCCGCAAATCGCAACCGGATATCCCACCTTGAAAGGACTTCCGATCAGAGAATATCTGTCCCTTGTAGAAATGCTGAATCCGATGCACCGCTTTTGGTCTGACCTGCATTGGAACAAAGTGATGCTGGCACACGGATGCTATTGGCACCAGTGCAGCTTTTGCGACATTTCTCTTGATTACATCAAGCGCTACGAACTTTCTCCGGTCGAGATCACCATCGAGCGAATGAAGCGGCTTAAGGCCGAAAGTGGCTCCAGTGGGTTTCATTTTGTGGATGAGGCCGCTCCTCCGGTTGCGCTCAAGGATCTTTCCAAGAAGCTCATAGAGGAGGGGCTTTGTTTCAGCTGGTGGGGGAACATCCGGTTTGAAAAGACGTTTACCCGCGAGCTCACGGCACTCATGAGCGATGCCGGTTGTGTAGCGGTATCGGGAGGTCTTGAGGTCGCGTCCGATCGCTTGCTCAAGAAAATGAAGAAGGGAGTCACGGTCGAGCAAGTTGCACGCGTCACCCGGAACTTCCGGGAGTCCGGGGTGCTGGTGCATGCGTACCTCATGTACGGATTTCCGACCCAGACGGCTCAAGAAACGATCGATAGCCTGGAGAGGGTGCGACAATTGTTCCTCGAGGGCTGTTTGAGCTCTGCGTTTTGGCACAGGTTTTCGACCACGGCCCATTCGGCGGTCGGACTTGCTCCGGAGGAGTTTGGGGTCAGGATCAGGGAAAAGGGTGAGGTTCAGTTTGCTCGGAACGACCTGGAATTCGAGGATATGTCCGGGGTGGACCATGATCGCTATGGTTTTGGTTTACGCAAGGCGGTTTACAATTACATGCTCGGAATTGGGTTGGACCGCGATGTAAGAACATGGTTTGATTTCAAGGTTCCGAAGTCCGAGGTTGATCCAGGGCTCGTACGAAAGGCATTGCAGACATGAATACCGGTCCGGCGCAGGGAAAAGCAAAAATTTTGGTAGTGGATGATGAGCCTTTGTTGCGTGAAGTGCTTCGGGATTTTTTGAATGACCATTACGAGGTCATTGAGGGGGCGAGTGGCATTGAAGCTGTACGGATGGCAAGCGAGCTGAATCCTGATGTGATTTTGATGGATGTGATGATGCCCGGAATGGACGGAATCACCGCGGTCAAGAGAATCCGGGAGAACGAACAGACCCGCGCCATCCCTGTGCTGATGCTCACTGCCGTAAGTTCAACGCCGAACCGGATTGAGGCATTTGATTTTGGAGCCGATGATTACATCACCAAACCTTTTGATTTTGACGAAGTGCTTGCGAGGATTAAGTCGAAACTCACTCGAATCCGGGACTTTCAGAAGAAGCCTCTTTCGCGTCTTGAGCTTGGAAATCTGGTCATGGACAAACGGAGCCAGGAAGTTTTTGTTTCAGGAAAGCTCATCGATCTGGGTCCTGTCGAGTACGGAATTCTGGAGCTACTCCTTGATTCGGATGGGGGAGTGGTAAGCCGCAAGGGAATCATGGATTCAGTTTGGAAGGACGAATCCAAGAGCGATCGATTGATCGACGCCCACCTTACTTCACTTCGAAAAAAGATTTCCGAGTTTGCGGGTGAAATCCAGACCGTATACGGCGAGGGCTACCGGATCAAACTCAAAGCTGATACCCAAGCCCGAACGTGATCGCGTCACTCGTGTTGCTTCTGCTTTGAGAAGCTCCAGCGGTATTCTTAACAGTTTCCTTGAAGCCGAGCACCCGATAATCAAGATGCAGGACGATGTTGCGGTTGATGTGGATCTTCTGACCGATTCCCAGGAACGGGGCAAAGCTATTGCCGTTTGCGGTGTTCATGACGCCGGCACCGCCCAGCAAAAACAGATCCACATAAATGATCATTTTTCCAAGAAGAGAGGCCTTTCCATAAAGGAAGTTCTCATTCACCTGGAGTCCATAAAAGCTCTTCGGAGTGTTTCGGAAGAGGTCGGCGGTTGGAGCTTCTGTTTTTAGGGACTTGAATGCCGCAGAATCACTGACATTGTTTCTCCAAGCAATCGCGTGCACGCTGAGGTACTGCGAGAAATAGTAGCCGATGGAGCCTCCGTAGTTTGCAATCGATTGGAATGGATCATACGAGAGGCTTCCTGTCAGAAGGTCGATCTCAAATCGTTTTTCGTTTGAGTACTTGCGGTTTTGAACCACCCCAAGTTCCGAGTCCTTGCCCTGTGCCCAGTATTTCTCGGTCACTTTAGAAACATCCACCGCTTCGCCTTCAAGCGATGGGGCAGGTGTCTTTTGTGTGGCCTGAGTTTCCGCGTGTCCGAGTTGGGGCAAAGAAAGCACGAAAGCAAAAAAGATCCATCTTTTCATAAACGATTCCATCCCATGATTTCAATTCTACAACGGGGCTGCAGCCTCATGCCAAGAAAATCGAAGCAGGGTTCCCTCCGAGGTGGCTTCCGCCGCTTGAAAGGTGACCTTGGCATTCGAGGTCTTCAGGTGAGTTTCATCCACCAGATTCAAGGTCAGGGGAGTGGAGGTGGACAATCCGTTCCAGTCCCGCGAGTCTTTTGGCATCAGGATTTCAAGCCCAAAGGAATGCATGCCCTTCACTACGCCGCTTAAGGCCTTGCCGCGGTGCTGGAATGCGCCACTGAGGATCCGCTCCTTCAAGGTCTGAAGGGAGGCCTGGAAGGGGTTTTCGCTTGGCATTCCTTCGATGGGGCTCCAGGTTTGGGTGGTTTCATCCATCATCCAGGAGTAGGAGAGGAGTTTTCCGCTTGAGCGCATCTCCTCGATCTTGGATTGGGATAGCGGCCCAGTCAGTTTTCCGGATTTGAAAAGATAGTATCGATTCTGAGTACTCATTTTTCCCTCTTCATCAGGCTTAGTTTCAGGAATTTCTCTTTTGCGTTGCATTGACTTTGAACGTCCGCCTTCAAGGCACCAAGCTCGTCTTCCCAGACCTCCGAGTTTTCAATGTCAGATGCAAGAAAGTGTCCCCAGCTCCAGGTTTCGGTGTGATCGGGACCTGATTTCTCTTCCATCAGTTCTTCCTTTTTGGCTTCAAAATCAGGGTGGGCGTTCTTCCAGATAATGTCCTGACTTGCTCCATTGTAGATCTCAACCTCGATAAGGTCGGAGTTGTCCCGAACGTTTCGCAAAACCGCGAGGAGTTTTTGGTTCTTTTTGTTGAAATCGGAATTGACCTTTTTTACGAGTTCCGCACGCATCGCGGGCAGACGTTTTTCATAGCTCCGGGCCAGGGCTTTCCATACTTTCGATGCACGATAGAACTGGCTTAGTTTTCTTTGGTCGCGCTTTAGCGTTGCATAGCGATCGGCGAATTCAGGGGCAAGGGTTTGATTTACTTTCAATTTCAGATTCGCAACCTTTACTTCCTGAATGAAGGCGGCCGCGCGAGTCACCCATTCCTTGGTCATTCGAACTTGTTCCGCAAAAGCCTGCCCCTCGGTTTGAGCAATGAGTTTTGGATGCGAGATCATTTCATTGATCTCGGTCTGGCGGGTGAGGAATTCAGGGCGGCGGATCCATTCGGTGGTAAGTTTCGATGGAGCAACTTGCACGTTCTTGATCGCTTTTAAGGTAAGATCGTACCCATCCGTGCGGTTGGGGTTCTTCTTCAACCAATTGAAGCTGCTCAAATAGTCCTTAACGAAAGCTTGAACCATCCGGATGGACTCCGGATAAATGCAGAGCTCATTCAAAGCCATGGCCGAGACCATGATCGGTTCAGGAGCGAAGGTATTGCGGAGTCCACCGGAGCGCAGTTGGAGGGCCACGCCGATTGCATCATCGTATTTTTCCTGAAGCAGGTATGCCCAGGCAAGGTTCGAGAGCGCTTCGATTTGTTCGTTTGAGGTCTTCTTCACCTTTTGGAACTCATCTGCGGATTCCTTGAATCGGGCTGTGGCATAGAGAGCGCGTCCGAGAAGGAGGTGAGCCTGATCCTGGTAGCGCGCAAGGAAGCTTCTTGGATGGGTAAGGAGATATTGGAAATATGCGGTAAATCCTTGAATGGCTTCCGAATACTTCCGATTCCTGAGGCCATTGACCCCAGTGAGGAACCCCTTGTGGCCCGGGGAAAGTTTAGCGGAAAGGGTGGATTCCTTGCCAATGAGGTTCAGGAACAAAACATCCGAATCAGCTTCGGTCCAAGCGAGTTGGGCTACGGTCGAAAGATCGGGTGCCTTGAGATCAGGATTCACCATCTGAATTCTGGTAAGGCATGAAAAAGACGCCTTTTTCAGTTCACGGTTTTCGGTGTTTTCGAGTACCGACTGAAATGCTTGTTGGGCCAAGGGCATCAATTTCAGCTCAAACAATACACGCGCCACCCAGTATTCGGAGAAATCTTCCTCAAAAGCAGAATTTCCCATCACAGAGCTGATTCGCTTCAGTTGAACGGCTTGGGCGAAACCTTGAATGTTCTGGGACCGCTTGGCCGAGAACTCATGAAATTCCCTGAGCCAGC
>CANGWP010000151.1 GCA_947457605.1 Bdellovibrionales bacterium | reverse complement strand
GTTTTCGATGCCAAGAGCGCTCGCCATCTCGATCAACTCATGGGCTTTTTTGTTCTTAAGTTCTTTTAAATGCATGGATCGCTTTGGTGTTGCTTCGCCATCTTGAACTTCGGATGAAGGAGTGGAGTGCGTCACCTCGGATTCGGGTGATGCCGCCTGGCCCTCAACAGAATCAAAGCTCATTGATTCCATTTCATCCACACTCTCGTCGGCAGGAAGTCCGGCATGCTCGGGGTTCGGACGCTTGCCAGGAATGATGCGCTGCTGAGGGCGGCCCTTCCCGTGGTGGGGTTTTTGACCTGGTTTCTTTTGAGGGGTGTTTTGAGTGCTAATGGGACAACTCCTTTGTTGCGATAACGGAAAGCGATATGGATGAATTGATTAAAAAATTGTCAAAAATTTGGATTTTTCGAACGACCCGAAAAAATTAACAGAGGTTTTTGGTCTAGTCCAGCGAAAATTCGATGGTATCCTGTTCCCATCATGAAATGGGCAAAGGTTCTGATCTTCGTTTTGGTCCTCGGTATCGCTTCGACTTCTTTTGTTTTTTATCGTTTTGCACACGAGCCGAATGACGCCGCGGCAACAAGCAAAAAAGTTGAGATCGATATCTTAAAAGGCATGAGGCCCCATGAAATTTCCTTCGCTTTGGAAAAAGAGGGGATCGTAAAGAGCGCCTCTCTTTTCTACTGGTTGGGGCGCTTCACTGGTGGGTGGAGCGGGATTCGTGCCGCGGACTACGAATTGAGTCCCTCCCTCGCGCCACTTCAGATTTTCAAGATTCTCAAAAGCGGAATCGGGATTCAAAGATCGATCCTCATTCGCGAGGGAAACAATATTTTCCAAATTGCCGAGATATTTGAAAAAGAGGGTCTTGGGTCCCGGGATGCAATCTTAAAAATGCTCCGATCGCCGGAGCTGATCATTTCATTTGGTCTCAAGGATGAGGGAGTCAGGAGTTTGGAGGGGTATCTTTATCCCAATACCTATTATTTTGATCGTAAGGAAACCGCACTCAATCTGATCAAAAGAATGGTGGAGGCTTTTTTGCACACATGGACACCGGAATTCGATTCACGCGCAAAGGAAATCGGGCTTTCGAGAAAGGAAGTGGTGATTCTTGCGTCAATGGTCGAAAAGGAAACCGGCGCATCCTTTGAGCGTCCTGTGATCGCTTCGGTATTCTTCAATCGCATGAAAAAGAAGATGAAGTTCCAGAGTGATCCGACCACGGCCTACGGAATGGGAGAAGAGTATTCTGGAAACTTGACCCGAGGGGACTTGCGCAGGCCGTCTCCCTACAATACCTACACGATTCCCGGCCTCCCCGTGGGGCCCATTTCAAATCCGAACCCTGAGTCGGTTCGAGCGGTGCTTTATCCCGCCGACACCGATTATCTGTATTTTGTCTCCAAGAACGATGGGACACACATGTTTTCAAAAACCTATGAAGAGCACAGTGACTGGGTGAGAAAACTCCAGCTCGATCCGCGCGCCCGTGCCGGAAAGAGCTGGAGAGATTTGTCAAAACAGGGAAAGGTCAAGCCGGAAGGGGCGGTTGAGTGAGCGAGGTGCGGGCTGATCCCACACGGATGATGATCCGTACGGAAAACAGGATGCTCACTACAACACCCGCCATGAAGAGATAAAGCCAGCCACCGCCGAAAAAGAGACCGATCAGCGCATAGCCGATGATGTAGCTCAACATCGCAGTGATGAGAGAGAGCGCCATCATGATGATGAGAAGGGAAAGAATCACTTTTACGAGAAACCGCCCGAAACCCGCCGGCTCTCGAAGCGATTTTTCCTGAAGACCAAAGATGCGATCCTTGAACTGCTCAAAGCTTGCGCGGCTGAGAAAGCCCTGATCGTCGGGACTTGAGCCCAGTTGAACGAGAAGCGGGTCGGCTTGTCGCTTCACGTCTTCTCCGGAAACGGTCTGCTTTTTAAACTCAGGAAGAGGCTCGTTTCCGATGTCCTCAAGAACCGAAAGGTCTTTTGCCTCGCTGACAATTTCTTCGTCGGTCTTCGAGAGCGACTCCTGCAAGAGAGCCTCGCCGTTGGCAGCCCGATTCAACTGATCATCACTCAGGGTGTGTGCCTTGTTTCTCAGGCGGACATCCAATTTGTAGAGTCGGTATGCGAGCTTGAGCTGGGCTTTTTCGCCAAGGTTCTCAAGTCGATTGGCAATCCGGTTCTCTATGAGTGTGAGCCTGGAATTTACCTCGGGAGCAAGCGCCTGCTGCAGGCCTTGGGATCCGAAGGCGCTTTGGATTTGAACGTTTAGGAACTGGGCTAGAACGAAAAAAGTAAATATGGTTTTCTTCATGCGGCATGGTTATCCGAATTCATTTATTTTGTAAATACAAATAATTTAAATAAGGAACTATTCCCGGGTAACCCGGTCGGTGAATTCACGGGCTTTTGAAAAGAGCTCTTTTTTGCGGACCGAAGGCATTTTGTCGAGCAGTTTCACCATCATGGAAAGTCTCGGATTCCTGGAAAAGAAGGCCCGGTTCCGGTCAATGAAGCTCCAGTAAAGACCATCCCAAATCTCGCACCAGGGGCCCTTTTCATAATCGCTCATCTTCAGGATGTAGTTTGATCCCGAGATGTAGGGTTTGGTTGCGAAGATGCCGCCATCACTCATCTGCCCCATTCCAAAAACATTGGGGCCCATCACCCACTCATAGGAGTCGATCTGCATTTCCATGAACCAGCGATACACCTCGTGGGGATGAACTTGGCAAAGCAGCATCAGGTTGCCCACAACCATGAGGCGTTCAATGTGATGGAGGTAGGCGATGCGATCCGCTTTCCGGATGGCGTCATCAAGCGGTGGGATTCCCGTGGTGCCCTTGTACCATTCGATGCCCAATTTACGGTGATGGGAGAAAAAGTTGGTATCATGTTCCTTTTCTCCAAAAACGGCATCAACCCCGAAAATGAACTCACGCCACCCGATCACCTGGCGGACAAAGCCCTCAAGAGAGGCAAGGGGGATCTTGTGTTTTGAGCCGAATTCGACGGCCTGCTCGACAACTTCCTGCGGATTCAGGAGGCCCAGATTGATGAGCGGGGAGAGAAGGGAGTGATTCAAGGATGTGTGTTGCTTCGAAATCGCATCCTCGTAGGGCCCGAAATCCTGCAGACGTTCTTTCAAAAAGGATTTGAGCCAGTCCAGAGCTTCTTTGCGATTTGCGGGAAGGTATCTGGGGCCAAGAGTTCCCGGATGATCTTGAAAATGCTTTTTCACGAGTATTGACACCGCCTCATCGTGCGGACCCGGTTTGATGGCAGGAAGTTCCGGCTCACGATAGGTTTTTGGGAGTTTCTTTCTATTCTCCACATCGAAACTCCATTGTCCGCCTTCAGGCCGCCCCTTCGAGTCGACCAGGATTCCAAGGCGTTTTCGTTCGCGCTCGTAGAAGGTCTTCATGAAGGGCTTTTTCGAGGATTTCAGATACGCCCGGAACTCGTCTTCGCCACAAAGAAATTGTGGATTTGGAAGCGTTTCAAGCATAATTCCGTTTTTTTCGCAAAACTTCGAGAGCTCTGCGCGAAAGCTGCGATCCGGAATCGCCGCCACCCGAATCGTGCGATCCTCTCCGAGTTCAGAAAGAATCCGCTTCAGAAAGGGTGTGCTAATTGAATCCTCTAATTCAAAATAGGAGACCTTGATTTTTTCCTTTGAGAGGTGATCCCGGAACTCCCGCATGGCCACAAAGGTGTGATGGATCCGGGCCGGGTGATACCGGAAGCGTCCCGCGATTCCGGCATCTTCGATCATCAGAACAGAATCTTTCAAACTCAGTTTCAGGGGTCCGCTTGCGGTCCATTCGGGAAAGAGCTGGTTGCCAAGAATCAGTGTGGTTGCCATGGGCGACATCATGGAGTCGATTTCCACCGAAGACAATGCCTTTGAGGCTTGAGTTTCAAAGGCCCTCCGGAC
This sequence comes from Bdellovibrionales bacterium, assembly GCA_947457605.1. GTDB lineage: Bacteria > Bdellovibrionota > UBA1018 > UBA1018 > CAIMNF01 > CAIMNF01. Next base: position 1,212 of record CANGWP010000151.1, on the reverse strand, counting down.
TATGCTTCTGGAATGTTAAATTAGCGCTTTTATTCCCGTTTTTGGTTGGCCATGTGCCCGAGGTGAAGGCCGCATCCGCCGAGGTGCGACTGCTCGTGAAATCAAATCTGCCACTGGTGGGCGCAAGGGGGCTTTGGCGGTGTTCCGCACTTTAGAGAAGTCTATCCCGAACACAGATGACTCCGATCTTTCCGGAGACGATTTCTCTTTGTTCGGCCGAAAAGACTCCGGGAATCTGATTCGTCCGGATTCCAGTGGATCTGGGGCTTTGAGCCAGGGGCTTCAGGTGAGATTTGTGAGACGCGTGAAGGGCGTTGAAGTTCCCATCGAAGGATTGGTCTTTCGGGCGCAAACGGCGCCTGATGGCGCCAGCAAATCATTCCGGTCCGATCAGGATGGAGTGATTCGTGATCCAGATTGTGAGAAGCCGTCCATCTCTGTTGCGGTCACCCTGGAGACACCCAGATTTCTGGTATCGCCCGGATCCGCGCCTTATGAGCTTTTTTTGAGCCTGAAGTGCGGAGTTGCTCAGACCATGATTTTTGACGAAGACTCAGAAGCGGGTCAAGTCATCGCGGTCTGGCAGACTTTGGTGCGGGCGGAAAAGAAGCTCTCTCAATCCGTGGGTGTGGGATTTTGGAAGAGGCAAATCGAGATGGTTTTGTCCGGAAAGGGTGATTATTATTCAGGTGATGTTGTGAACCTTACGCAAGGGCATCATTGGGATGTGGTCGCACACGAACTTGGCCATGCAATTTACGACCAGGCGGGGATTGGCGCGTTTGGGGGCGGACAGCATTACATTGATCAATGCTACACGGGAGCGCTCGCGTTTTCCGAAGGCTGGGCGTCCTTCTTTTCGGCCTGGATGAATCTGGGCCTTGCGGATCCGGATGCACAATTCGAGTACATGGTGAAGCGCCGCGCTCCAATTCGCTTTGAGAATATTCCATCGGATGTTTGCAGAAAATCCACAAACTAATGGAGAGTCATCGGATTTCTTTGGGATCTGATTGATACTCATGCGGATGGAGAGTCGTCGGAGGAGGCTTTTTCAAGATTGTGGAAGGACCTCGCCCGCTCAAGATCCGGCTCTGCCTTTGGCACGAAAGATCGTCTTCAGGCGAATGGCTGGGACGGGGGCAGGCTGAAAGAAATTTGGAATCTCAATTTTCCGGAGGAGCAAGTGCGCTGAAACCATCATGATTTCAG
>CANGWP010000150.1 GCA_947457605.1 Bdellovibrionales bacterium | reverse complement strand
GCTGTCCTCAAAAAATGCGCCCGAAAAATGCAGTTCGTGCTTTTGGAACTCCGGAGACTGAAAGAAGTTCGAGTGTGCGATGCCTCCGTCATGATCCGGGCTACGCACATGGATCTCGCCGTGCACGAGCTCGACCGTGACCGAGCGGTTCTCTTTGAAGCTCGTGAGATTCAGTGCCCAGGCGCCGATCGGATTGAATGCGCGGCAGAGCTCGATTGCATGATCGAGCGTGCGAGCCTTTTCCAAAATCTCCTCGCCCAGGAAAAAGATCGGCACACCCTTCAGACTCACGTTTTTTGAGAAGTGGGCGTGAAGCGAGATCGCAATCCCGCTTTCATTCCAGCCGGTGAGGCCTGAGATCTGCATTCCAAGGCTTGAAACAGATGCGTATTTCTGTGAGCCGGCTTCGGTGGGCTCATGAAAGAAAACCGCTTGATGGGTGTCCCAGTAGGATGCGGCAGGGTAATCCAGGTTTCGCAAAAAGTAGGTGTTTTTGTCCGAGAAAATTCTCACGGTGGAACAGCCCGGAAGACCCTGCAAAAAGCGGTTCCGAGTTTTTTGGGTTGCAGAGGCTGCGAGGACCATCAAAAGGTCCGGCTGATAAAGGGTGAGCCAGATTTTCTTGAGTGGAATCTTCGAGGCACGGGCAAAGGGCTCGATTCTCTCGCGATACACCTTTGGCAGTCGCAAAAAACGCTCGAGCACAAAGGCCTCATAAAGACCTCCCATGAGTTTTCCGACACCCGGAATGCGATGGGTGGCACGTTTGATCAGGGTTTGGTTTTTCTTGGATAGCGGAGTGAAAGCAAGTCGCTTTTGCTCCTCCTTGGGAAGGCTTGCGATCAGTCTTCCATGTTGTTCTGCTCGTTCCCGATGCGTGCCCGAGAGCCTCACGAGGTGAATGTTCTTGATCAGCTTGGTTTCCATAAACAGGCTCCTGCGATGAGTGTGGGGATCAGTGCGTAAAGAAAAAGGGTTTTGGTTTCGATTCCAGAGCTTCCGAAGCGGGTTCGCAAAATCGAATACCCCGCAGGGTTCGGGGCGTTTGCAATGAGAGTGAGGCCCCCTCCCGTAACTGCGCCTGCGACGATGAAGTACCGCGAGGAGAGCGATAGATCCGGTACCCGTGCCGCAAGCGAGGTGAGGGCTGCGTTGTCGGTGATTGCCGTGAGCGCGGTTGCGAGAGCAAAGAGCGGACCTTCGCTAAAGCTGGTGATCGAGGGAGTGAGCCACCAGGCCTGATCCGCGGTCAAAATGGCAAGTCCCGCAAGAAAGGCACCGACCATAAGACCGGATTTGATTTGGATGAATCCCTGGTAGCGGCTTGTGAGCTTCAGGTACCCGAAGGCGACTCCAAAGATCAGGATCAAAAGTTTCGGATGATGAGCAGCAATTACAATTGCAAGAAGAAAAAGCAGGTTCAGTGCAAAGATCAGAATCGGGATCTTGGCCCGTGGATTCGGCATTTCTTCTTTCTTTTGCAAAAGCTCTTTTCGGTTCAAAAGGCAAACGAGCCCGGCATTCGCGAGCACCGCGAGAATTGCACGGAGGCCAAAGTTTGAAAACATGAAGGGCGTGTCCCAGCCCCAAGGCTTTGTCACCATCAGCACCGGGGGAGCTGCAAACGCCGTAAGCACGCCACCAATGGAAATGTTCACAAAGAGCACCGCAATCGAAGAGTACAAGAGCCGTTTTGAGGGCTTTGGTCCCAGGACTTCATAATGCAGAAGGAGTGCGCAAACCGTCATCGCAGCAGGCTCGGTGATGAAGGAACCAAGAAGAGGTCCGATTCCGAGAACACTGAAGAGTGCCGGTAGCCTGCTTCGCGCAATCGACTTTGGGAGCGGTAGCACTCGTGGAATCCAATCAAGAACCGTGTCGGCAAGACTTAAGATCGGTTTGCTGGAGGCAATCACCATGATCGCGACCACAAAAAGGGGTTCAGTGAAGCTCAGGTTTTCAAGCCAGGCAAGGCTCTCGGAAAGCGGAGCAATCGCGAAATGGAGGAGCAGGTAGAGTGCACCCCAGGCCGCAAATACGATTTCCACCTCGGAGAGCAGGTGGAGGTAGGGGTTCTTGGAGCGTGCAAAGCGGGTTGCGTTGAAGGTGTGGAGAAGCGTCAGGCCAAGAAAAAGGCTTGCGATCCACTCCAAGGGGCTTGGGGTCATGGGGGGAGACTACGGCAGGGAGGGGGGGCTTTCAAATACTAACTGGCATCTTTGAGTGGGCACGGCTCATAGAAGCTCTGCCTTAAGCTCATGGCTTTATGGGGAATTTGCTCAGGAGCGGCATTCCTAAGATTTTTTTCAGAAAATCGGTCGACGCACTTTACAAAAACGCCATGATTACATGCACTTAATGTTTTTCCCCTTGGGAACGTGGCCACTCAAAAAAGCCAGTTCACAATGAATTCCATTGATCTCCTCCGCCCCTGTGTGTCATGGTCTCAACGACTTTCGTTTACAGCTCGAGAGAGCGAGGAGAGACCGAATGAAGATTCTGACTGCACTTGTGCTTGCATTGCTGACTTTCAGTTCCGCCCTGGCATCCACCCCGTCTGCCCGCGAGTTGCAGTTTGACCGCGATGTGGAGCCTGCGCTGAAAAAACAAATGACCGACGACCTCGGCTTCATCGGAAACGTAAAGGGCGAGAAGAGCACGCCACTCCATCAAAAGATTTTCGGAAAAGTAGAGGGCACAACCTATTCAGAATGGTTTGGGTCCCGGATTTTTTCTGTGGGCAAGAACTCGTGCGGGAGTGCGAACGCCGTGGCTTGTGTGATTCCGTTCATGGATAGCAACAAAATGTGGGTTACCAAGAACTACACCCAGTTTGACCATCCTCAAATCGCTCGCGTATCGGTGATCTTCCACGAGGCTCGCCACTCCGAGGTGCAAAACGGGAACTGGAGTCACGCTACTTGCCCAAGACCTTTTCAGGATGAAAACGGAAACGACATCAAGAGCATTTGGACCGGAGCGGTCCTTGCAGGCCAGCCTGCTTGTGATGTCACTCCGTATGGATCGTATGGGAGTGCGACGATTTTCCTGAAAAACATTTCGATGAATTGCCAGAGTTGTACCGAAAAAGTGAAAGCGGATGCGGATCTTTTCGGTACAGATCAACTCGGTCGCGTGATCGATGCAAAAGCAAAGGCCGCAATGAAGGCAGATTTTGGCACCAAACGAAGTGCGCGGATCCGCACGGCCCAGCTTCAGTGAAGAAAAAGCGCATCCTTGGTGTTTTAGGAGTGGGGATCGTATCAAGCCTGATCTGGATTCTGTCCGGGTCAGGCAACTCCCCTCGAGCACAAGGTGGAGCCGATGCGGGTTCCGGGTCTCGATCGATTTTGAATTCGATTGCTGCTGCGGTAAAAGGCACGGAGACAAAATCGATGACGTCTGAAAACGCGTCAGCTGCTCCGTCTGAGGTGCAAGGGCTCTCGGCCGAAGAATCCCGAAAACTTTCGATCCTCTCGGAAATCATTGCCTCCAAAAATGACAATGATCAAAGGTTTGATACCGAACTTCGAAATTTCACTCCCGAAGCCAAGCGCGCGATGGTGAGGAAGTATGCTGAAGTTCGGGCCGAAAAACGAAACGAGCTTGGCACCTATGTGTTTTTGATCGGGCGTGAGATCAAGGACGAGGCGGATGTGGGGTTTTTGAAATCAGTCTTGATGGAAAAACCCTGCTTGAGCCTTGAGAATTGCGAACGCGGCCCCGAGGGGCAGTCCGGAGACGAGGAGCATCTTGGCGCAATCAACGAAACTACTGCAAATTACCCGCAACTGGTTGCCATTCGGGCCATTCGCCACAAGTTGGATGAGCTGAAAGAGCAGGGGCAGGAGTCTGGCGCTCTTTTTGCTAGTCTCCTTCAGGCACTTCGTGAGATCAGGGTTTCACCTAACCCAAGAGTGGTCGATGAGGCTACGAAGTCCCTAAAGGAGCTAGATCGTGAGTGAAGCAGTCCCGTCAAAAAGTGAATCTAACAAACCCCTGAGCTTTCGGATCTGGCACTGGGTGAATGGAAGCGTACTCCTACTTTCGATTCTGACCGTCGTACTCCGAAAGACCTTTCTTAACTCGAAAAAAATGGCGGCCACCATGCAAAGTGAATTCGGAACGGCCGGAATCGCGGTCAGTGAAGATCAGGCAAGGACTGTCGGGCGTGCAATCCGGGATGGCATGTGGGAGTGGCATTATCGTCTTGGATTTGTGCTTGCAGGGCTTCTTTTGATCCGGATTTTGTTCGTAAAGCGAAAGTTGCCGCGGCCAAAAGGTCTTAAGAACAGCATCCATGCGGCCTTTTTCGCGGCCATTGCCTTCATGGCGGTGACGGGTGTGGTGATGTATTTCTCAAGCTCCCTTGGAATTTCTGAAGAAGTGGTCGATGAGATTGTCGAGATTCACGAGCTTGGGCAGTGGTTCTTTTTTGCGTTTGTCCCGCTTCATATTTTAGGAGTGATTCGCGCCGAAGCTACCGATGAGCCCGGGATCACTTCGAGCATGATCCACGGCAAGGATTCTTAACACCGCGATTGCCCAGATCATCCGAGGCCCGAAGCTATGAGTGAAAAGAACACCCGCCTTGTGTATTCCACTGACCCTGAGCTCAATCGCAAGTGTTCGCGATGCAAAGAGGTCGTGTCCGAATGCACGTGCGTGCCCGAGGTGGATCCGAAATCCGTTAAGTACATTGCGGTTCTTCGAATCGAAAAGCAGGGCAGGGGCGGGAAGACGGTAACGGTGATCGATCGTCTGCCGAAAAACGAAATCTTTTTAAAAGAACTCTGCACGAAGCTCAAAAAACAGTGCGGAACGGGCGGCACCTATCTTACTTCAGGCAAGGATGGGGTGATTGAGATCCAGGGGGATCGCATCGAGCAGGTTCGCGCGATCCTTCAAAAAGAGAGCATTCCGGTCAAAGGGGGCCGCTAGGGTTTCTATGGAACGCTTTCGAATGATTCGTAAGGATGGCAAACTCAATGTGGAAAGCACATCCCGCGGAGTACGATTGAGTGACCTGTACCATGATTTGATTGCCCTCAGCTGGCCAAGATTCACGGTCTGGTTTGGGATGGTGTTTTTTGCGATCAATTGCATCTTTGGTTTCATCTATTTCAACATTCCGGCCGAGCAGTTTGATGGGCTAAGGCATCCTTCCGGCTGGGACCGGTTTCTTGATAGTTTTTTCTTTAGCGTTCAAACCTTGGGAACCATCGGATATGGCCATGTTTCGCCCACTGGCACGTTGGCGAACTTTGTGGTGACGCTCGAGTGTTAT
>CANGWP010000149.1 GCA_947457605.1 Bdellovibrionales bacterium | reverse complement strand
GGTGAACTTCACAAGAGGCGTCCGGGCGCGGACAGTCTCAGGGTGTTTCTTATAAAGTTTGGACTCGTGGTCGGTGAGAGTCGCGCCTTGCCTTGACTTGAGATCAAGGTGTTGAAAAATCTCAAACGATGAAATCGTATCGGCCATGAAAGCCCGGAATGCATCCTGTTCGGTGACCCAGTCCTCGAAATTGCGTTTGAAAAGAGGAAGGTTCGATATGGGTTTTCCAAACTGTGCACGAACTTCAGAGTATTCCCCGGCGCGTTCCAGCGCGGCCTCGATCCCGCCGATGCTTTGAAGGCCCACTGAGATTCTTGCTTCATTCATGAGATGGAGCATGATTTTGAATCCACCATGGGGTTCGCCGATCAGGCGTGCGCGGGTGTTTTCATACACCACTTCGCAGGTCATGGAGCCGTGCATGCCCATTTTGTCCTCGATCTTGGTGATCCGGTAATTCTGTTTTCCCTCATGCTTTTCTTCGGCCAAAAACAAGGAGATCCCGGAGAGGCCTTCGGGTGCGCCCTCGATTCTGGCGAGGATCAGTCCGAAACCGCCCCCGGCATTGGTGATGAAACACTTTGTTCCGTTCAGCAAATACGAGCCGTCCGCCTGGGGACTTGCGCTGGTTCGAAGCGCACCCACATCGGATCCGGCCCCCGGCTCTGTGAGGCACATGGAACCGCTGATTTCACCCCGAATGATCATCGGAATGAGTCGATTCTTCGTGGCATCATCGGCAAAACGCTCGAGCATGTCGGCCATGCTGGTAAAGAAGCCCAGCTGGGTGCTGGTGGAGATGCATGCGCGCGCAATTTGCTCGAAGGCGAACATGCCGACCGCAAGGGGAAGACCCATTCCACCACGGGTTTCTTTGAGCGTGGTTCCGAAAATTTCGAGTCCTTTGGCTTCGAGGTAGGTGCTTTTCATCGGCTCTGAAAGGGAAACCGAGCCATCCGGATTCAAGGTAGCGCATCCTGTTTCATCGAGGATCTTCGCCCTTTCGCGCAGGGTTCCGCCCGCCCATGATCCCGTCGTTTCCAGAATTTGTTCAAAAAACGAAAGGAGTTCTTCCCGGTTCTTGAAACCCGCTGCCGTGGGAAATTCGGGATAGTACAGGGGGATGATCTCATCCCAGTCGATGGCGTGATTGAAGAGGTATTTCCATTCTGCGGAATCGGCGTAGTAGTTCATGAGGCGACCTTATGAAAATGAAAAGAGGGAGCCAAGATTTATTCCGGGCTCCCTCGGGTTTTTATGATTTAAAACTCAATGTCTTCCGCCATGACGGCCGAAGCCACCCCGACGCGGAAAGGGAGAATAGGGGTACGGATAGGGAAATTGGCCGCCGTTACAGCGGAAGACGGGCCCATAACTGATGGGGCGGCTGAAGTCGGTGTAGGACTGGACTTGTCCGGTACCGGTAAAGTTCCCGGTGGATTGATCGCTCAGTTTGTTGCGGAAATCGATCTGCACTTGGTCTGTGTAGGCGAATTGGTTGTAGTACACCATCTGGCAGAGGTAGGGGTTCAGATTTTCGATTCTCGACATCATGGAGGTTCCCACGATTTTCGAAGAGCGAACACCGATGAGATATTCATCGAGGTTTGCGCTGCAGGGTTCATTTTTTGTGTTGAAGGATTTCGGTTTGGTCACATCTCTTTCATCAAAGGCTGATCTCGCTGAAATGAAGGATTTTTTCGACTCTGTTCCAGCGGTCAGGCTCAGAGCGATGCAGTATTTGTCTGTATTTTTTGAATAGGCGGAAAGAGTTGCTGGAGTGTCATTGAAGGTTCCCGCGAACTCATCAGAGTAGCGGCAAGCATTCAGGGTGAGAGTGAGACCGAGTAGAACCAGAAAGTTAAATTGATTTCGTTTCATGACTCTATTCACTAACGGTTTAAAGCTGTTAGCGTCAAGCGAACTCTATGGAATTCGTTGAAGAATTGACGATTTCCTTGTGAGGAGGGCTCTTGTCTTTTTTGTGGGGTGAATTGCCCGAGGGCAAAATTCTAATTTCCCTAAGGGTTACGGAATCTTTACGCAGCGAAGGAGTGACGGAAAGATTTTTCCATCAAAAATAACGCACAATGTCCAAGTCATTTATGCTGCGTTGCGTTTAGTGGTTTTTGGTCCTAAAACCGCAATAAGTAGTGGCTCAATTTTTTGCCCCACTACTAATTGACAGAAAAAACCTCTCAAAGCACCCTGAGAGGGTAGTTCAAATTTCGCTCTTGTTGTCGGATTGAGGTCGTTTCGGTACTCACTCTGATCACAAAACGAAATGAGTTCTTGGGGGAAAAAAGACAAGCGATTTACCCGCAGCAGTAGGAATGAGTGCGATGCCGCATTTTCATTTCAGGGGATTTTTTGTCTTTTTTCAATCGGTCTCAGCAAAACCCAGACTTCAGAAGCGGAGCATTAATTTTCTGGCTGATGTCTTAGGGGAGTTAGGGTTTTGGGCGCATGGTGGATGGCAAGTAAGAAGTGGTTAAAAATCAAACGGGTCTCAAGGGAAAGGTCCCAAAAGAAAGGGAAGAGGGGAAGTAAGCATCATGGAAGAAACTCGGATGGAATCAAAAGAGGGAGTACGGGAAAACGTGGGACAGGCGACAGCTGCAATGCCAAAGGGGATGCTGAAGGATTTCTCTTCGTTTCAGGATGAAGAGCGGTTTGTTTTGATGCCGATCCAGCATTCCGAGATTTGGAATTTTTATAAAAAAGCGATGGCATCCTTCTGGACTGCGGAAGAAATTGACCTCTACCAGGACCTGAACGACTGGAAAAAACTCACTGCTGATGAAAAACACTACATTTCCCAAGTTCTTGCTTTCTTTTCCGCAAGCGATGGGATCGTGAATGAGAACCTCGCCCTTCGGTTTTATCAGGATGTGCCAATCCCGGAAGCCCGATGTTTTTATGGATTTCAGATCGCCATGGAAAACATCCATTCTGAAACCTACGGGCTGTTGATTGACACCTACATTCAGAACGCCAAGGAAAAGGATTACCTTTTCAATGCGATCAAGCACATCCCGTCGGTGAAGAAAAAGGCGGATTGGGCTCTGAAGTGGATCGAATCCTCCAAGAGTTTTGCAGAACGTCTGATTGCCTTCGCCTGCGTGGAAGGGATCTTCTTTTCAGGGAGTTTTTGCTCCATTTTCTGGTTGAAAAAACGCGGCTTGATGCCGGGGCTGACGTTTTCAAACGAACTCATCAGCCGGGATGAGGGACTTCACACGGATTTCGCGTGCCATCTCTACTCCATGCTTGAGCCTCTTTCCAAAGAACGGATCATGGAGATCGTCACTGATGCTGTCGAGATCGAGAAGGAGTTCGTAAGCGAGTCTCTTCCGGTCTCTTTGATCGGAATGAATGCAAAGATGATGACCCAGTATGTGGAGTTTGTGGCAGATCGCCTTCTTCGTGCATTGGGACTTCCCAAGCACTATGGTAGCTCGAATCCATTTGATTGGATGGAATTGATCAGCCTTCAAGGAAAGACCAACTTTTTCGAGAAAAAGGTTTCCGAGTACCAAAAAGCCGGAGTTTTGAACACCAATCCGGTCGAGAAACATCAATTTTTCGAATTCAACACCAACACTGATTTCTAGGGGAGTAACGCAAAATGAAAGTCATCACAAGGTCAGGAAAATCAGAAACAGTCAGCTTCGACAAGATCACGAATCGCATTCAGAATCTGTCGATCGGCTTGAACGAGCAGTATGTGGATCCAGTCGTGGTTGCACAAAAGACCATCGAGGGGATGTACGATGGGATCTCCACCCAGGAACTTGATGTTCTTTCGGCGGAAACCTGCGCGTATCTTTCGAGCACTCATCCGGATTTTTCCACCCTGGGTGCGCGGATCCTTGTCTCGAATCTTCATCGATACACGCCTCAGACGTTCAGTGAGTGCATCGAGATGCTCTATCACAACAAGTCAGAGCACACGAACGAAGACGCGCCGCTGGTGAGCAAGGAGTTGTTTGATCTGGTGCAGAAGAACGCGGATCGGATCAATCAGACGATCAAGAATGTCCGGGATTTCGAATACGACTATTTCGGCTTCAAAACCCTCGAGAAATCCTATCTCTTGAGAGTCGGCGGAAAAATCGTGGAGCGACCCCAGTACATGCTGATGCGGGTGTCTCTCGGGATTCACATGAATGATCTCGACCAGGCCTTCCGTACCTATGAGCTCATGAGCACGGGATTTTTCACCCATGCCTCTCCGACGCTCTTCAATGCGGGAACCAACAAGGCACAGATGTCGTCGTGCTTTTTGCTCTCGATGAAGGACGATTCGATCGACGGCATTTATGAAACCCTCAAGCAATGTGCATTGATCTCCCAAAGCGCAGGCGGAATCGGCCTTGCGATCCACAATGTTCGCGCCAAGGGCAGCTTCATCAAAGGAACCAACGGTACCAGCAACGGGCTTGTGCCCATGCTTCGGGTTTTCAATGATACCGCCCGATATGTGGACCAAGGCGGCGGAAAGCGCAAAGGGGCATTTGCAATTTATCTTGAGCCCTGGCACGCGGACATCTTTGACTTTCTTGAACTGAAAAAGAACTTCGGAAAGGAAGAGCTCCGGGCCCGCGACCTTTTTTATGCTCTTTGGGTGAATGATCTTTTCATGCAGCGGGTGGAAAAGGACGAGATGTGGTCGCTGTTCTGTCCGCATGAGGCACCGGGTCTGAACGAAGTGTATGGCGACGCTTTTGAGGATCTTTACCTCAAATATGAGGGTGAAAAGCGGTACAAACGCCAAGTGAAGGCCCGAGAACTCTGGGGCGTGGTCATCGAATCCCAGATCGAAACCGGTTCTCCCTTCATGCTCTACAAGGATGCTGCAAACGAGAAGTCGAATCAGAAGAATCTTGGAACAATCAAGTCCTCGAATCTTTGCACTGAGATCATTCAGTACACGTCCGAAAAGGAAGTGGCGGTTTGCAACCTTGCTTCCATCGCACTTCCGAAGTTCGTGAAGGATGGAAAGTTCGATTTCCAGGGACTTTACGATGTGACTTATCAAGTCACCGTAAACCTGAACCGCGTGATCGATCGCAACTATTATCCGGTTCCTGAGGCGGAGTACTCCAATCGTACCCACCGTCCGATCGGGATCGGGGTTCAAGGGCTTGCGGATACCTTCTTCAAGCTCCGTCTGGCGTTCGAGTCGGATGCGGCCAACCTTCTCAATCAGCAGATCTTTGAAACCATTTATTACGCATCGATGTCTGCAAGTTGTGATTTGGCCAAGAAGGACGGACCTTATGCCTCTTATCAGGGGTCGCCACTTTCCAAAGGACAAATGCAATTTGATCTTTGGAATTTC
>CANGWP010000148.1 GCA_947457605.1 Bdellovibrionales bacterium | reverse complement strand
CCCCCTACCAGGTAAACGAGAAGCATCCCTCAGGATTCCTAAAAGCACTCCAGGGAATGATCCTTCAAGCCCGTGAGGGCGGTCCAAGGGTTTATGACTTTGGCAGCATTGTCGAGCCCGACGGGCGCCACTATTTTTATGTTGAGCTGGAAGCTCTTTTCCCGGGCGAGCGAACCTCCAACCTGAAGGATTTGAAATTTGATCAGCCGAATCTCATTCGCGAGCTTTCGGAAAAGCAGCTTCCCGTCGCCCGGAAAATGGGGGATCAGCTGGCGTTGGCATTTGAACATAAGATTCTCCCGATCGACCCTGATTTTTTTGTGAGCCAGTCAGGTGCGGTCCGCTGGATTGATGGCGAGCGTTGGACCGATGTGAGGTCTTATCAGGACCGGATCTATGAGTTTGGAGATTGTTTTTGGACGGTTTTCGAATACTTAAAAAAGGCAACGGGAAGGGATGAGGCGCTTTGGAAACGGAACTCGGGAGCTTTTCTGGATTCCTTTTTTCATAGACTCAAGCAAAGTCCCCTGATGGGTGTGCAGGATCGGGAGCGCTTGCTTCGGAATATTTTCAAAGGGCAGATTTCAAAGGATCTCCTTGATTTCGCTGATTCCCGTGCCATTCCAGCAGGCGAGGTGATCCGAATCTATCAGGATGCGCTGGAGTTTTATCAGAGGTCCGGGTTGTGATGTGGGCCTGATGGGGCGCATCCAGTAAAAGGAATACTTACCCTGATGCAGAGAGCATGTTCTACCCTCCGTGCGGGGTAGGGGGAGGGTTTATGTTTTCATTGGCTCTGTTTTTCTATCTTCTTGGGTTCGGAACCTTACTGATGGATGCAAGGCTGAGGGATGGGTATTCACTCGCCCTGGCGGGATTCGCGGGAACGCTCATCGCCTTGGCCATGGTTTTCTTTGTGGCGGGAATGCTGAGAGGCGGTCGACTGCATTCAGACTCCCATGATTCACTTCCTTGAGATGGTCATTGCTGTCCCATGCAAGGGACTAAATTTGAATGAGAAAGCCCCGTGCGTGCGCGTTCGGGAGATCCTCAGGCCCATGCTGACAATGCAGGCGGCGAAAAGCGGGATTCCTGCGATGAAACTGGAGAGAGGCTCTCATTCTGGTCCGGCAATTGCAGCCTCTTTTGCCGATGAATGCGGAACGCTATCGCACCCTCCTTGACCAGCTTCAGATTGGAATCGTGGTGCATGCACCCGACACTTCAATCCTCTATGCAAATCAGTTTGCTGCAAAACTTCTGGGGCTTCAGGTCCGGGAAATGGAGGGTCGCCTCTCAAGTGATCCACGGTGGAAGTTTATCGATGAAACGGGCGCTCCCCTTGGTCTTTCCGATTATCCTGTGAATCGGGTTTTGAAAGCATTGAAGCCGAGCTTGGCCCAGGTGGTGGGCATCAGGAGTTCTGAGGGGAGCAGGGTGGTGTGGGCGCTCTGCAATGCCCATCCGGTGTTTGGTCCCCATCAGAAACTGCAAGAAATTGTAGTGAACTTCACCGACATGACCGCGGAAAAGGAGCTGAAGGAGAAACTATTTGATCTGAATCAACTCATGCAGAGTGCGCTTGATCAAAGCCAGGCGGGGGTTGCGATTGCGGATGCCAAGAGCGGAAAGCTTCGATACCTGAATCAAGCGGCATTCCTGATGAAGAAGGGCCTTGCGGGTGAACACATCAAGGACATTGATGTGAATACCCTTGCCTCGGCGTGGAATATGTCCGACCTGAAAGGCAATCCGCTCAAAAATGATGAGATGCCGCTTGTTCGGGCAGTGAAATACGGAGAAAAAAGCAGCAAGGAAGTTTACCTGAAGCTTCCCAATCAGGAATCCCGGGTGATGTGGGTGAACGCCGCACCCATTCTGAATCCGGAAGGTAGGGTGAGCTCCGCCATTCTGGTTCTCCTTGATACGACCGAACGCCATCGATTGGAAGAGGAGCTTCATCGGACCCAGCAATTGGCTGAAGCCGCAACGATTGCCAAGACGCGATTTCTCGATGTGGCCGCTCATGAATTGCGAACCCCCATTACGGTGTTGTCGCTGCTTCTGCAGTTCACCCAGCAGCAAAAAGAGCGCGGCCATGCAGTGGAGCCTGAAACCCTGATCCGTCTTCGAAACCAGGTGGAGCGGATTTCAAGGCTCGTGGTCGATCTCCTGGATGTCTCAAGGCTTGAGCGCGGGGCACTTCCCATCTCGCCAAAACCCACGGACCTGAAGAGTCTGATTCAGGAGTGTGTGGAGGATTTCAAACTTTATTCGGCCAGCCGGTCCCTGACCTTTCAGGGGCCCACGGATGGGGTTCAGGCAAATGTGGATCCGATCCGGATTTACCAGGTGATCACCAATCTTCTGGAAAACTCAAGAAAGTACACACCGGATGGGTCTCCCATTGAGGTGGAGCTTGAAATTCACCCGGATCTCATCCGGGTTTCGGTGACGGATCATGGGCCTGGAATTCCGGATCGGGAACAAGGCGCACTCTTCATGCCCTTCTCGAGGGGATCCGTCGAGCTGACCGAGCGCTCAGGGGGGCTTGGACTTGGATTGTTCATCTGCAAGCGAATCATCGAGCTTCATCGGGGAAGAATCGGGCTGATGAGCAAGCTCGGGGAGGGGAGTACGTTTTATTTCGAGCTTCCCCGGAAAGGGGCAGGGTGATGGAAGCTACAAAGAAGACGATTCTCATCGTCGATGACGAGCGTGAGATTTTACTGACTCTCAGGGAATTTCTAGAAATGGAGGGGTATCGGGTGCTCATTGCAGAGAATGGGTTTGATGCTCTCAAAATTCTGAATCAGGGGGAGATTCCAAACCTGATCTTGCTCGACATGAAGATGCCGATCATGAATGGGTGGGCCTTTGCGCTTGAGTTCCTCAATCGCCACGACCACATATCACCGATCGTGGTCATTACGGCTGCCGGAGATGCGGAACAGCGCGCCCGGGACATCGGTGCAATCGGCTGGGTTGAAAAGCCCTTTGATCTCAATCAGCTCCTGAAGAAGATCGAAATGTATTCGAGAAAGCCTCCAGCCCCAACGCTCCCCATTTCGCTTTGATTCGTAGCAAGCCCAAAGCTCGCGTTCGCATGCGAACGCTCGCGAGAGGTCAATTCTCCCCCGCGGGGAGTCATTCGCCACCTCCTGTGGCTCACCCTTCGGGCGGCACTCACTTAGGTTCGCGCCGTGCAATTTTATCTTCCTGATAAAATTGTCGATCCCCTCCGGGGTTCCCCTCACCGAAGAAAAACGTTTTTCCTTCCCAATTCCTATTTTCATAAAGCCGAACGAGCAAAGCGAAAGAGGCGTATGGATAGATACGTCGTACTGAGCTTTGACGAAGTGAGGTGAAGTAAAAATAGGAATTCGGAAGGAAAATGGCGTCCCCAAGGGGGGTTTGGCTCCCCTCCTGGTCGCCACCTTCGCGACTGAATGTCGCTCAGGCACCGCTCGTTGCACTCGCTATGCGCGCTCGGCCCTTCATGGGCCTCGCGAACGAACCCCTCGAACTCGCATTCGCTTGCGCTCCCTCGCGCGTGCCTTCTCATCCTCCATGGGGACGCCACTTTACTCTTCATCCGAATGATTCGTTGAGCAAGCAGGGCTCCTGTTTTGAATGGGATACGAGTTCCGCAGGACGAAAGGCTTAGCCTTTTGTCCGAGGACTGTTTGAAGTAGACCATTCAAAACAGGAGCCCTGTTTGCTGAAATTTGATTTTATTGGATGAAGAGTAAAATGGCGTCCCCACGGGGAGTCGAACCCCGGTTACTGCCGTGAAAAGGCAATGTCCTAGGCCTCTAGACGATGGGGACGCAATGAAAAGAGGAATTCTTTTTCTAGCCGAGATGCGAAATGAATTCAAGGAAAAACTCGTGAGGCTTGGTTTGAGTCAGAATTCGGGACGGGTAAAGCCGCGAGCAACGTCCTGTCTGGGCAAGATATTGTAATAATGATGAATTTCTTGTGGATCCGCAAGGGCGCCTTAGGGGGTTTAGCCAAGCTTCTGGCGATTTTAAGTTCCGAATTTGGATACTGCGCCCGTTCCGGACGCACGAAAAAATACTCAATATATTAAATATTGGATGTAGAATAATCGAATATGACCGAAATCAAAAAGCGAAACATCAATCCACTGGCTTTGATCCTGGGAATCTCTGCGGCTCTTTTTGCCTTTTTCCTGATCTTTTCTTTTGTGTATTTTTTCATGAAGGGCGGATCGGATTCCTGGAAGGAAGCGGACTCCAAGAATGGTTTCAATGAGAAGCGCGAGTATGTGGCGATCATTGAGCTGAAGGGCGTGATCCTCGAGTCCAAGAAAGTTCTTCGAAATCTGAAGGACGCGGAAGAGGACAAGGAAGTAAAAGCCGTTGTTCTGCGCCTGAACTCTCCGGGTGGGGCTGTTGCTCCGTCACAAGAAATTTACGAGGCGGTCAAAAAATATGAAAAGCCGCTGGTGATCTCCATGGGAAGTGTCGCAGCTTCCGGGGCGTTTTATGTGGCGGCCGGAGCAAAGAAGGTATTCGCAAACGCCGGAACTCTCACGGGTTCCATTGGCGTGATCATGGAGTTCATCAATCTGAAAAAACTCTATGAGTGGGCGAAGGTGGAGCGATTCTCGGTCAAAACCGGAAAATTCAAGGATAGTGGCGCGGATTATCGGGAGCTTGCACCGGAAGAGCGCGAGTACTTTCAAACCCTCGTTTTGGATACCCTCGACCAATTCAAGTCGGCCGTTGCAGCGGGCCGCAAGCTTACCGCAGAAGAAGTGACAGCGGTTGCGGATGGACGGGTCTTCACCGGAGTTCAGGCAAAGAAATTGAAGCTTGTGGATGAGATTGGAACTCTCCAGGATGCAGTCGAGTTCGCAGCAAAAGAAGCCAAGATCAAAGGGAAGGTTCGCACAGTGTATCCAACCAAGAAAGCAAAGGGTCTTCAGGACCTTCTTTTGGGGGGATCCTTGGAGGATGAAGAGACCTTCGAGGAAGAACACTCGTTCATCGACCGCATCGTCTCGCGACTTGCGGATCGAATCACCGGAATGAAACAAAATGGGGCGGAGGTCCTGCCTGCAGGACTCTATTCGATCTGGAATGGCGCACGCTGAATCGGGCCGAAAGGCCGCGCAATCCCTGATCGAGCTTCGAAGTCTCGCAGCAAGGGTACTTGCCCACGTGTCGACCTCGAAGGATTCACTCGAGGAATCCGTAAATCGGGTCCTCACGTCCGCGAGTGGCAAGACTTTTCAGGATTTTGATCGGGCCTGGATCTATGAGATCACCTCGGGAGTGCTTCGGTACCGCGGGCGCCTTGATTTCATCATCGATACGTATT
>CANGWP010000147.1 GCA_947457605.1 Bdellovibrionales bacterium | reverse complement strand
TGGGGGAGGAGAAGGATGGGGTGATCCCGCATTTCGCTTGGAATGATGCAGGCGATTTCCTCATCGGTGAGGTAGGCGTAGCTCGAAATTTGATTTGATTTCTTTTCATGATCGCCCCGGATTCCAAGGCTTCCCCGGGTGATCTTATCGATGGGAAAAATCCAGGAGAGTGTGTAAAGCGCTCCTACCGGAGCGGAGGAATAAGAACCCATTCCTTCCATCAGAGACGAAATCAAGGTGCTTTTGGCGCTCCCGTTGGGACCATGGAGCAGGATCATCCGGTTGTTCTGTCCCTGATTCGAGAACGCGCGAAGGATTTGGTAAATCTGATTTTGGACTTTCTCGAGACCGATGACCTTGTTCTTGAAAACGTGGAATGATTGCCCGGTTTTGCCAAAGTGATCCATCATGTCTGCCGCATAATGAGCGGAACCCCGAAGGTGGTTTTTTGGGGATTTTTCGACAAGTCTCAAGTATTCCTCAAATGATAAAATATGAAGATTTTCTTTGAAGCTGGCTTTTACTTGTTCTGAGATTTGATTCAGATTCATGATTTCATTTCCTTCGTTGAGGTCAACGTGCGCAATCCTGCACGAACCAGGAGTTTTAGCCCCTCTGCTCTCAAAAAGTCACGAGTGGCATTCATTCGTTCGTTCGAGAATGTTCCGCTCTTTTCCATCCATTCCTTCTCAAGAGCAAGAATGGAGGCCAAAAGGGACTCAATTTCTTTCGGAGTTGTGAATTGGATGATCTGGATGGGAAGGATCGGTCCCTCGATCAGGGCCCTTTCCACTGGATGCAGCGGCAAAAGGTCCTGAAGGTCCTGAGGAAGTTGGGGCTCATCCCATTCGTCAAAGTCATCGATTGAATCTGGAAATGGAAGAGGGGTTGTGTCTATTGAAATGTCCCTGGTGTAAAGAGCCGGATCCAGTGAATGTTCCTGAACCAAGTGAAGGTGGAGCTTTCGGACGGAATTGACCACTTCACCCCAGATCATGAGTCGGTTGCCCGAATGATTCTGGGCGAGAGGGGAATTTGATTCTTGTATTGGATGAGCTTTTTCAAGAGATTCTCGTCTTGAAACGGACGTTCGATGTTTCTGGGCTCCTTGAGAAGTGATCCGGCCGGAGAATGGGTTTGGATGAGTTTGGGTGGGGAAAGGGAATGATGAATCATATTCTCGATGGAGTTGAAGCCGGAGAGGTCTTTCAAATCGGATTTCGGCTGCTTGACCCGGCCTTGTTCAAGATCGCTCCAAGAGAACAACATTAGTTTACGATCCATAAACCTCTTTTCGTGGCTCCTGCGTGGTCTTCCGGAATGTTCCAGTCTTTTCGGGAGGCTGCCATCCTGGAAAGTTTGAGTTCATCAATTTTTTGAAGACCGATTTCAAAAAGTTTCTGTGACCGAATCGGACGTTCGATTTCCGAGTCCAGAAAGCCACCACCCAGAATCAAAAAGTGAAAAACGTGCTGGTTCCATCTAAGCGGAGTGAAGAGAACTTCTCCCTCAGCGCCGGTGAGGGTCTGGTTTTTTAGGAGCTGAGTGAAATGGCCGTTGAAACGCCAGTCGAGATCAGCGAGAGATCCCTGAAGAGGGCGATCGTTCTCGTAACACAACAGCATTACTCCGGAAATTTTGCTTTGGCTTAGGGCGTAATCCACCTTCAACACCTCTTCAGCATAGCTGATTGGCTCCCCTTTTTAAAACAGTCAAGAATCGGACGGAACTTTGCCGGCAAGGGCTTCGGGCAGTTTGCTGATTGGGTCCAGAATCCCGTTTAAAAACAATGGGGTATCATCTTCTCCAAACGCCTTGCTGAGTTCGATGATCTCATTCAGTGTCACAGAGGCGGGCACATCTTTGAAGAACATGAGTTCCGCGGTCCCAATCCGTAGAAACGCCTTTTCCACAGAACCGAGGCGGTCCATTTTCCAATTGGAGGCCTGGGCTGCGATC
This sequence comes from Bdellovibrionales bacterium, assembly GCA_947457605.1. Taxonomy (GTDB): domain Bacteria; phylum Bdellovibrionota; class UBA1018; order UBA1018; family CAIMNF01; genus CAIMNF01. Next base: position 3,397 of record CANGWP010000147.1, on the reverse strand, counting down.
AGCGAGTCAATGGAGCGGATTTCCTTCAGGGTCATTTGGATCAGGCGAAGAGCAAAGTCAAAGGAGTGCTGAAATTCCCCGAAATGCTCCGAGTGTTTTCGAAATTCAGACTCAATCTGCCCCGGAGTGAATTCCTCCGCGGTTTCGCGATCAAACCGATAAAGGAATTGAAACGCAAGCTCCCTTGCCTTTTGGCGGGGAGTGAGTGTGATGGTGTTCGATGGCTTCATGTGTCTGCCTCATTCAAAAAGGGAAAAGTCAGATTCTCTTTTTCCCGGACTGGGGCATTGTCCTGGGGGGAGATCTGGTTCAAATCAGCTACAAATTCTTCTACATCCCGAAACTCACGATATACCGACGCAAAACGGACGTAGGCAACCTTGTCTAGCTTGTGAAGAGCGGACATCAGCATGCCCCCGATGCTGTTGGCGGGAATTTCCTTCAAGCCGTAGCTTTGGATCTTTTTCTCGATCTCGGATACTGCAGCTTCAATCTGGCCTCCGGTAATCGGCCGCTTTTGGCAAGCTTTTTGAAGTCCGGCTACGATCTTGTCCCGGGAGAAGGGCTCGCGCCTTCCGTCCTTCTTGATGACGTTTGGCATGAACTCTTCCACCCGTTCATAGGTGGTAAATCTGCCCCCACACTCGGAACACTCCCGGCGCCTGCGGGTCATGTCGGCAGTCTGATTCAAGCGTGAATCGATCACCTTGGTTTCTGGAGTGGAGCAGTAGGGACATTTCATAAAGGGGCAATGTACACCAAAAAGGGTGCCTCAGGCAATTTACCTTTTCAAACGAGCCAATCCCCGATAAACCACTGAAAGCATGCCGAAATTGGAGCCAAAGCTCATTCAAAAGGAACTCGAAAAAGGGAAGGTGCGTCCGGTCTATTTTATTTTTGGAACTGAGGCCATGAAAGCACGCGAGTTGATGCGTAAGATCAGCCGCACCGTGCTGAAGGAGTCAGAGATCAATGACTTCAATCTAGAGAAATTCGACGCATCCGATGCCGGCATTGAACGGATTCTTGATTCAGCCCAAAGCGGCTCCATGATGGGAACCACAAAATTGATTCTGGTTCGGAATGTCGAAGAATGGAGAAATCTCGATCCCCTGTCGGAGTATCTTCATGGCCTGGTGAGCACGGATCCCGCTGCTCCCGAGGATTTTCCCACGGTGTTGATTCTCATCTCAAAGTCCTTTGATGGCCGGAAAAAAGCATCAAAGGTCCTGTCGGATTTGGCGGCGATTGTCCCCTGCGAGGAAGTGAAAGAGCATGAGCGGGAGGCATGGATTGAGTTTCTTGCGAAACGACGAAGCCTTTCCCTGGGAGATCCGGAACGGCTCTCGCTTCGGGGTCTTGACCCTTGGAGTCTCGACATTGTGGATCAGGAGCTTTCCAAGCTTGAGTTGATCGGGGAGGATCCTGCTCTGCGAGCAGATGCCTTGCGATCCGGTGTGAGCGCTTATGCTCAAGATGAGTTCATCGACGCGATTTTCATGAAAGATCAAAAGCGCGCATTGCGGGTCGTGCATCATTTTTCGAGGGATATGGAGGTGCAGTTGCCGTTTCTTGGGCTCCTCGCCTGGAATCTCAGGCAGTTCAAAGCCTATCTCCTGGAACAAGAAACCAGAACCCCGTCCCTTGAGCGGCGCAATCCCATGCTTCAGCAAAAGCTCGATCGCTGGCGTGCATCCTGGAATCGTCATTCGATCCAGGATCTTGAGCATGCACTGTTTGAGATCGATTTTTCTTTGAAGAATACCAGGCTTTCTTCCGAGGGACTTTGGGCCGGACTGATCTTCGAGGTTCAAAAAGGCGGGCCGAGGCGATGAATCTGATTTTTCGCCTGATCGGGATCATTCTAGAGGGTTTTTTCCGGAAGAAACTGCATCCTCTCTCGGAATCGGTTTTGAATCTTACGGTGCTTCCCAATGATCTGGATCTGAACCTCCACATGAACAATGGGAGGTTTCTATCTCTCATGGACCTCGGCAGGCTCGATCTTCTGATTCGCACGGATCTTGCCGCAGCCTTGTTTCGCCATCGTTGGCAGCCACTCGTGGGAGCGGTGAACATCCGGTACAAAGTATCTTTGCTTCCATTCCAGCGCTATCGTCTACGGACCAAAGTGATTGGTTGGGATGAAAAGTGGTTTTATATTGAGCAGCGCTTCGAGCGAAAGAATCGAACAATCGCAGTGGGATTGGTAAAGGCATTGTTCCGCGGAGATCACAGGAACATTTCGCCTGAAGAAACCTTGCGCTTGATCAAGGTGCACATTGATCCTCCAAAGATGCCTGAAAAAATCCTGAAGTGGCTTTCCATGGAAGCGTGACTGTCGTGCTAAATCCGATTTTTTGGTCGGGGCAATTCCGCTTTTCTTTGGAAGTGTTTCTCGCTTTGCACCATGCAAGGGACTCGGGCCTTGTTTTGCCTGAAATCATCCACGGCACCCGCAATGTCCGCCGCCATGGCAAGCCTTGAGCGCGTGTAGAGGATCCTGTCCCGATCCTCCTTTGAGTTCATGAATCCTGATTCAATCAGGATGCTCGGCATGTCCGCACCGAGCAGAACGTAAAAAAGCGCCTGTTTCACGCCGCGGTCATTGATCTTTCCGCGGATTCTCGACTGTACCGAACACGCAAGATCCTTGGAGGGTTCAAGATTTGCATCAAGAATCAGGTCTTTCATGATCAATGAAACATTCGAGGATCCAGTATCCGAGTTTGCCTGGGAATCCTTGAGTACCGCGTTTTCAAGATCCGCAAGCCTGCGCGATGTTTCATCGGTTGCGTGATTCAGAATGAAGGTTTCCATTCCTCCGGTCTTGATTGCCTCTTCGCTCGAATTCAAATGGATTGAGATGAAAATATCGGCCTTCACCTTGTTGGCAAGAGCAGTGCGATCGCTCAACAGCAAGTCCCGGTCATCATTGCGGGTCAGGATCACGTTGTGGCCGCGAATGATGAGTTCCCGCGCGAGATCCCGCGCAAGAAGAAGGGTGAAGTGCTTCTCGGTCAGACGGGTTTTTCCGCCTTCATAAACCGCTCCCGTATCGGAGCCCCCGTGTCCGGGATCAATCACCACCAGGAATTTTTTGGAGGGGTCCCGAGCATCCGAGATCGGAGCTGAAACTACGGAGAAAAAAAGAAGAAATACTGTGAAAATCAGGTTCCTCACCACGCAGAATTCAGGGTAGCATGAGGCCGTTGTGAGCGTCAAAATCGTCAAAAATCTGAGCCTTTGGTTCCAGAAATCCGCGCGTGACCTCCCGTGGAGGCGGGAACCTCATCCGTATCGCGTGTGGCTCTCCGAGATCATGCTGCAGCAGACCCGGGTGACATCCGCGCTGCCGTATTTTGAGAAATTTACCTCCGAGTTTCCAACGGTTGGC
>CANGWP010000146.1 GCA_947457605.1 Bdellovibrionales bacterium | reverse complement strand
CGTCCCGACGCAACGCTGTGCCTGGATTGCCAGGAAATCTTTGAGAAGGAAAACGGCTCCATTCGATTGAGTGGTCCGAGTCCTTCATCTGGAGTTCTTCACTAAATCGTCATAGGAAATGTACCCCACCCAGAAGTACTGGGTGCTCTTCATTTCTGCTTCCAGTCTTTTTTCAAATCGATCGCGATTCTTCAACTCGCGGTCGATTTGTATTTTCAGCCGGTGCCTCATGGGTTCAGAAAGAAGCCCGCTCGAGTACAACCACACCATGGCAAAAATCCAGCTTGGACGTTCTCGAACCACGCTTTCCGCCAAAGTACGGATCTCATCGGTCCTTCCCCATTTCTTAAGGGCTTCAAGAGTAAATACAAAGGGGACTTCACTCAATGGATAGGGACGCCGCGGAAGCATCAAAGTCCGAGGCGTGCCAACCCGAGCCTGCTCATCCGCTACCAGGGCGAGCTTCAAGGCATACGCCTTCATTTCATTTGAGAGCGGACCCATTGACATCACTTCCTTGATTCTGCTCGCCGCAGAATCATAGGCCCCGATCAGAATCTCCACCTGGATCAGTCTTTGAATCACCAACAGATTGCCCGTCTCTTTGGAGTTCGCTTGTTCCAGACGCTCTCTGGCATCTCCAAATTTTCCAACACTCAATAACCTCAATCCTTCAAAATAAAGATTCGAAGTTTCTTGGCTGAAGAACATCTCATTCGCGAGCCGAATCAATCTCGATACCCGTTCGTCTCGGGTTCCCTGCAGGAGCGGAAGAAGCACCTTCAAACAATCACTCCTTCGCTCCAAATGAACCAGGGCTTTCCCAAGCTGAAGGTCCTGTTCAAAATTTTGACCCCTTCTTGGACTCAAAAGCGCCACCTGCGCGGCCCAGTCATTTTTCATGGTGGCTTCTTTCAATTCCAAATCAAAGGATGCCCCGGCCCGAGCGGAATTCAGGGAAGTTGCGATCAGGAGCAAAAGAATGGAAGCTTTGGATGCCATAAGTTACAATTGAAGCTAGTTTGAAGACAAAACACTTTGTTCGTCAAAGCTTGTTTTTCGCCGCAATGACTATTTTTCCTTGGGGGAAATCCCATCTGCTCGCCATTGCCGAAAACCTTCCCTCCATTGACGCACGCCAACTTGAAGTGACTCCGAAGGAAATCAGTCGCTCTGGACGAGTTTATCGTTTCAAAATGGGGTCGGACATTCCCAGAACCGGCAATCTAATTTTGGTCCAAATCGGGAATCGCCCCATCATGGCTTTTCGTATCCTAAAGACAGATTCATACTCAAAAGAAATCATAGCGAAGAGAATTCGTCGCTATGATCAAGAGGGACGATTGGATTTGGAAAAAAAGTATCTTGCGGCTGAAAAAGTTGCTGATTTGGTCTCTCCCCCGGTTTCAGAATCAATACCCGTTGATTCACAGTCTCCAACAGCCGGCATTGCCGGTACCGGTCTTACGGGCACACCTGTTTCACCTGAAGAAGGAGCGGCATCCGCAGGTGAAGCGAAATCCGACCAATCCCAAGCGACCGCAGAAAACGAATTTTCCCAAGAACCAGCCGATCCAAATGCGCCTGCTTTGCTTGGGGATGATGGTTCCGGTGGACCACGCAAGGAGACCCCGATTGTGGCGGGCACAGTGGAAAGCTATGATGAGGATCTCGACGCCTCTACCAGCCCACGCGACCTGAAAACCGACCGAATGGAGGAAACTGAAGCTTCTGAATCAAGTCGTTCCGGACTGGGAGTCGAGGAAAAAGAGCCCGCGATCAAGTATGAGCACATGGCTGGGTTGAGCGTTGGCAGTTTCTCGAACATGTCGGGGTTTTCGATCCCCGGAACCGCTCACAATGGCTTCACGGCTTACTATAACGAAATCATCGATAGAGAGATTTGGTTTAAAGAACACGCCCCCCAAGACTCACTCTCTCTTGAATTCGGGCTGGGGTACTACTCCAGGGTCAATCTTACAGGAATTTTCGACAACTATGATGTCATTCCGATTCGCTCCGAGCTTCTTTACACTCTTCAGTTCAACCCGACCTTTGCATTCATTGCTCACGTGGGAGCTCAATTCAATTGGGTGATTACGGCGGAAAATGCTTCCGAGTTGGGACTATCCACCCTTCAGGGAATTCAACCCAATGCCGGAATCGGAATGCTTTATAATATCGGTCCTCAATGGTACCTTCGAGCGGATGCGGGTCTGGACCGATTTGCAATCGGGCTTGCGGTAAAGTGGTGAAAAACTCATGAGAACCCTTTTCTTTCTTTCAATCCTTTTCTGCTCCGCTTGCGGCGTGAAGAAACCACCTGCGCCGCTTTATCGGTTTCCACCGAATCTTGATGCTGCAGCTCCATCGCCTGCACCATCTGTGAGTCCGAAATGAGCAAACTTACACTGTTTGCAATCTGTCCGGGGGGGCTTGATGAGGTGTTGAAAAGGGAAGTTGAAAAACTGCCTGCGAAAATCTCAGCAACCTATCCCGGAGGGATCGAATTCGAAGGTGATCTTCGAACGGCCTATCTCGCCAATCTGAAACTCCGCTCCGCCTCAAGAGTTCTTCTCCTGCTTGAGCGATTCAAAAAGATCTTTAAACCTGAAGAACTTTACGATGCCATTGCCGGATTGCCTTGGGAGAAGGTTTTCACCCCTGAATCAACCTTTGCAATCTACCTCACTGCAAGTGAGACAAAAGAGCGAAGAATTCCTGTAAATCCACAGTTCTGGGCATTAAAAGCCAAGGATGCGATTGTTGATCGGTTCAGAAACAAAGGCCTGGAACGCCCCTCCGTGAATCGAGATGAGCCCGACATCACAATTCGACTTCATCTTCACGACCAGATTCTAAAAGTGTATTTGGATCTGTCTGGACCCAGCCTTCACGAACGCGGGTACCGCTCGCAGACCATGGAAGCACCCATCAAGGAGAATCTCGCAGCTGGATTGCTTTTGCTCTCGGGCTGGCAGTATTTCTGCAACGAAGGTTTTTCATTTCTTGATCCGTTTTGCGGATCAGGAACTCTTCTCATTGAGGCCGCGATGATCGCTACACGAACAGCCCCGGGACTGTACCGGAAAAGATTCGGATTTTTCGCATGGCTCGGACATGATCCAGAGTTGTTTCAGAGGATTTTTGAGGAGGTAAGGTCAGAACGGGTTCTTGAACCACACAAACTCCCCACACTCTGCGGTTCTGACAAAAGCGCCGAAGCGGTTGCCGTTGCCCGAAGCAATCTGGAAAATGCCGGATTCAAGGACCTGGTGAAGCTCAGCACATGCAGCTTCGAATCTACAAAAGCAAATCAACCAAAAGGATTGATCGTAACCAACCCGCCCTATGGGGTACGCTTGAACGAAATCGAGACATTGATTCCCGTGTATCGTGATCTTGGCTCCACATTGAAACACAACTACAAGAACTGGACCGCGGGAGTGATCACCTCGGAAAAAAAACTACTTCACTCCATTGGGCTCAAATCCGAGAAACACTTTGATCTGCGAAACGGTGCTCTTGAATCCCGCTTTTCCATTTTTCGAATCTATTAACTTCTCATTGAAAATCTAGTGTTTTAGTGGAACAATGCGCGGGTCCATTGGGAGGTACTATGGCAAATTCCGGATCGCATCCACGCATTCAAGCTCTGCAAACCATCAACAGCCGAAAACCCGTAATGACGGACCCGCCGCGGGACGAAAACGGGAAACAACTCAAGATTTCTGATTTCTACGGGCAATACACTTTTGGCTTGAAGCAGATGAAGCAAAAGCTTCCAAATGACATTTATAAGCGGTTCGTTCAGACCAGCCACTCGGGGAAAAAACTCGATCTTGAAGTTGCGAACGCGTTGGCTCACGCGATGAAGGAATGGGCTCTTGAGAATGGCGTTACACATTACTGTCACTGGTTCCAACCCCAGACCGGAAGCACCGCAGAAAAACATGACGCCTTTCTAACAGTGGACAGCAGCGGCTCTCCGATCGAACGATTTTCCGGTGCCCAACTCATTCAATCAGAGCCGGACGCATCGAGCTTTCCCTCTGGCGGAATGAGAACTACCTTTGAAGCGCGTGGCTACGCCGCTTGGGATCCCACCTCCCCGATTTTTCTCGCTGAAATCGGACCAACGAGAACTCTTTGCATTCCATCAGTATTCATCAGTTATCATGGGGACGCTCTCGACGAGAAAACAGGCGTCCTTCGCAGCAATGAGGCACTCTCGGAGAGCGCATGCAAGCTTCTTCATGTGCTTGGTGATACTGACGCCAAAGCTGTGACCACCACCCTTGGGCCGGAACAAGAGTATTTTCTGATTGATCGTGCTTTTTATACGCTTAGACCTGATCTTGTGATGACCGGAAGAACTCTTCTCGGAGCCCATCCTCCCAAAGGCCAACAATTGGAGGACCACTATTTCGGCTCAATTCCAGGACGGGTTCTTTCTTTCATGAATGAGTCCGAGACTGAACTTTTCAAACTCGGGGTTCCAACCAAGACACGTCACAATGAAGTGGCGCCGATGCAGTTTGAGACCGCTCCCATTTTTGAGGAAGCAAACGTGGCGATCGATCACAACCACATCACAATGGAAGTGCTCAAGCGGGTTGCAAAGAAACATGACTTTGAACTGCTCCTCCACGAAAAGCCATTCAAGGGAGTAAACGGAAGCGGGAAACACAACAATTGGTCCATGATGGTTTCCTCCGGAGGTGCCGAGATCGAGGGAATCAATCTTCTTGAACCTGGAAAAACACCCCATCAAAATCTGAGATTTCTTCTTTTTTTGATGGCCACACTAAAGGGCGTTCACAAGCACGCGGGCTTACTTCGGGCTGCAATCGCATCAAGCGGCAATGATCATCGGCTTGGTGCAAATGAAGCCCCGCCTGCGATCATTTCTGTCTTTCTTGGGAACATGCTCGATAATATGCTGAATGAAATCGAGAAAGATACCCACAAGGATCTTAACTACGCTGAAGCCGTGATCCGACTGGGAGTGAGTCGCTTGCCGACCGTAATGAAGGATAACACCGACCGAAACCGAACTTCGCCTTTTGCGTTTACCGGAAATAAGTTTGAATTCCGTGCCGTGGGCGCCTCTGCCTCTTGTTCATTGCCGGTAACCCTCTTAAACTGTGCCGTTGCAGACGGAATCAATGAGATCGCAGCATCCCTTGCTGATAAAATGAAATCTGCCAAGTCCCGGGAAGAAGCGATTTTCACTGTTGTGAAGGATGCAATCAAAGAAACCAAGGCGGTGAGGTTTGAAGGAAACGGATATTCAGAAGACTGGGTGAAGGAGGCCGAAAAAAGGGGGCTGCCCCACCTAAAAACAACTCCCGAAGCACTTCACGAAATTGTGAGCCCTCAATCGATCAAGCTTCTTTCCGGACTTAAGG
>CANGWP010000145.1 GCA_947457605.1 Bdellovibrionales bacterium | reverse complement strand
CTCGCGCAGCTGTGGAAGAAGGAATCGTCCCTGGCGGCGGTACCGCACTTCTTCGTGCTTCCAAGGTCCTTGAGACCCTGAAGGGCACCAATGCAGAACAGCAGGCCGGAATCAACATCGTGAAGCGTTCCATCGAAGAGCCTCTTCGTCAGATCGCTTTCAACGCAGGCCTCGAAGGCTCTATCGTTGTTGATAAAGTCATCAACAACAACACCCCTTCCTTCGGATTCAACGCTCTTACCGAAACCTATGAAGACCTCATGGCGGCCGGTGTGATCGATCCTGCAAAAGTGAGCCGGTGCGCGCTTCAGAACGCAGCTTCTGTGGCAAGCCTCATGCTCACCACCGAAACCCTCATTGCTGAGAAGCCTAAGAAGGATATGCCAGCAATGCCAGGTGGACACGGTGGCATGGAAGGCATGATGTAATCATTTGATCTTTTGAGCCCGTCTGTGGTCGTTGATCGCAGGCGGGCTTTTTTTATTTGGCACCTGAAGCCGGGGAGCTCAAAAGGGATTCAAGAATGGAAGGTGTCAGCAAGTAGTGTTCTGAGCAGAAATCACAGTCGATTTCGACATTCTTTTTTTCCGCGATCATGGACTGGATTTCTTCATCACCGACAAGTTTGATGGATCGTTTCACCCGGTCCAAGGAGCATCCGCACTTGAAGGTGAGATTCTTCTCTTCCACCACACTGAAGGACTGGTTTTCAAGAAGATAGGAGAGAAGGCGGGTCGGTGTGCTTCGCAAGCTTGCTTGCGAGTCAAATTGATGAAGCTTCTTCAGATGATCTTCGATGAATTGAATGTCCGCATCCGAGGCTCCCGGCATTGCCTGAATGAGAAACCCCTCTGCCAGGACGATTTTGTCATTCTCCATGAAAACTTCAATGCCGACAGCAGTGTTCACTTGCTCGGATTGAAGCCAATAGAACGTGAGGTCCTTTGCGAGATGTCCTGTGAGCAGGGGCACTGTTCCGATGTAGGGCTTTGCCTCATCGAATTTGGTTCGAAGAACAGAAAGAAGGCCGATTCCCCATGGTCCGATGGATCGAGCGAGCTTGATGTCAGCCGGAGACCGTTCCAGAACATAGCCCCGGATTTCGGCATCCGCATTTGCGTCGATCATGCTCTGAGTGCACCAACCCGACCCCTGAATGTTCAGATTGATCTTCTCGCCTGATTTGCAATAGGAGGACAGGATCAGCCCCGCAATGATGGACTCCGCGAGTGCTTTTGATCCGGATGGAGTCAGTGCGTGGCGGCCTGAAAGAAGGTTCGATACTTCTGTTGCGGTGATCGCAACCGCTCGGATGGTGCCAGAGCCAGAGATGCACTTTACCCATTTGTCAGATTTGAAATTAGTCTCGATCGCCATGGTTTTTCCGTTTGTTTAGAAGGTTAGCCCCGCATGAACCATGAAAGAAAGAAACGCTCCCCCGAGGGAGCGCATGGAGTTATCGGAGGCTTTTTTCGAAGAATCAAACATGGTGTTGTAGGTGGTTTGCGCACCAAAGAAAACCGAATTGCTGATCATAAGATCAATCCCCGTCCCAAGCTGCATTCCGAAAAGCAATCCGCTTACGGTTGCATTGTTTTCAGAGTAGGAAGGGAAATAAAAGCCAAGCCCGATCTTCGTAAATGGGACAAGCGAATCAAAATACGCAAGATTCGCGCGAAGTCCTGCGGAGAGGTTCCAGATCGAGAGGGCACCGCTCGAGTGGGAGTGGTATCCGAAATTTGATTGGAATGAAAAAAGGTCACTCACCCCGTAGGTATAATGAACCTCGGGGCCGATTGCGTTTTCAAAGCGACTCAGGTCGCCCAAAAGAAAAACCTGACCCACTGCTACAGACAGATTGTGAGTACCGGGAGAGAGAGGAGTTCGATCGGAATAGGATTCCGATTGGTTCTTCGAAGAAGTAGATTCTTTCTGAGATCGTGAAAAGGTGGAATCGTTGGATGCGTTTCTAGGATACGAGTGGGAACTTGGAACAACCGAACACACTCCAAACAGCGTAAAAATCAGTGGAATTACTCCAAACTTGGCGACTTTAACGCGCATATTTAGAGTGTATTCGGTGTTGCAAAAAGAAGCAAAGACTCAATCCGAGAAGGTCAGTGAAATTCCCGGCTGGAGTCATCGAACTGGCGCTTATTGATTCATGGTCGGAGCACTGCTTACGCTTGCAGAAGTTGCCGCTGCAGCTTCTGCTTCAATGGAGGCAAGCTCGTTCTTCATGCGATCCTGAATGAAGCCAGAGAAGGAGCCATCGCCGCTGCGAATGATCGCCTTCAAAAGGTTGACGGAAGGTTGAGATTTTGCCTTTCGCTCGCTTTCATACAGGAGCTGGGTCAAGGTGGATGCTGTGATGTCGTTTTTGGTTTTGTTGTCGATGACACGGACGTCTTCGCCCGCGCGAATCATTTTTGCGATCTCATCAAGAGTCACATAGCTGGACTCATGAGTGTCGTAGAGTTTGCGGTTCTGGTAACGCTTGATTACTTTTGCTTCTTTCATACTGCCCCCTACCTCTTTTTCGAGGATGTTAGCTACCGTTAATGATCACGTTCTTACCCACGAACACCCACGCAGAATCTCGGGAACTTCGTACCCCCGTTCTCACGAAAACGGTGATGCATTCCTTGAGCAAGAGCCTGCTGGGTTTCTGCACTTTGACATGCCGCAATACCAGCTGGCAAAGGAATTGGTAACAACGAGATCGCTTAATGTCAAGAAATTCAACAAATGGCGTTTAGGCAGAAAGATTACAGTTTCGAGAGAGATCTGACGAAACGGGGGATAAGGGAGACGATCCGATGGGTGAGTCATTTTATAAGGGCTTGAAAACACGAAGAAATTTTTCGCATCCCCTTGCGTTAGTTTTGTTCCTTTTGAGTTTGTCGTCCTGCGCATCTCTTAGTGGATCGGTCGACAAATTCTCGGATGATGCCCCGAAGAAATTTGGCAATGCTGCTCAAGCCAATTGGGAGAAGGGCGGAGTGGAGGCGAGTGCGGATTATCATTTCTCTCTGGCTCAGGCCTATTCCCACGACGGCAAAGTGGATCGGGCCATCGAAGAATTCCGCGCTGCCTTGGCGCATGACCCGAAGTCACCTGTGATCCATGCCAAGCTTGCGGCGGAATACCTTCGAAAAGGGTCCGTGAGTTTTGCGATTGAGGAATGTCAGAAGGCTCTCGAATTCGATCCTAATTCAGTGGATGTGCGCTTGATGCTCGGAGGGGTCTACTCGCTGAACAATGAAGTCGATCTCGCGCTTGTCGAGTATGAAAAGGTGCTGAAGCTTGATCCTGCCAATGACGAGGCTGCTGTTTTCAAGACGCAGGTTCTCGTGGAAAAGCAAAAATATGAAGAAGCACTTCAGTTCATTCGCAAATTCACCACAAAGGTGAAGGATTCGGCAGCGGCCTGGTTTTACCTTGGAAAACTGGAACATTCCACAGACCATACGAATGAGGCGATTCGGGCTTTTCGCCAGGCGATCGATCTTCGTCCGGGCTTCAGCCAGGCTTCCCTCGGATTGGGACTCCTGTTTGAGTCCAGCGGACAGATCCAGAAGGCTGTCGAAGTGTATTCCGCGCAAATGGAAGAAAAGCCGGACGTTCACGTGGCAGGCCGTTTGGTGACGATTCACTTGAAGGAAAACCGGGTGAATGAGGCGCTGAAGATTCTTCAAACGATGGCGGCACTTGACCCGGAGGATCTCAACACCCGGCTTCGCATGGGCTTGATCACCATGCAGAAGGGGGATTGGGCGGGAGCCAGAGTGATTCTTGAATCCTTGCATGAGAAGGTGCCGGACTCGGACAAAGTGAATTACTATCTTGGAGCCATCTATGAGCAGGAGGGGAGGATCGAGGACACTCTCACTCATTTGGTCCGGGTTTCTCCTGATTCCAAACTGTTCGAGGATGCATTCATTCACGCAGCAGGGATTTATCGCCGGAGAAACGAGAACGCCAAAGCGTTTGCCCTGATCCGGGACGCCGTAAAGCGGGCACCAGAGAATCCTGGATTTTATCTTTTGATGGCCAGCATGTTCGAGGATGAAAAGAGGATCAAAGAGGCAAGCACGGCGCTTTCCGATGGACTTAAGATATTTCCCGAGGATTTGAAGCTCCGCTACTTTCACGGAGCGATGCTCGAGAAACTGGGAGATACCGAGGGCGCAGTTCAGGAGATGGAAAAAATCCTGGAAAAGACGCCAGATCACGCGGATGCACTTAATTTTGTGGCCTATACCTGGACCGTTCAGGGAGTGCGCCTGAAAGACGCTGAAACCATGCTGAAGCGTGCGATGAAGATCAAGCCGAACAATCCGTTCATCCTGGACAGTTTCGGATGGAACCAGTTCGTTTTGGGAAAACACCAGAACGCGCTGAAGTTTCTTGAAAAGGCTGTCGGCCTCAAGGGCGACGAAGAGACGATTCTTCTGCATCTGCTCGAGGCGTATGCAAAGAACCAGATGCCGGAGCGGGCTCGTGAGACTCAAGTGCGGATTGAATCCCTTCAATCAAAAGATCCATCCCGGGTGCCTGCCTCGGTTGAACAAAAGTGAGCTTTGGGGCATGCTGAGGGGACATGCCGACATCAATCCTGCGATTCCTTCTTTCGATGATTTTGTTTGTGACCTCATGCTCGACCGCGCCAAAGCGGGATGAGGGGGCCGTCTCTCTCGAAGAAGCCCGTACCTGGCTTGGACGCTATTGCTCGAAGGGGCCCCGGGCGCTGAATGGGAGTCTTGTTTTCAAAGCCAAAACCAAGGAGTTCAAAGGGCAGCACCCGGGAAACCTGAGATTCGAACCTGAAGGGGGATTTACCTTTGAGGTGACTCACATTCTGGGGGGGACGCTCATGCGGCTCACCAGTGATGGGCGCACGTATTCGCTCGAGATTCCGACCAAACCAAGGTTCAACCGGAAGGACGAAACCCGATATCTTGGAATCGAGTTGCCGATTCTCCGAGGGCTTCTGCTCGGAGATTTGCCATGTCCGATTCCGGGGGTGAATGCGGAAACGGTCGAAGTTGCGGGATCGACCATTCGCCTGAAGGTTGGCCCCTGGATCTGGGTGTTTTCGAGGACTCAGGCCGCAGATGAAAAGCTGCCTTTTGAGGTCGAGCTTTTGCCCGCTGAGGGCGGTGCCGCGGTATTCGTGCTCTCGATAGAGGAGTGGGATCGAAAACTCAATTACGCAAAGAAGGTGAAGCTCGTGACCCCCGAGGGCGAACTGAAATGGGTGTGGAGGAGCCGCTCCTGATAAACTCTTTTTATTTATTTAATTCAAGCCGGCATTCAGCTATGGTAACCAAAAAGCCATGGGCCAAAACGAAAAGATCCTCGAAGTAAAAAATCTGCAGACTTCGTTCTTTACCGACCGGGGTGAACTCAAGGCCGT
>CANGWP010000144.1 GCA_947457605.1 Bdellovibrionales bacterium | reverse complement strand
CGCGCGCCTTTTTCGGCTTCACATCAAAGCGAACCAGATTCACCCGGTACGGATCATCGGGAGTTCGCCCAAGATACAGATCTCCGCCCTCATCGCGATGAAGTTGCCTGTAGAAGCGATCCAGAATCTGGGTCTGAATGTCGGTGAAATAGTGGGTTCGGATATCACGGTCCACGTGGCTCAGTGTGTGGATCACCCGCAGGATCGCACAGGCCCAGAGTCTGAGTTCGGTCTGGGTTTCGGAGCTAGCAAAGAGCAGAAGCTCCGGGATGGTTTTCGTTTCGATGATTTTTTTGGGAACCTCCAGCGCAAGACCTTCCGGGTTTCCGGGCTTTAAGAAATAACTCCGAATGAAGCGGATTGCTTCCTGAAGCGACCCTTGGAGTTCCGCCTTTTCAATCGGATCATGAAGATTGAATCCATACGCACCCAGATAATTCTCGGCTCCATGGACATTTCGAAACGTACCGATGAAGCCATCCTTGGAATCCAGAAACGAGCGTCCGCCGATCAGCACGCGGAGTACGCTCTCGCCGATCTTCCACTTGCCGGGATTTGAGGTTCCTTTGGGTGACATAGCGTCTAGAAGCTACCCCGATGTGCGGCGCACCATCAACAGCGAACGAGCTGGACGCGTGGATTTCCGGAGCCCCTTACCTCCACCCTGTGATAGCCTTCCTTCCATGAAATCCCTTAAGGGTCTTGTGGTTTCGCTCATCGTGACTGCCGGTGGCGCCGGCTTCTCTGCCAAAGCTCCGGGAACCGTTGGAACGCTGGTGGGTGTTCTGATCGTGTTTCTGACCCGGGACTGGTCGGGTTTTGCTTTTGGGGCATTTTCGCTTGTGCTCTTTTTTTCGGGCTGGTGGGCGAGCCTTGAATGGAGCCGGAATACGGGCCTTTCGGATTCCCAGAGAATCGTTGTCGACGAGGTGCTTGGATACTTTGTGGCAACGGCGCTCCTTCCCCGCGAGCCCCTGGTGCTCGCCACCCAGTTTGTGCTTTTTCGCTTTTTTGATGTCCTGAAACCCCCTCCGGTCCGACAGATCGATCAATGGGGAAAACGCTTTTCCATCGGACCCTTGCAATCACTTGGTGTCATTCTGGATGATCTGGCGGCAGGGGCTCTTGCCCTGGGAGCAGGACTTGCGCTTCGATCCTTTCATCTGCTCCCTTGACTTCCCGCATTCGTTTGCTTAGCTTTTCGATCGGATATGGTGGGATTTACGCGCATTCTCTTTGCGTTTGCTGTCTCAATGGGCTCCTCGAATTTTTGCGCTTGGCAAGCCTTCGCGTATGAAATGGATGGCGAGTTCGGCTATCTCGATCACAGCGCCATCCCCGCAGGACAAAGCGCACCCCTACCCCATTCCGAATTCGAGGATCGTCGCACTCCGGGAGAGCGACTTCGAAAATTCAGTCTCGCTCTGAAAAAACTCGGGATTCCGGAAGAGTCGGCGCCCGCATTTCTTGATTTTCCAACACCCGGAAGTGTAGCCCTTTCTCAGATTCAGGAAAACTTCCCGGCGCTTGATCCGGACGGGGCTGTTCGACGGTACTTGGGTCTGGATCAAAACGGACTCTCGCTGTTTCGCGATTTTGCGTCCTCTGACATCTCCTCCTCGCTCCTTGAGTTTTTCTTTCCTTTTCAGCCCAAGCAAGCCCGGAAATCTTTTTTCTCCGATTCGGAACTCCTGCTGGATCGTCTGCGGAAAATCGGATCACAGGTCAGACAATCTCTCTATGCTCACCCCTTGAGTGGCCTTCGGGTGGTCATCGATCCGGGCCACATGGGGAACGAAGAGTGGGACCATCACACCGGAAAATTCGTCTCCGTGGGCGGAAAGACGGTGAGCGAAGGCGACATCGCCCTCTCCACTGCGCTCCTTCTTGCCGGTGAACTCGAGGATCTTGGCGCAGAGGTGATTCTCACTCGCACAAAAAATGGTCCGGTCGCGCGTACGAACCTCGACACCTTTGATCACAGCCCCTACCTTCATCAATATTTTTACAACAGCCTTGATTCCTGGATGAGCGAGTATCTGAAGCTTCCGGACGAACGATTGCTCAGTTCCGTGAGCCAGGCCCCCGAAACGGCTCGCGCCTTTACTTCGACCCAGCGAAAACAATTTTTCATCGGCGGTGAGGACCTCGAGGCGCGCTCTCGAATCATCGATGAGGCGCGCGCTGACATTGTGATCGATGTGCACTTTGATGCGAGCAAATCCCACGAGCTCCAAAGCGGGAACCGCAGCATTGAAGCTTTTGTTCCGGGCGGTGTGCGCGCAACCGAGACGGGCTCGAGAGTGGTCCGAAGTCATCACCTGAAGCACATTCTGGAAGCGCGCCGCTGGCAGGAGTCGGTGAGCCTTGCGTCCTCGATGATTGAATCAATGGGAAAGAGCTTGAATCTCCCTCTTTTGTCGCGACCCGAGTTCCTGACCTCGGTCAAGGTGCGGGATGGCGTCTATGCACGAAACCTCTACATCAACCGCCGGAACCTAAGCGCCTTGATGGTTTATCTTGAGTGTCTTCACTATGATCATGTGCGAGAATTTCCGGGCCTCACCTTGAAAGATCGAACCGGAACCTATCGGGGCGCAACCTTCTTCTACCCCCGCCGACTGGATGCCGTGGTTGCGGGAGCAAAAGATGGGATTTTGAGGTATTTCATGGCCATGGAGTAAAGTGATGACTTAGAAATTCGTGGAACTGGATCCGGGCGGAACACACTCCACGATCGGAAGATTTGCGGCAAACGCCAAACAGTCTGCGATGTGAGTGTATGTGGTGATCAAGGTTACAGGAGCCACCACCGAAGAGGTAGTTTGCCCATCAGTATAGAGTTTGAATTGGGCAGTTGGCTCGGTTACGGTGGCTTCCAAGCTCTGCAACTTTTGCCCCATTGTAGTAAAGTTTGCCTCATTTGGGTCCGCAGTCCATGAACAATACTGGTCCGCAAGATCTTGCGTGAAAAAACTGGGATTGTTGTCACCATTATGTGCACTCGAGAAAAAGAACTCCCCGAAGCGGGCTCGCAGGGGGAAATAGAGAGTTTTCTCGGCCGCCGCGTAATTGCCACGATCTTCATTTGCAGTAACGGTTTGGGTATTGGAGCTGCCTCTGAGTTGTTGAATGGTTACCTTGATCAATGCCACACCCACCCCGTCATCATCCACAGCTCCATTGAAGGCTGAGTTATAGGCTTGCGCCTCAGCGCGACTCAACAAATCCATTTTCGTGACCCGCCAATTGGTTCCCGGAAATCGAAATCCCAAGTCCATGATCACTTCATTTTGGGACGGGGTTGCTCCTCTTTTCCTCAGAATTTCATCGATTTGAACGGTGTCATTGTTCTTTAAGCCGAGTAAGGTTGCCTCGCAGATACTTTTGCTCTCTAGCCATCCCGCAAGCAGATTTCTTACCACTGCAACATCACCCTGAAGCTCCGCGGTTTTCGCCGATCTTTGCTGAAAGCTCATGAATTGCATCAAGCCGACGACCATGATCCCCATGATTGCTGACACCACCAACACTTCAACGAGCGTAAACCCTCGGTTGTTTTCATTGAGCTTCATCCTCTTCTCCCTTGAGTCCTTGTTCCTAAGTATAAACATACCCTCGAGCCTTCTCTTGCTATTTTTTTAAACCATTAGCATTTATTAAATATGCTTGACTAAAATAATTCGCAAAAATAGAGTAATATACTAAGTAGCGTGCGATTGCACCTGACGTGGGGGATATATGAAGTTAACTTTGGGTTTTTTGTGGGTTTCCATGGGGGTTATGGCAAGCAATCAGGCCCATGCCGTTCAGGCGTCGACTCAGTTCCGCACAGCCCTGAAAAACTTGATCAACAACTACCCGGGGGGAGCAACGGGAGTTTTTAACCGTTTGACAGGAGACGGCTTTGGCTCTTGCAACGTGTCCCATTTCAATACCCAAACGCATGATTGTCGAAATTATTTTGTGAGCTCCACCTATACGTACAATATTAATGGGGTAGTTTATCGAGGATTGCCCGTCTATCAGAATGATACAGCAGACTCCACTCTCTCGAACGCTCAGAGATATTCTTCATACTCACGCGTCAAGATGAGCGATGACCAGATCAGCAATGGGCAAACCGCCTATGCAAGCACCGGATGCTTTTCAGGTTCCGGCGGCCTATGGATTAATCCCTCTAGATGCTGGGGCGGGAACAACAACGATGAGTGCGGACTTTCGCAGGAGGAATACGCGAAAAAAATCTTGATTCGCATGGTGGATGATCCAGAAGATCCGTGCTCTTTTGCGTCCATGGAGACCTCTTTGGCTTCGGATTCGAACTTTTCTTCGAGCTTGTCTGCGACTTCCCTGATGGCTGCCGGAAAAATCGCTTTGGACGCACAGAGAAACTGCTACCTGCAAACCGCCACAAATACCTACAGTCGAATCGGCACAGCCGGCTCCAGAAGGTGTTCCTTCATGAAGGCTCGGGCCCCCATGGCAGGTTACTCCCTGCCCTTGGTAAGTTCGAACGGGGTGATTGTTCCGCCAGTCGGTTCCGCTACCTACATCAGCTTCACTCAGAACCAAACCACCACAAAGCTGAGCGGATTCAACTTGAATTATTCAGTAGAATTCGTTCAAGCTCCGAAAGCCCCCGTAGGGCAAACAGATTAATCCGTAAAATCCAAAAGCCCGCCAAAGCCCATGCTTTGGCGGGCTTTTTTCTGACCAAAACACTTCTGCCTTTACAGGTCAAACCCCCGAAGCTATTCCAACAGCATGAGGATTTGGGGTGTATTTTTGAGCCTGGGGCTTGGGCTGGCAGAGCCCGCTCTTGCGCAGAATGTGTGGGGTCGTTTCACCACGCCTGCACCAGGAAATCCTGAATCCATCGGCTTCTATTCCAACGGCTGCCTTCGGGGCGCAATTGATCTGCCGATGGATGGCGCGGGCTACCAGTCGATTTACACCACAGCCAATCACCACTTTGCCCACAATGAACTCATTGAATTCGTAACCGAATTCGCAAAAAACATGGATGCGTTGGGTTCCGGGCTCTTGATCGGTGAGCTTTCTCAGGTGCGCGGAGGGCCTTTTGCCTCCGGCCACGCAAGCCATCAGATCGGCCTTGATGTCGATATCCTCTTTTATACCCACCCGGAACAGCGGGTTCGGTCCTTGAGCATTGACGAGCGCGATCGAATGAATGCCCCGAGCATGCTGACCGGAAACGG
Source organism: Bdellovibrionales bacterium (assembly GCA_947457605.1). Lineage (GTDB taxonomy): Bacteria > Bdellovibrionota > UBA1018 > UBA1018 > CAIMNF01 > CAIMNF01. Next base: position 244 of record CANGWP010000144.1, on the reverse strand, counting down.
GCTGGTAGAACCCTCCCGCTTTGGACAAGAACAAATCCTGAAGCTGAAGCTTGCCTCGCTGGATCCGAAAGTCGAACGCATCTTCGTGAATCCGGCCATCAAACTCTATCTCTGCAACAATCTCGATACAGAGGAGCTTTTCTGGCTTCGCAAGATCCGTCCTTGGCGCGGACACCACGCCCATTTCCATGTCCGCATCCAATGCCCTCTCGGTTCCAAGGAATGCATTCCTCAGGATTCTCCT
>CANGWP010000143.1 GCA_947457605.1 Bdellovibrionales bacterium | reverse complement strand
GTTTGAATTGTGTAAAAATTCGGGATTATTTCACATCCAGAAGTTCCACTTCGAAAATCAAAGTGGAATTCGCAGGAATCGCTCCTACTGAGTTTGGTCCGTATGCAAGTTCGGATGGAATGGTGAGCTTGCGCTTTCCGCCAACCTTCATTCCTGCAACACCCTGATCCCAGCCCTTGATCACTTCGCCTTTTCCGAGGCCGAAAGTGAAAGGAGTCTTGCGATCCAGTGAAGAATCAAACTTGGTTCCATCCGTAAGGGTTCCGGTGTAATGAACGGTGACGCTTTTTCCCGCAACGGCCTCCGCGCCTTTTCCAACCACGCTGTCCACCATCTCAACCTTTGGTTCAGCGGCAGGCTGTGCAACCTGGGTTGCAGTCTCAGGACTTGCGGCCTGATTCTGGCTTACTTCAGCGGTTTTTTTGGTACAAGCGGTTGCGAGCATTGCACATGCAAATGCAGCAGCAAAAATCTTTTTCAAAGACGAGTTCATGGATATTTCCTTTCTTAAGGTTTCCCCCCCATCATAAATCTAGATTTTGGGTTGTTGCAAGGGTAGTCTGTGAAATCATGGGAATTTTCGAGTCCGTTCTCTATGGTTTTGTTCAGGGTGCCACCGAATATTTGCCGGTTTCAAGCTCCGCGCACCTCCTGCTTTTGCCTCATTTTTTGGGCCAATCCGATCCCGGTCTTGCGTTTGATGTGATCCTTCACTTGGGCACTCTCCTTGCGACCGCCGTTTACTTCTTCAGGGATTGGCTTGTGATTCTCATGAATCCCTTGCCCCGCTCAGGGGCCAGAAAGGTGTCTCATTTGTCCTGGGTCCATTTGGGAGTCGGTACCCTTCCTGCCGTGATTGCGGGGGTGCTTTTCAACTCCTGGATCAAGGAGTACACCCGGTCCCTCGCGATTTTGTGGGCCACGCTTCCCTTGTTCGGGCTTCTGCTCTGGTGGGCGGACAAAAAGTCCTCCATGGGTCGAAAAATGAGCGATGCGAGCATTCGTGACGTGTTTCTGGTGGGTTGCATGCAGTGTTTGGCCTTGATTCCCGGTGTTTCGCGATCCGGAAGCACCATTACGGCATCCCGCCTGCTTGGATTCAATCGGGCGGATGCAGCTCGAATCTCTTTTTTGCTCTCGCTCCCGATCACCCTTGGAGCGGTTGTGTATGAAGCAAGGCACTGGGAAGAAGTGGCAGCTTCGGTACAAGGGATGGAGCCGCTTTTTATTGGTTGCTTCAGCGCACTTTTGTTCGGAGCGCTTGCGATTCATTTTTTGATCAAATGGGTGAGCAAGAGCGGTTTTGCGATTTTTGCGATTTATCGGGTGATTCTCGCAGCGCTCATTTTCTCTCTGCTTTGAACAGGGCTTCAACCACTTCTTCGGCCGTGTCCACGACGCGGATCCGGTCGTAATCGCTTTGGTGAATCATTCCTTCCGGAATCAACACCTCCCGCATCCATTTCAGCATTCCTTCCCAGAATTCGCGATGCACCAATACGAGCGGGCGATCCTTCATTTTTCCAGTTTGAACCAGGGTGATGATTTCAAAAAGTTCATCAAGCGTGCCGACCCCACCCGGGAGAGCGATGAAAGCCTCGCTATAGCGGCAAAGCAGAACCTTGCGAACAAAGAAATACCGGCATTTCAAGCTTCGGGTGAGATAGGGGTTCGGGCGCTGTTCCTTCGGGATTTCGATATTGATTCCAATCGAAGGCGCTCCTGCGTCGAGGGCCCCGCGGTTTGAGGCCTGCATGATCGCCCCACCGCCCCCCGTAACGATCGCGATTCCATGTTTTCCGATTTCACGCGCAACCTCATAGGCAATTTTGCAGTGAGGATGATCATCGGGCGTGCGCGCCGATCCGAAAATGGTCACCGCACGTTTTGTGTTTCGAAGAAAGTGAAATCCCCGCCAGAACTGGAATGCGATCCGAAAGAACATTGCCACATCTGCAATGAATCTGGCCCGATAGGGGGCATTGTAGGAAATGCTGGAGCGGGAAGAATCCTTGGAGTTCACTTCTTTTTCTTCGGAAGAGGATTGCCGGAAAGATAATGGGCCTGAACCTGGGCCCTCTTTGCCTTTACGTTTTCCATGCGCTCTTCATCCAGCAGGATCTCAATGGCACGGATCTCATCCTCCAGTTCCCAGCGGGAAAGCGTGCTCACCGAAACCTCCTCGTGGGTTTCTGCCGCCTTCATGCTGTCCAGGACCTTGAGTTTGTGTTTTAGGCCCAAAACCCTTTGAATGAGTTCCAGTTTTTCTTCGCGAGTCATGGGGCTCCTTATGCTTTCAGAAGGCTTCGGATCACGTAATGCAAAATCCCGCCGTTTTTGTAGTATTCGAGTTCATTTGCAGTGTCGATTCGTCCCTGAAGTGTGATCTCCTTGGAGGTTCCGGTGCTGTACGTGATGCGGGCCTTCAGTTTCTGTCCTGGTTGAACGCTTGGAATTCCCTCAATATCGATTTTTTCATCGCCCTTGAGTCCGTGGGTTTCAGCACTCTCACCGGGTAGGAACTGAAGTGGCATCACACCCATTCCAACCAGGTTGGATCGATGGATTCGCTCAAAGCTTTCTGCAATCACGGCCTTCACTCCAAGCATGAGCGTTCCCTTTGCCGCCCAATCGCGCGAAGAGCCGGTTCCGTATTCCTTTCCGGCAATCACGATGAGAGGGGTGTTTTCCTTTTTGTAGGCTTCCGAGGCATCATAAATCGACATTTCGGTGCCTTCCGGGAATTTCTTGGTAAGACCGCCCTCGACTCCGTTCATGATCTTGTTCTTGATTCGAACGTTCGCAAAGGTTCCCCGGACCATGATCTCGTGGTTTCCGCGACGGGAACCATAAGAATTGAAGTCCTTGGTCTCGATGCCAAGACTCATCAGGAGTTTCGCCGCAGGGGAATTCTTTGAAATTGAGCCCGCAGGAGAAATGTGGTCGGTTGTGATGGAATCGCCGAAAAGGCCAAGAATGCGCGCGCCTTTGATGTCGGTCAGCGGTTTCGGGTTTGGCGCCATCTCGGACAGAAAGGAGGGTTCCTTGATGTAAGTCGATGACGGATTGAACGCATAAAGTTCCCCGCCTGGAGCCTTCACTTTTGCCCAGTATTCATCTCCGGTGAACACATCCGCATAGCTCTTCTTGAACTGATTTGCAGTCACATGGCGCGCCACCATGGCTTCAACCTGTTCCGAAGTTGGCCAGATGTCTTTCAGATACACAGGAGTCCCGGATTTGTCCGTGCCAATCGGGTCCTCCGAAAGGTTCACATTCATGGATCCGGCGATCGCGTAGGCGATGACCAGTGCCGGAGATGCAAGATAGTTTGCTCTGACTTGCGGATTGATTCGTCCTTCGAAGTTCCGGTTTCCGGACAAAACGGATGCCACGACGAGTTTTCCATCGCTTACGCCCTTTGAAACCGCGTCGATGAGTGGACCGGCATTCCCAATGCAGGTTGTGCAGCCGTAGCCAACCACATTGAACTTGAGTGTCTCCATGTGGGTCAGAAGGCCCGCTTCCTGAAGATAATCGCTCACCACTTTTGAGCCCGGGCCCATGGATGTCTTCACCCAGGGTTTTACCATCAGGCCTTTTTCCACCGCATTTTTCGCAAGAAGCCCCGCGGTGATCAGGCCGGAGGGGTTGGAGGTGTTGGTGCAAGAAGTGATCGCTGCAATCGTTACCGCGCCATGCCCGATCATGTGGTCCACACCCTCGAGGGTTATTTTTGCGCGATTTTCAGGCTTGGCTTCAGGGTCCTTCATTTGGGAAAGAAGCGTCGGAAGATTCTTTGCAAAGTCGGACTTCACATTCTTCAGGGTCACCCGGTCCTGCGGGCGCGAAGGACCGGCAAGAGAAGGCTCGATGCTCGCAAGATCAAGCTCGAGCGTGTCCGAGAACACAGGAGTTGCAGAAGGATCAAACCACATGCCCTGCTCACGGTAGTAATTCGTGACAAGAGGTGCGAGGTTCGCACGGCCCGTAAGCTTCAGATAATCAATCGTCTTGTCATCAATCGGGAAGATCCCGATCGTGGCCCCATATTCCGGAGCCATGTTTGCGATCGTGGCACGATCCGCAAGGGACAAATGAGCAACGCCATCGCCGAAAAACTCGACAAATTTTCCAACAACGCCTTTTTTCCGGAGAATCTGGGTCACTGTGAGTACGAGGTCGGTCGCGGTGATGCCTTCCTTCAATTTCCCGGTAAGTTTCATCCCTACCACTTGAGGAATGAGCATGGAGATCGGTTGCCCCAGCATTGCCGCTTCTGCCTCGATCCCGCCCACGCCCCATCCCACGACACCCAGGCCGTTGATCATGGTTGTGTGGGAATCCGTTCCAACGCAAGAATCCGGATACACCGTGGTGGTGCCGTCGCTTGCGGTTGCGGTCATCGCAACGGGCGCCAGATATTCAAGGTTTACTTGATGGATGATCCCGGTTTCCGGCGGAACCACACGGAAATTCCGAAGTGCGTTCTGTCCCCACTTCAGGAACTCATAACGTTCCATGTTCCGCTCGTACTCGATTTCGCGGTTCTTATGAAAGGCATCCTTGGTTCCGAAGAAATCCACCTGAACCGAATGGTCGATCACTAGATCGGCAGGCGTGAGAGGGTTGATCTTGTCCGGATTGCCTCCCAGGCGTTTCATGGTCGAGCGCATCGCCGCAAGATCGCAAACCGCAGCAACTCCGGTCAGATCCTGAAGAACGGTACGGGCTGGTGTGAACTGGATTTCCTGATCGGGTTCTGCTTTTGGGTCCCAATTGGCAAGTTTCAGAATGTCGGTCTTCTTAACCGCGAGCTCATCCTCGAGCCGGAGAAGGTTTTCGATCAGGACCTTCATGGAGAAGGGATATTTTGAAATGTCCTTACCTGATTTTTTCGCAAACTCCTTCAGCGAAAAGTAGCGATAGGATTTCCCTTCGGACGAAAGGGTGGAGAGGGTGCCGAAACTGTTGGGATGAGATGGATTCATGTCTCGGGATTTTACCTTAATGAGACAGAAACTGTCACTCTGAAACCACTAACTTGACTGATTTGAGCGTCTTTAGGCAGGAAGAGGGAAGTTCAGTTTGCATCCGGAGCCGTTTTTCCCCTAAACTGACCGTCTATGGAAAAAATCTGGCTAAAAAGTTACCAACCCGGCGTTTCGAGTGTCATTGATCCTTCCCGATACGGCTCTCTCGTAGACCTTCTGGAGTCCACCTTCCAGACCTTTGCCATGAGACCTGCGTTTCACAATATGGGGCGCACTCTGAGTTATGCGGAGATTGATCGACTGAGCTATCAATTTGCCTGCTACCTCCAGAACGACCTCAAGCTTTCGCGCGGAGACCGCGTGGCGATCATGATGCCGAATCTTCTTCAGTATCCCATAGCGCTTTTCGGACTTCTTCGCGCAGGAATGGTTGCCGTGAACTGCAATCCTCTTTATACCCCCCGCGAACTTGAACATCAGTTGAAGGATTCCGGAGCCAAGGTGATCGTGATTCTCGCAAACTTCGCAAGCACCCTTGAAAAAGTCATTGCGAACACACCTGTGAAACATGTCGTGATCACCGAAATCGGGGACATGCTGCCATT
>CANGWP010000142.1 GCA_947457605.1 Bdellovibrionales bacterium | reverse complement strand
CTGGAATCGATAGGGAAGTGTCTCCTCAAGGGCGTATCTCAGGCCCATCCCAAAGCGCCCGTCTCCGGCCTTAAGCCCATAAAGATCCCGAATGTCCCGATCACTTGCCGTGGGCAGCACCACCATGGGCTGAATCAGCTGCTTTAGGGTCTTGCCTTTTCCAGGAGGAATCATCTTCAGCAGCATCACCTGTGCATCCCCAAAATAGCTGCGATTCAATCGGGGATCCCATCCAAGACCTGCCGTAAAAAGTTTGCGCTCGAGACTCGAATTCAACGCGGCCGACATCTCGCCTGCCACCGAAGACTGGTCATTTGCGGAAAGTTGAGAGAGCAATCCATTGGTCGTCTGACTTGGCGTGAATTGGTAATTCGCATTGACGTTGAACGTAAGCACCGGGAGAGAAACATAGAGCCCTAAATCATCCCGGATTCCGTAGCCGATCACGGGGACTTTTCCATTCACCGTACCGCGGATCGATCCGGCAAGAGATCCCGCCTGATCTCCGAGATTCACGCCATTCGCCTGAAACAGGCCAGCGAGCTGATTGCCGCGGACGGGATCCTCTTCGGTGATTTTTTGAAAGGTGATGGTCTGTTTCAGATTGCCGGAAAGACTCTTTGAATTTCCATCCCGCCCGTACATCGAGTCAATCGATGCATTGAGCGAAAGATAGGACACCATAAAGCGTCCTTTGGGAAGGGTTCCCACCTGTTCACGGACAAAGGTGGACAGCACCTGTGCATTCGCGTTTACCGCGAGGAGCACACCCCCGAGTGCCATCCATCCTTTGAGTACCGCATTTCCCCTCACAGGAAACTATTCTCCATCGATTTCTTCGAGAAGCTTCAAAGCTTCAGCCCGATCTTTCAGAAGCTCCGCTTTCACGCTTTGAAGGGGCTCCGACGGATACGGATCAAGTTCCGCATCCGTCCGGGCAAGAAACCGGGTCAACACTTCGTGCGCCTGCGAATCCTTTCCATTCACTTGCAGAATCCGCGCGTACGCAACGTGGTTCAAACTGATCTCCGGCGCCTGAACATAGGCTTCGCGTAGCATTTTCTCGGCGAGCACCTTGTCACCACCAACAATCCCGGGCATCTGGGTGTGCATGATTCCAAGCACACGGTGCGGTCCATATACATGGATTTTCGGATTGAGTTCGATCGCGCGCCTGAGATCATCCTGAAGCGAGCGAATCACAGCGAACATGTGGCGGGGAAGCACGGAGCCCCGGTCCTTTCGAATCGCATCAAAGCTGGTGAAGACCGCTCGCCAATAAAAATAGTCAGCAGAGTTCGGAGTGCGCTTTCCCGTCTCTCCAATCAGGAGAAGCGCTTTTGAGATTGCCTCCCCCTCTGCGTCTGTCCTCGGCTCATCATTGACAACAGCCGAGAGTGCAATCATGGATCGCTCAAAGAGCTGAAGCCTTGCTTCATCGGCTGCCGCTCCTTGCGCGAGGTTCCGGTAACAACTCGCCGACTGCAAAAGATTTGAGGAGCCTCGCTTGGAATAAAGAAGATCACATTCTTCAAGGGGGGTCCCGGCATAAGAATTCAGTGCAACTCCAACGATCAGGAATACAACGAAATTCGTTTTCATGGCTTCTCGGTCTAGCCTGAGGGAGCAAGAATAGGCAAATCAAAATAGCCGCATGACGCAGGAATCCGACGGGGTGCGTTTTATGCGACTTGATATGGATTTCTGGGGGAGCGCGGCGCGTTACCTCGAAGGTCAATAACAAGCAGTCTGGAGCGGAACAGTCCTTACCCGGTTCGGCGCATCTGCCGGCGCAAGTTTAGGCTTATACGCAAGGTTGGCGGTCGCTTGGGACATGGCACTCAAAGACTGAAGGACTCCCGAGGTGTTTTTGAAATACACCGAGACCGAAGTTGCCCCGATCTCAATGGGGGCGGTCCCAAAAGAATTCGAGAAATTGAAGTTCGTCCAAGTCCACGAACAATCAATTCCTCCGGGATAGCAGGAAGAATTCTGTTTTCCATAATAGTAGATGCTCCCGGTGGGAGTCACACTCGAAAGCGTTGCCGAAAAATAAATCACCTCTGATGGAGAAGTAACCCCGATGCTTTTGAAAAAAACAGCTTGAGTGGAATTCGCCGCCGAACAACGCGTTGCGCTGGTCTGGTTGTTCACGAAGGTGGTCGGATTAAATGCCCAATTTAGCGTACTGACGGGCGCTCCGTTTGAAATCAGCGTCACGTTGTCCGCAAGAATGGTGGCGTTGGCGGTGAAGGAAGCCGCAGGCTGCGCTTGCCCCCCTTGGGTGAATGGAACGCTGATGCTTGTGGATTTTGCACCCGCACTAAAGCTCTTCATCACCAATGAGAAGTTGCAGGTCGCATTGGGCGCAAGCACCGCTCCGCTGGTGCATGGGGAGGAAGACGGCTGCAGGATTGCGAAGTCGGTTTGATTGCTGAGCGTGATCCCACCCAGGACCGCAGGACAGGTTCCCGAACCTGTGTTCTTCAACGTGATCGTTCTCGGGAAATCCGGTGTTCCGACAAAGCTTTTTCCAAACTGCAATTTTGTCGTGTCAACGACGGACAAAACCGCCTGCCCCGAACAGGACTCTGTCGGTATCCCGCCCCCACCACTCGAAGCTCCTTGGCCCAGGGTGATGGGAGCCGCACAACCATTTGCGGTCAACGGATAGGCGGAACAAACCGCCGAGGTCCCGGTTGCAGGATCAATCAATGCAACATTGGTACAGGCACTTCCGTAGGCTGCCATGCAAGCACTCGCAGATGAAAAAACAGTACACGAGGAAATGGTCCCGGAATATGCCTGACAAAGGTTAGCCACGGCGGAAACTTCGGGTTTTTTGACCATGCACCCTGAAAGAAAGAATCCCACCAAAACAAAAGCCAAAGTTCGGGAAACAAATGACATCTCGACCCCCAGTTTTCATTGTAAATGACAAATGAAAACCCCGCAAAGAAACGAAAATAAATGCCGATTCAATGAAATTCGTTACAGTGAGATGTCTTTTAAGAAGAAATAGCCGATGGGATTGATGGAAAAGCCCTTCACTCCGGAGGCCACCAAGGCCTCGTTTTCCTCATAGTACAGGGGAAGAACCGCCGCTTCTTGAACCTGAAGAATCCGCTGGGCCTCTTTGTACAGAAGATCCCGCTTCACCGAATTCCAATCCTCGCGCGCTTTTTTGATGTTTTCATCCACCTTCGCGTTCGAGTACCGGGTCATGTTGTTCCCGGTACCGGTCTCAAACAAGCCCATGAACGTGTCTCCATCCGGATAATCCGCAGCCCATACCATGAGCATCATCGGAAAATTCGCGGTGGTAAGCTGCGAACGAAAAACTTTGTGATCAAACAATTGAATCTGCAGATCCACTCCCAGGTTCTTCTTCAACTCGCTTTGAATGTACTGGGCCATGATTTGCGGTCTCTCGCTGTTCCGACCCACAAGCTCGAGCTTGATTGCCTTGGGATCAAGGCCCGACTTTTTCAAGTAATCCTTTGCAATCGAAGGATCAAAGGGAACCGCCATCTTCGGATCGTGTCCGATCACCCGCGGAGGGATCATCGTGGTAGCCACCTTTTGACTCCCATTCAGGACGGAGGGAATCGGCTTCCGGTTGATCGCATGCGCGATCGCAAGGCGCAGGTTCATGTTCTCGGCAACCGACCCCTTCGTCCGAAAGGCGAGGTAGTGGGTTTTGAGATAAGGAAAGGTCTTGAATTGAGGCATGGGCCGCGCAACCTTGAGATCATTCGGGGAAAGATCCTGCATCATCTGGATTCCACCCGCCTTGAAAACATTGAGCGCAGTGGAACTGTCTTTGATGATTTGAGCCGTGGCTTCCGTCACATTCCCGGTTTTTCGCCAATAATTCGGATTCGCCTTGAGCCCGATCTTGGTTTGCATCTGGTAGCTGTCGAGCGTATATGGCCCGAGTGTCACCATTTTGCCCGGCTTTGCCCATCCGGCCCCTTCCCTGTCGATCACGTCCTTTCGAATCGGGAAGAGCGGCCAAAATCCGGTGAGATATTGAAAATACGCGACCGGATGCTTGAGCGTCACCTGAAGCGTGGACTCGTCTTTTGCAACCACACCGACTTTGGAAAAATCCGTCTCCTCTTTTTTGTTGAAGGCCTCCGCCCCCACCACATCAAACAACAAATACGCATAGGGGGCCGCAGTGGCAGGAGTGAGCAATCGTTTCCAGCCCTCCACAATATCTCGCGCAGTCAGCATCACGCCATCCGACCACTTCACATTCTTGCGAAGACGAAAGGTGTAGGTTTTTTGGTCCTTTGAAATCTCGATTTTTTCGGCAAGGCAGGGAATCGGCTTCAATTTCGAATCAATCTCGGTGAGCCCCTCCATCACATTCATCACAATGGGGGTCTCCACAAGGGTGCTTGCCAGGTTCCAGTCAAAGGTCGCGGGCTCCGCGAGAAGCCTGAACTTGAAGGTCGCGGCCCGAGCCGACGGAAGGGCGAAAAGAACCAGGGAAAGAAGGCAGGCAATTGTGGATTTCATGCTGCAAAACTGTATCGAAGGAGCAAAAAAAACGCTAGACTCGAAACCCATGAAAGTCCTAGCCCCCCTCTCCCTTGGATTTACCACTCTGAAAAACCGTTTTGTCATGGGTTCCATGCATACGGGGCTGGAAGACCAAAAAAGCGACCTCCCGGCCCTGACCCGCTATTTTGAAGAACGCGCAAAGGGTGGCGTGGGCCTCATCATCACCGGGGGCTACTCTCCAAACCGGCTCGGCCGTCTCACTCCGCGCGGGGGTTCCTTTCATTCAAAATCCCTGGCTCGCGCCCATCAGGGTTTAACGAAAGCCGTTCATGAGCACGGATCCAAAATCTGCCTGCAGCTTCTTCATGCCGGACGCTATTCCTACCACCCCTTTCTGGTGGCCCCATCCCGTTTGAAGTCGCCGATCTCCCCCTTCACTCCCTTTGCCATGCCGGGGTTTCTCGTTCGCTCGACCATTCGCGATTTTGCGAAAGCGGCCGAGAATGCAAAGCTCGCGGGCTACGACGGTGTTGAAATCATGGGGTCCGAGGGCTACCTGATCCATCAATTCTGGTCCGAACGCACAAACCGCAGAACCGATGAGTTCGGAGGATCGCTCGAAAACCGGATGAGGTTCGCCCTCGAAATCGTCCGCGAAACCCGAAAGCGCGTGGGCACGGACTTCATTCTGATATTCCGGATTTCGATTCTGGATCTTGTCGAAGGCGGAGCCTCACCAGACGACATCATCAAGTTTGCAAAAGAATTGAAGCGCGCGGGTGTCACCATCCTGAATTCCGGAATCGGCTGGCATGAGGCGCGAATTCCCACGATCGCGTCCGTGGTGCCAAGAGCTGCCTTCACCGGGGTTACTGCGAAACTGAAAGAGGCTGTTCGAATCCCCGTCATTGCCACAAACCGGATCAATGATCCCCTTACCGCTGAAGAAGTGATCGCACGCGGAGACGCAGACCTCGTCTCCATGGCGCGGCCTTTCCTTGCGGATCCTGAATTTGTGCTCAAAACCTCGCAAAACCGGGTATCCGAGATCAACCCTTGCATTGCCTGCAATCAGGCTTGCCTCGATCACATCTTCGAAAACAAGAAAGCGTCCTGCCTTGTGAATCCGGCTGCCTG
>CANGWP010000141.1 GCA_947457605.1 Bdellovibrionales bacterium | reverse complement strand
CCAGGATGTGGCAAGTCCTATGGAAGCCTTTGAGAGGGTCGAGATCAGATACCCTCCCCAAACAAATTTTTTTCGCTTTCCGACCTGATCGGATTTCTTTCCAGCCCAAACCTTCAATAAACTTGCGGTGAGCTCTGCACAGCCTTCGATCGCACCAAGGGAGGTCATCGAAGCATGCAGGACCCCGGTAAGAAAGAGTGGCGTGATCGGGTAGAGCAGCTCGCTCGAAAGGTCTGCAAAAAACGAGATCAGACCGACCTTCAGGATGATAGGATTCATATTTTGAACCTAAATCCCCATCCCCGAATCCGGCAACCCGATAATCGACCCACCTTTGAATTATTCCACTTCGTAGCGCAGGCCCTCGGATTCGAAGTGAATCGATCCTGGCACAACCCCGTGGGGTTGATATCCAAGGGTGAACCTGGCCCAGGCTTGAAGCCCATTTGCCACGGATTCCCTCACGAGTGGCGTTTTTAGAATTTGCCCAACCTGTCTTGAGAGCAGATAGAGAAGGAATTTTTTTGTTTTCTTCAGAATGAAGTCATTGCAAAGAATCCCGCTCCCCGACATCGCCCCCTCAAAACGCGTGCTCTTCAACGCCAACTCCTGAGCACCTGTGTTGTTGGTGACCCAACTTAAGTTGGCAATCAACGTGACTCCCTGAATGGAAATGGCGCCGAGTCTGCTTTGAAGAACCCGATCCTGATCATGCAGCGGGATTCTTAATTCCAGACTTCCGTCCGAAAACCGGATTGCGGGGACCTTGGCTCGGAGTTTGTAGAACTCGAGATCCACAAGATCAATGATGGGGTTGAAATCAATTTCAAATGTTTGCTGCTCAATTCCAAAGAAACGCAAAGCAGGAGCGGGCTTGAAGGTTCCTTCATGGCCATTGAGCTCAATTGAGTTCAACTCGGGCCTTAGCAAAACATATCCTGCATCAAGCTCTCTGGGGGTAAACCTCACTTCGGTTGCGCCCAATGCTGTTGAATAAGTAAGAATAAGGGGTAAGACTGCACACCAGCAAATGGATCTCATTTTCATCTCCGTATGAACCTCGCCGTGCGTAGGTAGCAACTCCCTTGCCAAGAAGCTCATCGGAGAAAAGTGTTTTAAAGTTTACAAACTGGCCCCTTTGAGTGGGTACGATGGGCGACATCTGGAGTTGATCCTCTTGGAATGATGAGGATCAGCAGTAGCGCTTCGAAGACCGTACCCACTCAAAGGGTCCAGTTTGTGAACTATGGACTCGTGGCGTAGCGCACCATATCTTTTACAATGAATCGCTCGCCCTTGATGTCAAAGTAACCGCGACTGAGCTTCCAGATGAACCCCGCCTCAGGGTGGGCCCCAATCACAGCAACCTTGCCTTTGCCATATCGCGCGCGGATGCCCGCAATTTTTCCATCCGTGTAGCGGGCAATCACCTCTCCATCCACGGCCTTCAAATCCGCATCACTGACACGCATGTAGGGACCACCGGCAAAATACATCGTGACTCGTCCATGATCGATCGTATCAATGGGCATCATGGCGCGATCCGATTCACTCTTGATCAAGAGTTCGGTCTCACCCGGAATGATCCCGAACCCCGTTTTCCTGGAGGTGCCGATCTCGGGAGTCGAAATGAACATCCCCGCGCAAAATCCAACATATCCTCCGCCATTTCGGACAAACTCACGAATCTGATCCATCATCTGAGGACCCATCGAAGCAGCGGCAGTGGTGGATTTTCCACCGGGCTGCACCCAAAGTTTTGCTCTCTTGAAGACACTGAAATCCGAAAATCCCGGACCTATCTTTTGCACCTTGAATCCCGCACGCCGCGCGATGATCACGGAGGCATCCACACAGGAAGGCTTGCAGGCCCCGGGACCATCCCACACCAGCGCAAGCGGCCTTTGACCTGCAAGCGACGAAATGGATGAGAAAATAAAATAAAGTGCGATCAGAACTTTTGAAATCGTGGTCATTTCCTGATTTTCAATCAGATTCAAAACAAGAGAGAGGGAAATTTTTGCCGGGTCCGCACGCGTCCCCCAGAGCAAGTGTCGGAATGGACACACTCCGCCTAGAGCTTGTTCACGGAACAAGTTGACTTGACGCGTTAAGGCTGATTGAATAGAAGCATATGGGGACTTATCTACGGATCATTTTTTTCTTCAGCTCTTTGATTGCGTGTCTTTGCGTCGCAGAAGCTCAGACCAAGACCGCCCCTTCTCCCTATTCACAAAAGGAAGAGAAAGAATCTTGGGAAAACGTAATTGACGGTATGAAGGCCCTCAATCAGAAGACCTGCGAGAAGGCTGAGAAGAAGCTGGACGCTCCTCTTGAGCCGAAGGAAATTGTCTTTGAATGTTCGGTACCTGGAGAGGATGGAAAACCAAAACTGATGGAATTCACCTTCAACTTCTCAGCGAACCCGGGGGATCCGAGGAGTATGGAATTTCCGCAAAAGTACGAGTCGATGGAGGCGAAAGGAAAGGTTGAACTGGCAGATGGGGTTTCACTCGGTGTGAGTGCAGGTAAGGACCTCTACCTGCGCTCTGCTCCACCCTTGATCTTTTTTGATCCCGGAATCCTCAATGCAAATGGCAACGGCGGCATATGAACGGCGGCATGGGCATGAACGGCGCGAGCACAGGAAGCGCTGGATTGAACGACGAATTTGGGCTGGGTGGCTTGCCCGTGGAAATTGATCCATCTTCACTTCCGATCTATGTAGGTGTCATCGATGTGAAAAAGTTCTCCTTGGAACTTCAAAAAAAGCTGAAGTCAGGACGCTTTGACTATTCAATTGAACTCGGGTTTGAAAAGCGTGAGATGAGAGGCACTCCTCCAATCATAAACGCTGGTCGAAAACTACTCGGAAAAGAGCGGCTGTCCCTGGTCGGTCCCGGTGAAGAACCAAAATCGCTCGTTCTTAATGGGGTCCCTCATGCCGAAGTTTTTCCGCAGTTCCCGAGGGTTCAACCCCTGGCCGGAAGTCTCGGATTGGGAGTGGGAAAAAACATGGTATTGCGTGAAACAGGGCACTGCGAAATCGTGAGCCGAGCGGAGGGAAAGGGCACCCTGGCATTTGACGGGAAAGGGCTCAACTCAAACAGCAATGTATCTGCAAATGCGGGAGTCTCCGCGACAATCAAGCGAATCCAGACCGATGCCAATTTAGGGCTGACGTATTATTTTGTGAAAGACGAAACCATTAAAAACCTCGAGCGTCAGTATGATTCGAAAATCAGCCCCATTGGGAGCGAGTCAACCCTTCGGGTGTCGATTTTGCCGAAAAAAGGAAAACAAAAGACAGTGAATGTCATCCCCTTTGCAGGATACCAGAGACTGTCTGGAACGGGAGCATTCGGCTCTCAAGGTACGGCTCATTTGGTTCAAGGGGGCCTCAGCATCCGATTCAAAAAATAAAAAGAAACTGGCCGCGATCGCTGTTATTGTCCATGCGTGGACGTTCGAATTTCCCTATCATTTCGGAACCTTCTTGAGCAATGAGAGTCAAAAATCGAAGCTGTCCTGATTCTAGAGTGCCGCGTCCGGACTTTACCTGGCCCTTATCCTGAAGAAATCCATCGGCCTTCATTTCTCTGGCAACAGCGATCGCTGCCAGTTTGAAAAAAAAAGCCCCGAAGGAAACTCCTTCGAGGCTTTCAATTCATCTTAGGGATAACCCCACCTGGGGGTTTGTTGGGTTCTCGCTCAATCGCACTTCACGTGCGATTGGCCCCCACCCGGGGGCACGCTGTGATCCCACGAATCACCCCGGTCCTGGGGTTATTCGTCCTTCTTAAGCGCGCCCTTGAGCTTATCGCCAAGAATGTCACCCATGGAGGTCTTCTTGTTACGATCGCCCATGTAGGTTTCGTAGTTCGCACGCTCTTCCGAACGTCCGAGTTGCTTGATCGAAAGGCTGATTCTGCGATCTTTTGGTTCGATCGAGAGAATCTCAGCACGAACTTTTTCACCGAGCTTCACGATGTCACTTGGCTTCTCTACGCGCTGCTCAGAGAGCTCGCTTACGTAGATCAAACCTTCCACACCTTCCTCGATTTCCATGAAAGCACCAAAGTCAGTGATCTTGGTCACGAGGCCTTCCACAGACTGGCCAGTGCGGTAACGGCTCTTGATGTTTTCCCAAGGATCGCGCTCAAGCTGTTTCACTCCCAAAGAGAATTTCTCAGCTTGCTTGTCGATTCCAAGGACAACCGCTTTCAGCTTGTCGCCTTTTTTGTATTTTTCAGCAGGATTGGTGACCTTCTTGTTCCAAGAAAGATCTGAAACGTGGATGAGTCCATCGATTCCCATGCCTACGTCCACGAACATTCCAAAGTCAGTGATCGACTTCACTTCACATTCGTCCACAATTGCGCCCACTGGGAATTTGAGCTCAAGAGCATCCCAAGGATTCTCCTGAAGCTGTTTCATTCCAAGGCTGATGCGCTTGTTGCGGGTGTCGACTTCAAGGACTTTGCATTCCACGACATCGCCCACTTTTACATATTTGCCAGGGTTCTTCACGCGCTCGGTCCATGACATTTCAGATACGTGAATGAGACCTTCAACGCCGTCGTCGAGTTCAACGAATGCGCCGTAGTCCTTAAGGCTGACCACTTTACCCTTAACCACCTTACCAACTGGGAATTTGTATTCCGCTTCTTCCCAAGGGTTCGGAGATACTTGCTTGAGTCCGAGAGATACGCGCTCTTTTTCGCGATCGTACTTCAGGATCTTCACTTTCACTTCATCGCCCACATTGAAGAGCTCGCTTGGGTGCTTGATGCGTCCCCAAGACATATCAGTGATGTGGAGAAGTCCGTCCATACCGCCAAGATCAATGAACGCACCGTACTCGGTGATGTTCTTGACTGTTCCGGCAACGACCATTCCCTCTTGCATTTGAGAGAGCGTCTCCGCACGCTGAAGCTCGCGCTCCTGGGCCACAACCGCTTTGCGGGAAAGCACGATGTTTCCGCGCTTCTTGTTGAACTTCAGGATCTTGAACTTCATGCGGCTGCCGATGAACTTGTCGAGGTTCTTGACTGCTTTGGTGTCAAGCTGGGAGCCCGGAAGGAACGCTTTCACGCCGATATCGACGGCAAGACCGCCCTTCACTTTTGCAATCACGATCCCTTCCACGAGCTGATCGCCTTCGCAAGCAGCAGAGATTTCGTCCCACGCCTTGATGATGTCCGCGCGGTCCTTGGAGAGGTGGATCATGCCTTGTTCAATTTCGAGTCTCTCTACGTAAACCGAAAGAATGTCGCCCACTGCAACTTTTGCAATTCCGGTCGCATCCTTGAATTCGTAGGTCGGTACAAAGCCTTCGCATTTGAATCCGATGTCCACGGTAACGTATTCAGGACCGATTGCGACCACTTTGCCGCCTTCGATCACTGCGCCTTCCTGAATTTCACTGTCTTTTTGACGATTCTCAAAAAGAGTTGTGAAGTCTTCATCGCCCCCATGGGCGCGGGTTTCAACGATATCCCCTTGAACATCGCTGAACTCTTCGATCCACTTCAGATTGGAAAGAAGGTTTTTCTTCTGCTTGGGAGCAGTAGCTTCTGTGTTTAGTTTTGCCATTTGTTTTGATTTCCTTAAAAACGAACTCCGCTCATCCAAAAACGCAAAGCATTTCGAGAGGATGAATCGGACATCAGGTTTGAACT
>CANGWP010000140.1 GCA_947457605.1 Bdellovibrionales bacterium | reverse complement strand
TGTACTTTGTGTGCTGGTGGCTGGCAGGATTGAACGCGACACATGGACCATTCTTTCGAAATCGAACTCCTGCCTACTGTTTCCATAGCAGGGGTTAGCCGCATCAAGACATGACCGAAACGCCGGGAGATAGCCGTTCCGACAAAGGAACGGTGCCACCGACGCTTGGGCACCATAGATGCTCCGCCACTGGCTAAAGCCGTTTGCATCGGCAAAGTAGTCACCAAGTTGGTTTCCAAAGGGGCTTTAGAGATTTACAGGCGTTGAGCTGGTAGCTTGACCAACTTCCAAGGGATCCACCACCGAAGCATTGCTGATTGCGGAAGGTGCGTTGCCACTGCCGCTCCCTCCTCCCCCAAGAAGTTCCCCCGTGTTCGTATTCAAGCATGCGGTGAGAGACAGTGCGATCAACCCCAATAGAATTTTGTTTTGAAACAGTTTCAAGTGTCCCTCGATTCCCCACTATGTAGGTTGAGCTCAATCATAGAAATTCACCCATGCTTGCGCAACGTGTCATTGATTCCGCGTGAAAGCCAAGTATTTGAAATGCTGAAAAACTTCTATCGATTCAATCGTTTAATGATTCAATTCCTTGCGCCTTGGCAAAAGTTGAGGCTAAATGAAATTCATGGAAAAAGCCTTCATTTCTTTCACCTTTGGAGTTTTGTTTTTGCTAAGTTCCTGCGGCCAGGATGTTTCGCGAAATCCCTTAAGGGTGGACCCGAGCATCAATCCGATCGTGGTCGATCCGGGCCCCGGAGGAATTCCGTCAAGTCCCTTTGGCGATGTGCTCGGTAGGCATTCTTACTCTGTCGTCGTAAACCGCGCTCTCGTAGGAATCGGATCCGAAAATTCGGAAAAATCGGAGAACCATTATGCTCTTTTACGAACCATGCCCGGCCCGAATTCCCCAGGCGCATTTTATGGGATCGGACTAGGCAATCAAGCGCAAATCGGATTCGGCCTCCATGCGGCAGGTCTTTCCGTATCCACATTCCAGGGCGCTAAGTTCAGTGTCTTTGAACCATCGGGAAATCATGAGGATTGCGAGAGTCTTATGAGCTTAAAACTCTTGGTTGATTTGAACTGTGATTCTTTGAACCCGGATTACCGGGTGATCACCACCGGAAACTTTGTTCCGAAAAAGAAAGATCAGTGGACCCGGTTTGAGGTAAAGGCTGAGGATGAGATCTACCGGTTTGCAAGGACTTCTGGGGCTGCTCGTTCGCTGAAAATGCTCCTGAAAAATCGCCCGCTGGCCTGTTTTGTCGCGGGAGAAGTTTTCGATCTGGGAATGAAGCGGGATCAGAAGCTCGCCCCATTTCAATTGATTTACGGAGATCGTTTCTACTTTGAGCCCACTTCGATCCGTGTGGATGATATCGATCTTCAAGTTCAGGGCGAAACAGAATCCGAGGACTTTGAACCATGAGAGGTCTTGCCCCCCTTTTTGTCCTTCTTGTTTCGTCACTTGCCGTCGTCACAAAGACCATTGCCTCGCCGATTCATGGAACTTCCCTGTTTTTCGGGATTGGCGCCGGATATCTTGGTCTATCCACGAAAAAAACGCTGGAAAGTGGCAAGACTGGAACAGAAGGAAATTTGCGATTGATCGCATCTCCGGAATGGGATCACTGGCTTCTCGATCTGGGCGTTGGTTATCAATATAGCCAACTTTTGGGGGATTCAGGTTTTCCCCCGAGTCAAGTAAAGGTAATCACCCGGTCTTTTGTCGGGGAGGTTTCCCCAAGGCTGAAGTTGTCCTTTTTTGGATCTCAGGGCTTCCAAATCGGACCAGTGGCACAAGTCTTGACCGGTGGGGACGTCTCTTATGATGAGGCTGGAACCACTGAAGAGCTCTCCACCCAGTATCGTGCGGGGGCGAAATTTCTCTACCAGTGGGGTGAGGATTTCAGATGGCGAATCGGCGCATCGGTTCTCAGTTCGTTGAACATTGAAAATCGGAATGCACTTTCTGTTCTACTTGATTTGCAATTCGGGTTCACGCCGGCTCGTCCGGCACCTGTTGCACGAAAAAACGAGAATCCGGGCACGCCAGAATTTGCCGAAGTGAAGGATCGCGCGATTCGGATTTACCTTGGAGAGGCGCTCTTGTCCTTTCCTCTTGGCAGCGACCAGATCAATTCCAAGGCAAAAGAGGAGTTGGCGCGTCTTGTTCCGGTGCTTCTGAAGAATGAAAAAACATGGTCGTCGATTCGGGTGGAAGGGCATACGGATTCACGCGATCAAAACCATCAAAATCAGGCACTCTCTGAACGACGTTCGAAATCGGTAGCAGTAGAACTTATGCGGCTGGGTGTGCCCTCAGGCCGGGTCACTTCTCTTGGATTTGGAGCAACAAAACCCATTGATACCGGAGATACCGAAGCGGCATATTTGCTGAATCGCAGGGTTGAGATCTGGATCGACGATGTTGATTCAACCCAACTCGAATCCATCATGACCGAGCTCCGTCAAATGAAATGATTCCGTTGAGCCCCAGTCAAACGGGACACATCTTTTAAAGAGAGCTACATCAGGTAGACTCTTTACCTATGGGGGCGGTCATTTTTGTTCACTCGGACAGGACCTGGTGTGAACGAATCAAAAAAGAAGCTCAGGATTTTCCAAGTGTAAAAACGCTCTTTTTTACAAGCTTGCCGGATGCGTATGAGGCCATTGGGAATTTTGCGCTTCCGATCGCTGCAATCTATCTGTCTGTGAAAAGACAGAAATCCAGCATTTTTGCGGCGCTGGAATTCTGCATCGCTCATCGTCCCGCAACTCCGCTGTTCCTGATCGATCAATCCGATGAACCCTTTCTTGCCAGATTCCGCGTGAAAGGCGCATTTCTAGGAGATTCCAGCTTCGAGGATTTGATTCGCCCTTTGAATCATAAATTCCTTGAAGAGACCGGAATAAATGAGATCCGTCCCATGGGGGCCCGGCAACATCCGGACTACATCTCTATTCCCACACTCGACTTTAGTCACTCGCTCCATTATTCAGACGATGTATTCATTCATCAACCAGAGGGCGGTATGAAACTGTTCGCTTCCCGGGGAAGCCCCGTGGAAGCAGGTTACTTGCAGCAGGCACTTAAATTCAGCAATTGGCTCAATATCCGGGAATCCCATTGCAAGGATGCTCGCGAGCAAGCAAAAGCCGCCCGAACGTCATTTCTGGATCTACGGGGGATCTCTGAGGAGTGGATTCGAAGCGAACTTCTCGTCGAGGCAAAAACCCTGTTCACAGAAATTCGATCGACCCTGCCGTCAGATAGCGTGGTGCTGAAAGCCACCGGTTTTTTGGACTCTTTCTTTCGATATCTATCCAGCTTGAACAGGAGTCATGATCAAGGCCGATTGGAAGAGTTCATCAGGGAGGCCGAGAAAACAGATCGCTCACTCCAGGCGCTTTCACTTGCTTTGCTCCTTTGCGGATATTTCCGCTTTGAGAAATCTGTTGTCGTTGAGATCCTGGGCATGGCTTGCATCCTTCAGGATATTTCTTTGATCCACTCACCCTTCGGAAACCTTGCGGATTTGCCACAGTCCCGGGTTCCGCCGGAAGCGCAGAACTTCCACATGCGACATCCGGTGCATAGCGCCGACCTGCTTGCAAACTCCACATCATTGTCAGCAACCACTCTCCAGGTGATCCGGCAGCATCACGAAACAAGGGATCGGAAGGGATTTCCAAATCGAATTGGTGGATCTCAACTGCATCCTATGGCAGAGGCCCTGAGCATGATCAATCAGTATCTGGATCTACGGGAATCGGGCCTGCCGACTCAGGACCTTTGGGACAAGCTTCAGCGGGAGGTCTACCCAAGATATTCCACGGAAATGGTTCGTGCTCTGGAGTCTACCCTGAAAAAATTCAGCGGATATCTTTGATTCAACTTCTGTATTTTTCAATTGTAGCCGAATCCCTTTTTGTTCTAGATTGTGGACGAAGGAATAAACAAATGACCAATACCGCAACCATTAAAACCTCGATGGGAACCATCATAATCAAGCTCTTTCATGAAACCGCACCGAATACCGTTGAAAACTTTATCGGACTTGCCACAGGGACCAGGGAATGGATCGACCCTCGCAACCGGGAAAAAATGATCGGAAAATCATTGTATGAGGGAACGGTTTTTCACCGGGTCATTCCTGAATTCATGATTCAAGGTGGCGATCCGCTCGGAACAGGAACCGGTGGACCGGGATATCGGTTTGCGTGCGAGACGAAGCCAACAGATCGTTTTGACAAGCCGGGAATTCTGGCTATGGCAAATGCAGGTCCCAACACCAATGGCTCACAGTTTTTCATCACAGTAAAGCCGACTCCGTGGCTCAGTGGGAACCATACGATTTTTGGAGAAGTGACCTCGGGCATGGATGTGGTTCTTCAGATTTCCGGCGTGGATCGTGATAGAATGGATCGTCCGAAGACCGAAGTGAAAATCGAGAGCATCACCATTTCATGAAAAACAAGCTCCCCATTTGCATCGGAGTGATTCATCTGCCTCCTCTACCGGGATCTCCCGGTGCGTTTGGTATGGATCCGGCGGAGGCATTGCAAAAAGCGGGTGCTATTGCGGTCCGGGAGGCCTTAACCTTGAAAAAGGCGGGGTTTGACGGAATCATTCTTGAAAATTACGGTGATGCCCCGTTTTACCCTACAAAAGTGCCCACCGAGACCGTTGTGGCATTTTCGGTGATTGCAGCCGCTGTTCGTGAATCGATGTCCCTTCCTCTTGGGATCAATGTGCTAAGAAACGATGCTCTTTCCGCCCTTTCGCTCGCTGCGGTGACGGGCGCGGATTTCATCCGGGTGAATGTTCTTTCGGGGGTGATGGCCACGGATCAAGGCATCATCGAAGGCAGGGCGTTTGAGCTTCTTCGGGAACGCCAAAAACTTAAGGCCGAACATGTTGCGATCCTTGCAGATGTTCATGTGAAACATGCAAAGTCGCTCTCTTCAGACAGTCTGAGTCTCGCAATCGAGGAAACGGCGGGTCGTGGAGGCGCGGATGCGGTGATTGTTACCGGGAGCACGACAGGAAGAGCCCCCTCTCACGAGGACCTTCAGGAGGCGGTTCGAGCGGCGTCTAAATGTTCTGTGCCTCTTTACGTTGGAAGCGGACTTGATCCCGAATCACTGAAAGCCCTGCCGAACCGGAAAATCGGAATGATCGTGGGATCCACACTTCGCCATGGGGGCAAAGCTGGAGCTGCCTTGGATGCGAAGCGAATTCGTTCCTTCATGCTAGCGCAAAGAAAATGGAAAAAATCAGGCAATGGCAAGTCTCGGAAGTCTTCTTCTTAGAAGGCTTGGTAGACGTAGTAAGCCGAAAACAAATCCCAGGCCATCCCGGCCTGTACGTAAAGTGCGTCCCACTCTTGCGCTCCCGCGAAGATCCGCCTCCGCGCCTGAGGAGACAAAAGCAATCGCGCTTGATTTGGTCAGGCCAACGGGCGCCCTGAAGAAAAGCATTGAATCCTTTCTTTTGGATCAAAGGTCCGAGAACACCCGAAGAGCCTATGCGAAGGATTTGAAGCGATTTTTAAAATATTGGATTGAGCGCAGAGAGCGGACCGGTCTTCTGACCCTCGATCGGGGCCTGGTGATCGGATACAAGGACGCGCTTCTTTCAGAGGGGCTGGAGCACACAACCATTGACCGGCATCTTGCCTCGTTG
>CANGWP010000139.1 GCA_947457605.1 Bdellovibrionales bacterium | reverse complement strand
TCTGGATCGGGTTTTTCACGATTGCGCTCGGATCCCCCTTGGGCTGGATCTCAATATACGCCCCGCTGCTCATTCTTCATTTGGTTTTGAATGTGACGGGAATCCCCTATGCCGAAACGCAATCCCTGAAATCCCGCGGTGATGAATATCGCCGCTATCAGGAGCGAACGTCAAAGTTCATCCCGTGGATTCCAAAAAAAGGTTGAGGCAATAAAACCTTAGGCTGCCGAACCGCCACCCTCGTCATCGCGCATGCCTTTGCGCTTGTCGAGTCCGTACTTCTCTACTTTCATGATCAGTCCTGCACGAGAGATTCCGAGCTCTTTTGCAAGCTTGGACTTGTTCCACTTGGTGCGTCGCAAGCCTTCTTTGATCATGGTTTTCTCAAGCTCTTCCATCGCATCCTTCAGTTTGCCCGCGAATTTGAAACTCATCCCCTTGCCGGATCCCCCGCTGCCACCCGGAGCTGCATCCCGAATGGGTTGGGAGAGCACTTCAGGGCCTACCTTGGCTTCAGTACCTGACAGCACCACCAGGCGCTCCATTTCGTTCTCGAGCTGACGGATGTTGCCCGGCCAGTGGTAATCAAAGATTTTCTCCATCGCACGCGAAGTAAGCTGCTTAAGTGGAATTTCCTTCTCTTTGCAGTTCTTCAAAAGGAAGTGGTCCACAAGTACCGGAATGTCTTCCTTGCGATCACGAAGTGCAGGAACCTGGATATTGATCACGTTGATCCGGTAGTACAAATCTTCCCGGAATGTGCCCTCTTCAATCATACCCTTCAGGTCCCGATTGGTCGCGGCAATGACCCGCACATCCACTTTCTTCTCATCAGTTCCCCCCACCGGAGTGAGGGTTCCTTGCTGAAGAACCCGTAGCAGCTTGACCTGCATGGTGAGACTCATATCGCCGACTTCATCCAGAAACAGAGTTCCGTTGTGGGCCATCTCAAAAAGACCTTTTTTGTCCTTGATCGCCCCCGTAAACGAACCCTTCACATGTCCAAAGAGCTCGCTATCGAGAAGCGTCTCGGTCAGTGCGGAGCAGTTCACCGTTACAAAATTTGATCCCTTACGGGGAGAATTGAAGTGAACCGAGCGTGCGATCAGCTCCTTACCGGTCCCGTTTTCTCCTTGAATGAGCACGGTCGCCTCGGAACTCGAAACCTTGTCGAGGATCGAATACAGCTCCTGCATGGGCTTGGATTTTCCGATCATCTGGTTGTAGCTGTAGCGGTTCTCAAGCTGATTGGAGAGTGCGTGAATCCGCGCCTCCCGCTTTGAAATCTCGGTATGAAACGCGGTGATCTCCTGCGCTACCAGGTCGACCAGTTCATAAAAATATTTCACCTCGGATGGTGCCAGGGGTTTCAGCTTCTTCACCGCGTCAGTGAAAAACTCCACATCCATCTTGCGGGCCTCGATTTCCTTGGATGCCTTTGCCACCGCATCTCCCGGAACCTCATTCTCGACATGGCAATACGCCACCACAGCTCCGAGGTACTCCCCATCAAGTTGTACTTTGGCTGCAAAAAACTTCTCAAACCCTAGAGGCCCGTTTGAAATCCAGTGAGGATCCTTGTGTTGGGAGAACTGATCTGAAACTTCCCGAAAGAAGTTCAGGACCATTTCCCGTCCCGGCTCTTTTGGAAGAAGATTCCCACACAAGGGATTCTTGAATTCCCGCTGTCGATCGTAAGGATCGTAGTTCCGAACCACGCCCCGCTCATCGAGGAAGAAAACCTCGGCATGAAACCACTGGCCGATGATTTGCTGGAGCTTTCGGATAACGTGAATGTGACGTAATTCTTCCCAATTGATCATGTGAACCTCGTATGGTTTTTCAACACTTCTGTCGAACTTATCGTCAGAGTGCCGCCTAAACTTTAGCCACAAAACTGACCAAAATCTGACCATGCCCTCACTGGATTGAAACCCAGTGTTTTCGAAGGGTTGCTAGTCTTTGCCTAAAAGGAGAGATCCATGGAAACCAAACTCTTGAAATCCATTCTTATGCATCGGGGTGCCGAGCCCTTTGTTCACCTCGAGATCCGCACCCCCCGGTATGTTCTGAAAACCCTCGACCAGCCATCCGAACTGGAAGAGGTCCTCAAAATGCGCACCTCGATTTTCGGTGAAGAATACGGGGTCGAAGCCCTGGATCACAACCTCGATGTCGATCGATTTGACCTCGCCTGCGATCACCTCATCATCAAGACACCAGAAACCGGTGAGATTGTGGGCGCCTACCGTCTGCTCTGCTCGGCCTTTACCAATTCCTTTTATTCGGCAACTGAGTTTGAACTCGATGAATTTCTAAAAAGCCCCGGGATCAAGCTGGAATTGGGCCGCGCCTGCATCAAAAAAGAACATCGCAAAGGGGCCGTCATCAACCTCCTCTGGAGGGGAATCGTCCAGTATGCCATTGAGACCAAGGCCGACTATCTTTTTGGTTGCTCGAGCATCAAGACCACCTCCTATGCGAGCGTGCAGGAGATTCAGGAAGGGCTCTTGCTCAATGGCCGAATCGGTTCCGAGTGGAACATCGAGCCCAGCATTCCCTACCAATTCCGCGAAGACGAAAAAAACCAACCTCCCTGTGGTCTGATCGAGATTCCCTCCCTTCTTCGAAGTTATTTTTCGGCCGGGGCCAAAGTCTACGGACTGCCGGCACTGGATCGCGATTTCAACTGCATTGACTACCTCACGATCCTGAAGCTGAGCGAATTGAAATCAAACTTTGAAAGGAGATACCGGAATGAACAGAGCGCTTAAACTGGCATCATTCTTCACACTGATCGCTTCCTTTCTTGCGGAATCAATTCTGGATGCGGCATTTCGCCCAAAGAAGAACAGAAATTCTGCGGTGGACTCCAAAAAAATAGCGAACCGCATTGCTGACTACTCAACTCGTGCCCTCCGAATCCTGGGCATCCGTACCTACCTCCTGGACATGCCCCCCGAGATCAGATCGGGCCTGATCGTTGCAAATCATCTCTCGTATGTGGATGTTCTCGTGCTCTCAAGGGTGGCGCCCTTTTTGTTCGTCACTTCAGTCGAGGTGAAACACTCTTTTGGACTTGGACTCATCACTCGCCTTGCCGGTTGCTTGTTCGTTGAACGAAGAAGCCGAACCCAACTGAAGTCTGAATCGTCCCGAATCGAGGAAGTCCTTGCCTCACGGATTCCAGTGGTTCTTTTTCCGGAAGGAACCTCGAGCGACGGCTCTGATGTGCTGCCCTTCCGTCCGGCGCTCTTCCAAAGTGCGATTGATGCTGAAGTGCCGGTTCACCTTTTTCAAATCAGCTACGATGATGATGCCGTACCCTACCATGGGGACCATCGCTTTCTTTCTCACCTTCTCAAGCTTTGCTCCCGAAAGAAAATCCGGGCACGACTCAGGTATCTTGGTCGCCTGCGTCCAGAGGTCGGGGATCGGAAGACACTCGCAAATCATGCTGAACTCAGGATAAGATCTGCTCATGTTTCCAGAATACCGGGATGTATTTCAGCTCAGCCATACTTGGGGAAAATTCGGCAAAGTCCGAACTCTGACCAACCTCAAGTCGGGGTCGTCTGAATTTTCCATCTTTGCTTTTACTCTCGGCTCAAACGATCCTTTCGTACCTCATCTGATTTTCACAGCAGGGGTTCACGGTCTTGAAAAAATCGGAACCCAGGTCGCCCTTTCTTTCATGCATCACATTGAGGCAAGGATCTCCTGGGATGCGTTGCTTCAGGAAGCACTGAAGCGGGTGAGAATCTCTTTTGTGCCGCTTTTAAATCCGATTGGCATGTCCCGTTTCCAGAGATCCAATGGCAACGGCGTGGACCTCATGCGGAATTCCCCGATCCAATCCAGTTCGGCAAGCCTTGGGGTCGGAGGACAATCCTACTCATCCAAATTGCCATGGTATCGTGGAAATGCTTCGCAAACCCACGATGGAATGGAGCCTGAGTCGCGCTCTCTTGTGGACTGGATCCTGGAAGAAACCAAGGATTCAGCCTGCACCCTGGCTTTGGATCTTCATTCCGGATTTGGCTCACAGGATCAACTTTGGTTTCCCTACGCCAAGTCCAGGCAAGCCTTTCATGGAATCCATCAGGTTCATGCTCTCCGGGAACTGCTGGATCAGGTGATGCCCAATCATGTGTATCTGTTTGAGCCGCAGGCCAAGCACTACACCACTCATGGAGACTTGTGGGATTACCTGCTCTTCAGAGTCGGTCCTGACAGGAACTTTCTTCCACTCACGCTCGAAATGGGTTCCTGGAACTGGGTTCGAAAAAATCCGCTCCAATTCTTCAGCCTCCTCGGGCCCTTCAATCCCGTCAAACCCCACCGCATGAAGCGAGCCATGCGCAGGCATTTGCCACTCTTTGATTTCCTGGTCCACTCCACTGCATCCCACCCTGTCTGGACCAAGGTCGATCAAGACCACCATCGAAAGGCCGCACTTTTGCGATGGCCCTCTATTGAAGCTTCGAGTTGAAATACTGAAGTACTTCCGGCTTCTTCCAAGGTTGGGCTCCAATCCACTTTTCCAGGATTCGACCATCCGGGCCGACGAGATAGGTCTCCGGATATTGATAGGATCCCAGCGCCTCAGCCACGCGGTGTTCCGGATCAAGCGCCAGGAGAAAATTTGGTGGCAAGTCCTTGCCCTGCCCAGGGAGAATCTCCATCGCCTCCTCCATCGTATTGTCGAGACTCACTGCAAGCACATAGAGCGGCTTTGAAGTTTTCACTTGGCGCGCGAACTCTACCAGATGGGGGATCTCGACCGCGCAGGGCTCACACCACTTCGCCCAGAAGTGCAGCAAGTAGTGATTTCCCTTCAGTTTTCCTCGATCAAAGTCATTGAGCTTGCTCAAGGCCGCATCCGTCACCTGAGGCGAAGAAGAGGGAGATTCCTTCACTGCGAGGTACGTCAAAAGGCAAACACCTAAAAAAACCGCTATGATTCCCGCTTTTTTCGTCATTTTTCCACCTCTTGTCCTGTCTGTGGGTTTCAATTTATCATAAAAGATATGGAAGGACGGGCCCTTCTTTTAAATGCATCATTTCAGCCCCTTCAAGTAATTTCGTGGCAAAAAGCCATTCAGCTCTTCTTTTCAGGAAAAGTGGAAATCGTCGAGAGTTCGGACCAAATGATTCGATCGGTTTCGGTGAGCATTCCGATTCCCCGGGTTCTTCGCCTGATCAAATTTGTTCCGCTGAAAAGCCGGAAAAACGTGGTCCGCTTCAACCGCAACAACATTTTCCTCCGGGACCACCATACCTGCCAGTACTGCGGACACAAACCCCTGGTGAGCCAGCTGACCATGGATCATGTGATCCCTGTGGTTAAGGGGGGACCGAAGAGCTGGGACAACATCGTGACCGCGTGCAGGCCCTGCAATCTGAAAAAGGGCGGCAGGACCCCCGAAGAGGCCGGCATGCGCCTGAAACAAGCCCCCCGTGAGCCGATCTGGCTCCCCTTCATGGGACTGAACATCGACTTCACCAATAGCCCGGAATACATCCGGATCCTGGTTCAGACCTATACAGGCGGCACGGATTCACGCTAGACTGGCGACGTGTCCTCAGAAGCAAATGCCCTGAATTTCCTGAATCTGTATCTCGAGCGGTTTCTTCCCTCGAAGAATCTTGATTTGCTGAAACTGAAGCTGATCAAGAAGGCTCGCAAGGAAAAATCCAGGGACGCTGCTCTTGCCGAAGCAGGTCTCATTCGGGACATCGTCAAGGTTCTTCAGAAACGGCGAAAAGCGATTCTCTCCCAGATCGATCCAAGAGAGATTGACAGTGT
>CANGWP010000138.1 GCA_947457605.1 Bdellovibrionales bacterium | reverse complement strand
CGGGCAGTGAAGGAAAAGTGCTCTGATATTCACATCGAGCCATTTGAAAAAGAGTTTGTCGTTCGCTTTCGAATCGACGGAGTTCTCTACGACATCATCCGCCAACCGAAGCGAGCTCATGCGGCAATTTCATCGCGGATCAAGGTCATGGGCCAGCTCGACATCGCGGAAAAGCGCCTCCCCCAGGACGGTCGGATCAAAATCAAACTCGCAGGAAAAGACGTGGACATCCGTCTTTCCACCGTTCCCACCACCCATGGCGAACGGGTTGTGATGCGGATTCTCGAGCAAAGCGGAACTCCTCTTGAGCTTCAGAAATGCGGCTTTTCTCCGCGCTCCGTGGAAGCAATTGAAAAACTCATTTTCCGGAAATACGGAATCATTCTGGTGACAGGTCCTACCGGCTCCGGCAAATCCACCACTCTTTCTTCCTGCCTCATGAAGCTCAACTCGCCTGAACGAAACATCATGACGGTCGAGGACCCCGTCGAGTATCAAATTCCGGGAATCAACCAAGTTCAGGTAAACACCAAGATCAACCTTACCTTTCCCACCGCACTTCGATCCTTCCTTCGACAAAACCCGGATGTGATCATGGTCGGGGAAATTCGAGACAAGGAAACTGCCGAGATCGCCATCAATGCATCTCTTACCGGTCACTTGGTGCTTTCCACCCTCCACACGAACGATGCTGCAGGCTCCACCACCCGACTTGTGGACATGGGTGTAGAGCCATTTTTGATCGCATCCTCACTTCTCGGTGTAGTGGCACAACGTCTCATCCGGCGGGTGTGCATGAAATGCCGGGAGCCACATGTGCCCTCGGAATTCCAGATGACCGAGATGGGGATGAAGAAAGTCCCGCTCGGAGCAACCTTTTATCGTGCGGTGGGTTGCCCAAGCTGCTCCAACAGCGGGTATTCGGGTCGAACGGTGATTCATGAACTCATGATCGTCGATGACCACATCAAAAGCCTCATTGTGCGAAACGTGGATGCGGGTCAAATCAAAAAGGCTGCAATCGAACGTGGAATGATTACCCTGCGCGAGGACGGCATCGCAAAAGTACTACAAGGGCTCACGACAGTGGATGAACTATTCCGTGCAACCCACGCAGAGGAAGTGTAAAGAAGTCTTATGGCACTCTTCGAATACAAGGCAATCGGACTCGATGGAAAAGCCGCAAAGGGCCACGTAGAAAGCGACTCTCTGAAAACAGCACGCCAAAAACTCAAAAAACAGGGCCTAATGGTGACCGATATTTTCGAGAAAAACGCGGCCGCCACCAAAGGGAAGTCCTCAGTGAGCCTCACCCTTTTCTCAGGCAGAGTAAGCCAAGAGGAAGTTGCTGTCATGACAAGACAACTCGCATCCCTTGTTAAAGCAAACATTCCCCTTGTCGACGCTCTCAACGCCTTGGTGGATCAAATCGAGTCCGTGGCATTAAAAACCAACCTTGCCCAAGTTCGGGAAGCCGTGAATGAAGGAAGTTCCCTGGCAAAGGCTCTTGTTCAACACCCGAAAACCTTCGACAACATCTATGTAAACATGGTGGAAGCCGGAGAAAGCTCCGGAACACTAAGCCTTGTGCTACTTCGCTTGGCTGATCTTAAGGAATCCCAAACCCGGTTGCGTCGCAAAGTGGTTGGCGGAATGACCTACCCCGCCATCATGTTCCTGGTGGCAATCGCGGTGTTGGTCGGGATTTTCGCCTTCGTAATTCCAAAACTTCAACAGATCTTTGTTTCGATGAATAAAGCACTTCCGTTGACTACCGAGATTCTGATCTGGATTTCCGTGCAGATGACCACCTGGTGGTGGGCGATGTTGTTGGGCGTCGGGTTGACCGCAGCCCTTTTTAATCGGTATATTAACACCACTCGAGGACGTGCACGATGGGATCGCTTCAAGTTGTCGGCTCCGGTTTTTGGAAAGGTTACCCGAATTGCTGCGATCAACCGCTTTGCCAGCACGATGTCAACCCTACTTGGCTCAGGGGTTCCAATTTTGACCGCGATGAATATCGCAAAGAATCTTGTGGGAAATGTACACATTGCCCGTGCGGTTGAAAACGCACGAAGCAACATCACCGAAGGGCAGTCGATTGCCGAGCCCCTTAGGAGAAGCGGCGAATTTCCTCCTCTCGTGATCCATATGATCTCGATTGGAGAAAAAACAGGGGAACTCCCCGGCATGTTGAAGAATGTCGCCGACTCTTACGAGGAGCAGGTCTCGACCGCGGTGGATTCAATGACCTCCCTTCTGGAACCTGCCATGATTGTTTTCATGGGAGGAACGGTCGGATTCATTGTGGTCTCCGTAATCACCCCTCTGATGGAAATGAGCAACTTGAGTCGATAAACAACGAAAGGAAACCACTGAATGAAAACAAAAAGAAATCACCCAATCCGAAACGAATCCGGCTTCTCGCTCATCGAACTGATGATCGTAATCGGAATCCTTGGTCTTTTGATCGGGATTGTCGGACCGAAGCTTATTTCAAACTTCGATAAGGCAAAAGTTGAGACAACCCGTGTGAACATGAAGAACCTCTCATCCACCCTGAAACAGTTCCGCCTGGACTGCGGGAGCTACCCGAACACCAATCAAGGGATGGATGCATTGATTACGAAGCCAACCTCAGCGCCTGAATGCAAGAATTACGCGCCAAAAGGATACCTCGACAAGAAAACCCTTCCAAAGGACGCCTGGGATGTGGATTACCTCTACACTTCCGACGGCAATTCATTTGAGATCAAGTCTCTGGGCGCAGACAAAAAAGAAGGCGGTGCCGATTATGATGCGGACATCACCGTAAGCGATCAGGATTAAGTCATGAAATGGGGGAGAATCCAGCTGAACCAAGAATCCGGATTCTCCCTCATTGAACTTCTCATTGTCATCGGCATTCTGGGCCTCGTAGGCTTGATCGCGATTCCGAGCATCTCAAACACATTTCGTTTCTCTGTTCAATCCTCCGGCCGTGAAATTGCCACCCTCATCAAAGACACCGTGAACTCGGCCCAAATCACGGGCAGAGTCCATAGAATCGCCTACGACCTGAAGAATCAGCAGTACTGGGTCGAATCCACAAGTGAGTCAACCCTTCTGAAGAGCGATGAAACCCTGAAAAAAGAGAAAGAACGAAGCCGGGGATATTTTTCCCTGAAGGAAGCCGAGGAGGAGGAAAAGAAAAATAACGGTGGCTTTCGTCAGGAAAACCTTCTTACCAAGAAAAAACGGGGACTTGCGATTGGTGTAAGCATCAAGGATGTCGTCACCGAACAGGGAGAAACCCCGATCACCGATGGAATGGCCTACACTCATATTTTTCCCCAAGGCCTCACCGAAAAAACGCTCGTCCATTTGCAGGATACCGCAAAAAATGAGATCACACTCACCGTTTCAAACCTTCTTGGACGTTGCTATGTCGAGGGACGGTACATTGATGCAAAGGACTTCTTTAAAAAATGAAGCCTTCCAACTTCCCCTCGAACTCCGGTTTTACCCTGCTGGAAGTGATGATCGCGATCGGGATCCTTGCAATCGGAATCGGCGCGATATTGGTTGCCGAAAACAACAGCCTTGATGTCACCATTCGGGCAAAAAGAATGAACACGGTTGCGACTCTTGCCCGAAATGTAATGGTGGAAGCGGAGCGGGAAATTCAGGGGAAGCCGTTTCTCGAGGTAAGGACCGAATCCTTCGGTAAGTTTGATGCCCCTTTTTCAGACTATTCCTGGGAACGAAAAATCAAGGAAATCACGTTTCCCAAGATCATGAGCCAAAACCAGGGAAGCGCCGAGGGAAAAACAGGAGAAACCGCGGCTGATCCGAACGTAGAGCGTGTCGTAAAAATTGCAACCAACTATCTCTCCAAGGCCAGCCGTGAAGTTACAGTCACGATTCTCTGGAAGGACAAAGGTGAGGAGCAAAAATTCAGCGTGAGTCAATACTGGGTGGACTTGAATCATGAATTCAAAATGGCAGAAGAATAAGGGTTTTACCCTAATCGAAGTCATGATCGCCCTTTTCATCCTCGTGATGATCGGCACCACCACATCCAAAGCGGTCATCGATGCCGCAAAACTGAAAGAAGTCCTGAAGGATGAAACGGAATTTGCGAGCGAATTTCGTACCTCCACTCTCTTCATCGAGCGCGATTTGAGTCAGATTTTCAATCCGAGATGGTTTCTGGCTCCGGACTTCAGGCCACTGGATCCATATAATCCACCGCCTCCTCCACCGCCCCCAGCTCCGGGGCAAAGACCACCTCTCCCCGTGCTTGGAATTGACGAAATCAACCGCAGAACCAGGGGCCGTGGATTTCAACCCTCCGAATTCTGGGGGCCGATCCTCGATCCATCCGGAATCCGCGCCTCCCGCTTCAAGGGCAAAGAAACCGAAATCAGCTTTGTAACCGCCTCCCACGTGCGGATCTATCAATCCAAAAAAGAATCCATCTATTCAAAAGTTCGGTACGAACTTGCAAAACAGGAGCCCAATCCGAACCTCAGTGCCGAGCAGAATCAGAAATATGCGGGCCTCTTCTCGTTGATCAAAATCGAGAATACCCGCGCATTCGAACTGGATGAGCCAAAAGACTCTCCCTATGTCAATTCCTATGTAATTTTGAATAATGTGAAAAAACTAAAGTTCTCGTTTTACAAGCCGGGCGACAAGGATCCGGTTCGGGAATGGGATTCCGAGAACTCGGATCAGAAAGGAAAATTCCCGGCATCTGTCGAGATGGAAGTAACCCTGGTTGGCCCCGAGGACAGGGTGATGGATTCAAAAGTTCTATTCAATCTGGAGACCCCCAATGATGTTCTTCCGAAAACCTACTGATCGCAGGGGGGTTGCACTTTTCATTGTTCTTGCGTCCATGGCGACTCTTGCCATTTTCGTAAGTGAGATCACCTATACCGCTCAGATCAATCAAAAACTGGCCTACGACCGACTCGACCAAGTCAAGGCACAGGCCCTGGCCAAAAGCGGCCTCCGCCTCTCCCTTCTTCGAATCCGGGCCTACTCGGAACTCAAGAAAACCATCGGAAGGCTTTCTGAGAATGCGGGCGCAAATGCCGCAATGGTGGATTCCGTGGTTCCAAAAGCCATGGTGGAAAAAATCTGGGCAGAACCCATCACCATTCCCTTTACCGGAGATATTTCATCTCTTCCCGGTGAAATGAAAGACGCCATCACGAAATTCAGGAAAGACTCATCCATGGAGGGCAAGCTCTACATCTCCATTCAGGCTCAATCCAACAAGATCAATCTCAACAGCACCCTCCCTGCTTTCGCGGTCCTTGCATCCCCTAGTCCCTCCCCGAACAGGCCGGGCGCCGGAGGACAACCCATCCCTCAGCCCCCTCCACCGGCATCAGACGGAAGCGCCTCTGCATCCCCCACCCCGGTTACCTATGACCCTGAGCAATCCCGGCAGGCACTTGGGCAGCAACTGAAAGACACCTTTCAAAAGCGATTTGAGGAAGATGAGAAGTTTCGGGATGAATACCGAAGCTTCAGGATTGAGGATCTTGTCGAGGAGATCATTGGATGGAGCGATCTTGCCTTCGAAACCAATCGCGAACAATCCAGTACCGTCCCCTTCAAAAAAGCACCTTTCTATCACATTTCTGAACTGAACTATCTCCCCTCCATGGATGACACGCTCTACTCCCTGCTTTCGGACCAATTCAATGCGGGAGTCGCCTCCTTTATCAATATCAACACCGTCCAAGAGGCCGTGCTCAAGGCAATCGTTCCTCAGATGACGAAAGAAGAGATCACCAAGTTTTTCGAGTTTCGGGATGGCGCCGGAGAGCCCAGAAAGGAGGACAATAAATT
>CANGWP010000137.1 GCA_947457605.1 Bdellovibrionales bacterium | reverse complement strand
TTGGCACGGATCTCACTTCCCTGTGCGAGCAGAACAGCCCGCTCACAGACCGATTCAAGTTCGCGGATATTTCCAGGCCAACGATGCGAGTTCAGAAGAAGTATCGACTCCTGTGAAAGCTCAAGCCCCTGCTTGCCTTGGTCGGACGCGATTCGGGCCACAAGACCTCGAGCGATTGCTTCAATGTCACCAAGACGCTCCTGGAGACTGGGAATTTTCAGATTCACAACATTGAGCCGATAAAAAAGCTCCTCCTTGAAATCTCCGTTGCGCACAAGATTCGAAATTGATCTTGAACTGGTAGCAAGAATCCTCACGTCAGCCCCTGAGTGAATCAGATCGAGCAATCTCATTTGTACATTCGGTGCAAGCTTCCAAATCTCGGCAAGCACAAGGGTCGATCCACGCGCCTTCTCCTCGAGCGACTTGAAGAGAACCTCCTGCTCACCAAGCGCAGTTTCCCTGCAATTCATCAAGTAAAACGGCCGGCTGCTCCGTGCGCTTTTTTCGTGAATGAATCTCGCGAGCGATCTTTTCCCTGTTCCAAACTCTCCAAGAATCAGTACACTTGCCTTGCTTTTTGCAACCGTTTCGGCAAGAGACAAAAGCTCATTGAACTGTCGATCCACACCTGAAAGCCCTGCTGCGAACACGATGCTTTGATTCTGATTTGTGCTGTTTTCACGGATTGGACTTACCATCGACTTTGCCCTCCTTGGCGATTTCCTTTAGCTTTTCCTGCGCTAAACGTTTCCAAACATCATCATCCTGACTCTGTTCAATTTTCCGAAGGGAAACCATGGCCCGGCTCTCCGACTCCCTGCCACCATCCTTCAAAATCGCCTTTGCGTGCGAATAAAGAATGTGATTTCCCCCAATTTTATTTTCTATGGCTTCCGTGTAAAGAGCAACCGCTTCTTTCCATTTTTCCAGCTTTTCAAGGGCTTCCCCCTCCGCCTGAACCAGATATCCGGGAGACGGGGTGGCATCCAGATGACGGAAACCGAGAATTTCGCCTGTTTTACCCGAGAGCCCCGCAAGCCCCTGTCTTGACTTACGAAAAAACCGCCCTGCCAAATTCCAGTCGCTCCCTTGGAAAGCCACATCCCCCAAAAAGGCTTCCACTTGGATCCTGGCTGCAGGAGAAAGTCCCTGCATTTGATTTGCAAGCCGGCGGACATGAACCAGAGCCCTCTTGAAATCCTTCTTTTCTCGGTAAAAAAGGGCAAGAATGAGATTTTTTTCAAAGGCATGCCGGGACTCTTCCCGGATATACCCCAGACGTGCCACCAGTCGGTCCGCAAGGGATGCGTCCTCAACCTTGAAATCTGCCGAATTCCAAAGTGTCTTCGCCTCAACAAGGTTTCGCTCTTCTTGGTCGTCGACCCCCTCAAGAGTCACATGCTTCTCGATCGCCGCGAGCACCTCTTTTTGCCCAGCTTCATTCATGCGGCGATAGGGCTCAATGATCTTCAATGCGAATTGAGTGAGATTCCGCTCGGCTGCAAGCGTAGCCAGACGGATCTTCAAATCGTCCGCCAGGGGATCATGTGCCGGCAACGGCAGAAAATCGCCGTATTTTTCATAAAACGCGATCGCTCCAAACACATCCTTGTCTTTGAGTTTTTTCTCCAAGATCGACTTGATTCCTCCGATCATGGCCTGCTCAATGAGCTTTCTGGTCTCGACCCCTGGATTCTCCCGGAGTCGAGCCATTCCACGCTCCAATGCCTTTTGGTATTCCTTGTAGGAAATCAACATACGAACTTCCGTGAGGCCGGCCAATTCACGGAATTGACTCGGATAAACGGAACCGTCTGATGGGAAGTTTGTAACTTCAGGTGAGGAAATCAGCCTTTCCGCCGCTGGTAAGTCAAAACCACCATGGCCTCCGCAGGGCAAAAGCCTGATTCTTGCAACCAAGGCACCCTGAGAAAGCGGGTAGCGATTGATCGTTTCCATAAAGGCCTTTTCAGCCTCCAAATTCAAGGTTGATCCCATGGCTTTGATCTCGGCAAGCCTCAGACTCGCTCTCCAGGCCATCGGATTTCCAGATCCGATTTCCATGAACTTTTTGAAAATGGATTCGGCTCGAGAGAGCTCTTCCAGCTGGAAATAACTCTCCCCCAAATTCAATAAAACGGCGGGATAGGAACCGAGATATAAATCCCTCCCCTTGAGGGCTGACTGATACGCACTTACCGCTTGGGCAAACTGCCCCCTCTCGAAAAAAACATCTCCGATCTTGAAAGCAGCTTCAGCCCGAATCTCAGGCTTCGGAGCATTGTTCGAGAGCCATTCGTATTCAGTCTGCGCCTGCTCCCCCTGCTTGATCCGGTACAGGCTCTCCGCAATTCCATACCTGAAAAGCCATACCAATTCATGATCCGGCATTTCCCTCTTTAGATTGAGAAATGCTTCAAGGGCCGCAAGCCAATCCTGATTCTGAAAACTCCTCGCCGCAAGAAACCCCGCAGTCTGCAACCCGACTTCACTCCCTCGGGCGGTCTTTGCCAGGGACTGAAGCAATGCCCGGCCACGATCCTCATACCCCATGCGGAAATAGGCATTTGCCTTCAAAAATAGCATCTCATTGAGATACGATGATTTAGGATGTTCATTTTCAAGAAACTCAACAGTCCGAACCACAAGACCATGCTTGTTTTCCCGACTCAACTTCAAAGCAAGACGCACCATGTCCGCGGCCTCACCCTTTTTTCTTGGCTCGGAATACTGGAATCGATGATCCGGGATTCGCTCAGGGAAATACGCGGAAAAACTTAGCCCGGGGTGTTCCGCACGAAACTTGAGAAAGACGGTTGTGGATCGGTCAAAGGGCTGCTCGCAGAAAAGCATCGCATTGCGCCCATCAAGAATCCGTTTTTCCCTAGCAGCCCGCTTTTCCTGCTCCTTTTTTTTGAGCAATTCGATTGCGGCCCTTTCACGCAGGCCCTTGGTTTCTTTTCTTAACTTTTCGACCTCTGCAACGGTAGGCCCTTTTTGATAAAAGAAATCGATGACAAATCTCCCCGCTTCCTCCTTTTTGAAATCGAAATGCTCCATTTTTGGATTTGCCAGAGCAGCTTTCCCCGTAGGGAATCGGTACTCTCCCTCGATCAAAAGCTTCGAATCCGTCTCCCGTACCCGGATCCGGGAGATTCTATCGTCGCGAATGTTTTCAAGATAATCATTGAACCGTTTTTCGGATCCGAACGGGACACCCACATCCATGAGGGTTGCCGACGGGACTTCAATCCTGAATCCTTTGGCAGAGTCGGAAAATTTCGGTTGAAAGGAGGAGTCGATCGCCAACTGAAGCCTGGAGAAAGAACCACGGGTCTCAAGTTCAACGGACCCGTCGAATTCGGCTGAAAATGCGGCAGTTCCCCAGAGCGGGGGAAGCACAAAAAACATGAGCCTTAAAAATCCGTCTTTCTTCACAGTACCGATCACTCCCTTCCTAGTCGTGAATTACCCGGGTACTTCTTTCCCATTGTGGCAGATTTTTCCTCCTTACTGCAATCCTCAATTCCATGGAAGCCACTTTTGCCCTTCTCAATTCAAAGGCCTTCTTTTAAACTGGGATAACCCGATGAAATCATTTTACTTGATTCCAGTCTTAGCCTGTTTTTGTTCCTGCAGCGTCCTTGTGGGACAGGTGAAGCCCTTGGAAGAGAAATTCGTCAATGACCCGACACCCGCCCACTCTCTCGACTCCTTGGGCTGGCGAAAAATCGGTTCGCAGGATCCATCGGACCGCTCCTCCGAGCTTCCGGATGAGGCCTGGCAATCCTCAAAAACTGCGGCTGTGATCTCCTTGAATTCCGTTTGCAGAAAGGGCGCCGGAGGGGAGCGTGATGTTAAAAAAGTCACCAAGGTTCTTTTGTCCCAATGGGACAATCTCAAGATCGAACAGCAAAGCCCTCTTGCAATGAGAAGTCTCCCTGCTCTTCAGACCACAGCTCGCGGCAAGTATTTGGGCCGTGACCGAAAATTCCAAATCGTCGTCGTCAAAAGTCCGACCTGCATTTATGACTTGATTTACCTGAGTCCCATCGAAAGTTTCGAGCAAGAACTCTCGGCCTTCGTTCGGTTCCGTGATACTTTGGAATTGAAGTGAACGAATCTCGAGTCTCCCAACGCATTGGCTTCCGAGTCCTTAGTGCTACCCGTTTTGCAGGTGGCTTTGGGAGACTTGTTGCGCAAACCTTTTCAGGTTTTTTTGAGTATCCCCTCCCCTGGAAACTCATATTCCAGCAAAGCTATTCCATCGGAGTTGAATCACTCCTTCTGGTACTCATCACAGGGGTAGCCACAGGCTCTGTGATGGCCCTCCAATTCGGATACGGGCTGGAGCGCTTCGGAGGAACCCTTTACGTGCCGAAAATCACCTCCCTTTCGATCTTGCGGGAAATGGGCCCCGTCTTCACG
Source organism: Bdellovibrionales bacterium (assembly GCA_947457605.1). Lineage (GTDB taxonomy): Bacteria > Bdellovibrionota > UBA1018 > UBA1018 > CAIMNF01 > CAIMNF01. The sequence goes on along the minus strand of CANGWP010000137.1, from coordinate 1,476 downwards.
AGTCTGCTCGTCGCAGGAAGAATCGGTTCCGGGATGGCATCCGAGATTGCCTCCATGAAGGTCACCCAGCAAATCGACGCCATCCGTGCGCTCGGGACCTCACCCATTCAGAGAATCGTGATCCCGCGTCTTTTGGCGTGCGTGATCGCGCTGCCCATCCTCACCCTTCTTGCGGATTATGTCGGCCTGATCGGAGCCATGCTGGTCGTTAAGCTGGAATTCAACATCAGCTATTCCTTTTTTTACGCAAAGATCCTTGAAACCATCACCCTCGCGGATCTGTTTACCGGCATGGCCAAAACCATGGTTTTTGCATTTTTTATCGCGATTTCAGCCTGCTGGAAGGGCCTCAACACCGAAGGCGGAACCCAAGGCGTGGGGCGGACCACCACTTGGGTCGTTGTGACCAGTTCAATCTTCATCATGATCGCGGATTTCTTCCTGACCAAATTTTTCATCATCACGGTGTTCCCGAAATATTGAAACTGCCATGAAACAAGAACCGGAAACAAAAATCGCGCTAAGCCTGAGAGACCTGAAGAAGACCTTCGGCGAGAAGGAAGTTCATCGAGGCGTAAGCTTCGACCTTCATGAGGGCGAGATTCTCGGACTATTCGGCGGCTCCGGCAGCGGCAAGAGTGTGATCTTGAGATCAATCATCGGACTCGAACATCCGGACGAGGGACAGATCATTTTTCAAGGAAGAGATCTGGTTCCACTCACCGAAAGAGAGCTTTTTAAAATCCGTACCCAAATCAGCTATGTATTCCAAAACGGCGCGCTCTTTGATTCCCTGACCGTGGAAGAAACCCTCGCCTACCCCCTGCGTGCCCATACGAGCCTTTCAAATACCGAGATCCGCACCAAAGTGAACGAAGTCCTCGAAATGGTCGACATGAAGGGTGCGAATCGACTTCTCCCCAACGAATTGTCGGGCGGGATGCAAAAACGGGCTGGCCTTGCCCGGGCAATCATTCTTCAACCAAAAATCATTCTTTTCGATGAGCCCACCGCGGGTCTCGACCCCGTCAACACCGGCAGACTCCTCCAGAACATACTTTCCTTCAAAAAAAGAGGGATGACGGCGATTTTTGTGACCCATGACATTCCGGCAGCATTTGAAATCTGTGACCGCGTAGGAATTCTCAATCAGGGCCGTATCGAATTGGTGATGTCGGTGGATGAAATGAAAAAATCAAACCATGTACTTGTAAAATCCTTCACTACAGGAGCGCATATTCGATGAAAATTGATGAGAGAAAAATGGAACTTCGGGTGGGAATTTTTGTTGTCACCGGTCTTGTGATCACTTTGATCTCAATTCTTGTTCTAGGCGGGAAACAAAGCATTTTCACATCCGTGAATCACTACATCGCCCATTTTGAGAAAATCGATGGATTGGTTCATGGCGCCAAGGTCACACTAGGCGGTATGCAGATCGGCGCAGTTTCCAAAATTTCATTCGATGCCGAGAAG
>CANGWP010000136.1 GCA_947457605.1 Bdellovibrionales bacterium | reverse complement strand
CGCGAGTGGTACACAAAACGTCGTCCAGCATTCCGCCGCCCGACCAGGAGCGAGGCAGACCCGTCTGGTACAAGCGTAAGTACTTGGTATACCCGAAGTTCCAAGTGACTCTCATTCTGCTCAACACCCTGATTACGACAGGATTGTTTTTACTCATGCTATTCCTTGTGATGAAGAGCCACATCTTTTTGGAGACCTTGGTGAGGCAGACGCGACTGCCAGCCCAAACATTGTTTATTCAGCTCATGACGGAACAGCTTCGCACTTTGATTTTCTATATGGTAATCGCATTTGTTGTGGCGGTTTTGTCGACGGCTACTCTTACAATGTTGATTTCTCATAGGATGGCTGGTCCCATAAATCGTCTCAATGGATTCTTCAGTCAAATTTCAAAGACGGGAGACTTCCCTCCAGAAATCCGGTTTAGAAGTGGTGATTTTTTTCAGGATCTTCCCCCAAAAATCAATGAAGCTTTTCTTGCGATAAAAAAGAGATGGCTTCGCTGAGCCGACTGTTTTCAGCTTTTGGTTTCTTTCCGCTTTTGTTTCTCTCCTCCGGGTGCGCAGAGATAAGGGCGTTTTTTACAGTGATGACCTCCAAGTCCACTGCGCTTAGTGTTTCAGGTTTTGAATTCGATGAGATTCGCTCGGGATCAAGGGTCACTTGTGCCGGTTTTGTCGATAGATCCATGAGGTGCCTCGGATCAGGAGATAACGGAAATCTCGGAACCTTTAACTCTGGTCCGGCGGAAATCGAAGGACCTATTCGGATGGTCGCAGCAGGAAAAGAATTCACCTGTGTTGTCTCCGGGAAAAACTCGGGAGTTTCTTGCTTTGGGAATAATCGGTTCGGGCAACTTGGAACCGACTCTGTTTTTTCAAGAATAAAGGCTAAGCCTGTAATGGATCTTGAAAGGAACGGGGCCGTTCTTGAAGGTGTGAGGCAGATCAGTGCGGGTGATCATCATGCATGTGCTTTACTGAACTCGGGCAGGGCGGTTTGCTGGGGTGACAATGCTTTTGGGCAACTGGGAAATGATAGTGGTGAGGGTGCGGGAGCGAGGTCAGTGCTAGAAAGCACTCGAAATCGCAGGCCAATACCCGCAGTGAAATCCATAGTGGCCGGTGCGAATTCCACCTGTATGATTCTAGGTGATGAGTCTTCTGTTTTTTGTTTTGGAGAGCGTTTTGGTTTAAATAAAAAAATGAATTGGGTACCCGAGCGAGTTGAGTATGAGAACAACTCGGGCACTTTGTCTGACGTGAAAGAATTGGGGGTGGGAAGAGGATTTGGATGCGCCCTTACCAGATCTGCACGTGTGGTATGTTGGGGAAGAAATGATTTTAATCAACTTGGGCTTTCAAATAAGTCACCTGGCCTAGCCAGAGCCATGGAGGTCGAGGTTTCCCATCCGGCCCCGGGCCCACTATCTAAAATAATTCAGATTTCGGTTGGGGATGCACATGCCTGCGCATTGAGCCGTGAGAGCCGTAGTGTGTATTGCTGGGGAAAAAATGAGCACTATCAACTTGGAAATGGCTCAAATCGAGGCATTCCGGAACAGGTTGCCGTGGGCGCCAATAATATATCCCTAAAGGACGTGAAGGAGGTGAGCGCCGGATATGATCGAACCTGCATTATTTCACTAAGGAATGAAGCGTTTTGTTGGGGCAATGGAATGCATGGTTTGCTGGGAAACTCCGCAATCTCTTCAACCTTTCCAATCCATGTCCTGGATTCCAACTCAGAGAGTCTCACTGGTGTCCTTCAGATCACGGTCGGCTTTGATCATACTTGTATGATTGATCAAAGGAACCAGCTTTATTGCTTCGGAATCAATTCGAGCGGGCAAATGGGCTCCGAGCGGATCGCAGGAAGGGTCCTGAGTCAGGATGGAGTTCCCGTTGAGAAGGTGATTTCCTTCGACTCCGACGGATCAAGAACCTGCCTTGTCTACGGGGAGAGCCAGGAATTGGCGTGTTTCGGCGGACGGGATACAGAGTACTTGAAGCTAAATCCCGCAAGGAACAGCTTTTCGCTCGAGCCAATGATTAAGAATGGAAAACCATTGAGGGGGGTACAAGCGGTTGCCCTTGGGCCCACAGAGACGTGCGTAATTGATGATGACCAATCTGTTGTGTGTTTCCCGCGCGGAAATGTACCATCCATTCCTGTGACCATAGCCGGAGTTTCTGGTCCGATTCGTGATGCTTGGCAGGTCCGTATCCGAGGGAAGCAAGGGTGCGCCCTGATACAAGAAACCGGTTCCATTTACTGCTGGGACTTGGGTAGCCTCTCGCAAACCTCAATCGCAGAGCAAGTAACTGTTTCAGGTGGCAATGCTACAAATTTTATTCAGCTGGCTTTGTCTGGCGATTCTTTGTGTGGAATCAGAGGTTCGGAACGCGCTTTGTATTGTGGAAAGTTTACCGGTCCGGGAAAGATCGATCTTCAACCGGTTGCAGACCATTCGGGCACGGGCGTTCACCGACTATTGATGGTGAGCGGCGGGGGTGCGCATTTTTGTGCCATTCGCGAACCGGGCAAGCTTCTCTGTTGGGGAAGCAATTCTACAGGGCAGCTTGGCATCAAGGGGATGAAAGACTCCGCGATTCCCCTGCCGGTTGAGTTTACCGACCCAAGACTAAAAGATATTGTACGAGTGAGTTGTGGTGAAGCGCATACCTGTGTTGCCACTGCGAATGATCCATCATTGTTCTGCTTTGGTGAGTCATTCTTCGGTGGATCTCAATCCCCCAATCCATTAGAATACCCCCTATGATTGAAAAGTGGGTCAGGTCGCCGATTGTGCTGGCGATCGTTTTCTTTTTCTACCTCTTATTTCTTTGGCAAATGAGTGTTCCCATGACCGGCGATCAAAAAGTATACCTGACCATTGCAATGGAAATGAAGGAAAAGGGCGAATGGTTGATCCCCTATCTTTTTGGAAAACCCAATTTTCTGAAACCACCGTTTCAGTATTGGGCAACTATCCTTGGGTGGCGAACATTTGGATTCAATCTCTTTGGCGCTCTTTTCCCATCTGTTCTGGCACTGGTGTTGTCTGCGGTCTTGGTAAAGCGACTTGCGAATACCCAATCTTGGTTACCCTCGGTCTTCTTTGCATCCACCATTGCTTCCATGACCTATGGGACGACATCCCAAATGGAGATCTGGATTGTTCTTTTTTATTTGCTTGCCTGGGCACTTGCATTGAAGGGTTCTGACGTACTTGCTTTCCTGGTAGTTGGGGTAATGGCTTGGATCAAGGGGCCGCTGTACCCTGTTCTATGGGTCTTGTCTTTCATTGCATTCAGAGCGTTTCAAGGTCGTTTGAGGGAATTTGTTGGCGCCGGGTTTCTGTCAAAATTGGTTCTGGGAATTGCAATAGGATTATCATGGTTTTTGCTTGCGGCTGCCCGTTTTCCGGATGAAGTGATCGGAGTATTCTTCAAACGAGAAAATCTTGAAAAATTGAATACCCCGCATGGAAATGCAATCGGCTTGTGGTTTGAGTTTTTTGCAACACTCCTGCCCGTGCTTCCTTGGATGATCCTGAGTGTTCTGGATGGAGAGCTTAGAAGGAAGATCCATGAAAAACGGTTTTTCCTTTTCGGGTTTGCCTTGCTTCCTGCGTTGTTTTTCACTTTTTTCCCTTACCGTGTCGGAACCTACCTTTATATTCTAACTCCCGTTGCAGTTTGGGTGATGAGTGAGTTGCCTGTAAAAGTTCAGGGGATTGGACGCCTGGTCTTGGCTATGGTCGCAATTCTTGCTGTTGGACTTTCGGTTCTGTTGGTGCGCCTTTACAAGGGGAGCTGGATATCCGGGGGCCTTGCTGTTTTCGCGTTAATGTCAGTGCTCTTTTGGGTTTTAGGGTACTTCAAGGTCAGGCCTGCTTGGATCGCAATTTCGAGCTTGATGCTTGTGACTGCGATCAGACTTGGAGGTATAGGGCTCGGAACAAAAGACCTTCGGGAGTTGAAAGCTGAAACTGAAAATGATGTAGCGCCTCTGTCGTACCTCATGGAGCGCGAGGACATCTGGCATGAGGTTGGGCTTGTTTCGTCATCTCTGGGCAGGAGAATCTTTCTGCTGAAGGAGTTTCGAGAGATCAGTCCCTGGTTGGACTCCGGGGGGAAGGTAATTCTGACAGAGGAGCAAACTGGATTTGGAGCAGGGCTTTCTTGTCGGGAATGGCCTCGTTTAAAGCGACGAATGAAATTTCCACTGAGCGAGTTGATCTTGGAGGGCGTCAGTTCAGATCGGGGCGAGATGTATAGAAGATACTTGATTTGCGGACGCGCCAAAACTTGACACAAAAACTCGGTGGGATTAAAAATCTGATGGTATGCCTTTATATGAGTATTCTTGCGAGAAATGCCAAAAAGACTTTGAAGTCACCCAAAGCATTCATGAAGCCCCATTGACGGAATGTCCGACTTGTGGTTCCAAGGTAAAAAAACTCATGAGTCTTGGTGGTTTCGCTTTGAAGGGTGCAGGATGGTACTCGACTGACTACAAAAGGTCATCCAAAGATACCAAGGGATCTTCCTCCGGGAGTTGAAGCTGAATGGTGACATCTCCATCTGGTCGAATTGCAGTGGTAATTACGACCTATAACAATCCCCAAAGTCTTGAGCTTTGCCTTTTGTCCTTGAGGGATCAAACCTTTCAGAACTTTGAGGTTCACATTGCCGACGATGGATCCAAAGATGAGACCCGGGACCTTTTGCTTCGCCTGAAGCGCGAGCTGCTGTTTGAAATCTATCACCATTGGCACCCGGACGAGGGCTACCGCAAGGCCAAGATCAATAATTCGGTATTTCGAGATCTCGACCGAAACAGAGTCGGAATCGTGGTTTGCATTGACCATGATGTTATCCTTCACCATAGATTTGTGGAGGATCATTTCCTTGCACACAAAAAAGCCGCATTTGGACCACTTTTGTTCATGGGTCGCCGCGTAGATCTTGGGCCGCGGTTGAGCAAAAAAATCAATTCGCAGAATATCTTCAAGTTTCAGCGTGGTCTTGGCCCGGCACTTGTGGCCTCTGCAATCTGCGGTGAAACGAAAAATGTACTGAGGTCTGTTCGAATCGATGGTCCCGGCTGGTTGTTGAGAATTCTCAAGCGTGATCGTGTCTATGATCTGTTGGGATCAAATTATTCTATAGATCTAAAGAGCCTTCTTGAAGTGAATGGTTACAACGAAGACTACAAGGGTTACTGGGGAGAAGATGGAGATTTGTTTGTCAGGGTTCGAAACAGGGGAATCAAGTTTTTCGGGATAATCGGCTACGCGGTACAATGGCATATCTTTCACAAGCGACTTGAGGAAACTCCGGAGCATGTAAAAGAATACCAGTCACTTCTGGCGAACACATCCTACGTGGAATGTAAGAACGGAATCGTAAAGAAATAATTCTGAAAAGGGAGCCCCTCAAGATCGGAGGCTCCCCTGAATAAAGTTCATGTCAGGACAGAAACAGCATTTCTCGATACTTGGGAAGTGGCCAGTGATCATCGGCAACCATGGTTTCGAGAATGTCGCACTGGACTCTAAGAGATTCCATTGCGGGTTTGAGCTCTTCTGCCACCTTGGTGGCCTTGGCCTCTTCGCTATCCATTGAGCGAATCTGGCTCAACGTCCTATCCAGGCGCTTTAACTCCGCTTGAGCGCTGGAGAGGGCCTGATAGAGTTTCGTCAAAACCTCAACTTGAGGAGCCTGCAGACCCAGAGCCTTGCCGGCAGCAACACCCTCTGCAAGAACGGTTGAGTACTGGTAGGCTGCAGGAAGAATCTGAGTCTCTGCGATGGTTTGCAGGGTCTCACCCTCAATCATGACTTTTTTGTTATAAATCTCGATTCGGACATGAAACCGGGATTTTATTTCTTCCTCGGAAAACACCTTAAGTCCGG
>CANGWP010000135.1 GCA_947457605.1 Bdellovibrionales bacterium | reverse complement strand
TTCACGCTGAACTCGGCCGAGGTCCGTCGTTGGTACAGCTCCGAATCCCCGCTCGTGATCCGAAGCTGGTTGTAGGTCAGAAACTTCGAATTCGAAAACGTATCCCAATAGACTGAAAAAGATCCAATCGCCCGCTTGTATTCCAGGTTGTAGCGGGATTCGGCACCGAGACTGATCCGAAAATCCTCGTTTTCAATCGCCTGCCATTTCAATTGGAGATTCGATTCTCCGAGCACGTTCAAAAAGGGCTGAGTGCTGAGCTGAAGGGTTTCGCCCAACCCATAGCCAAGAAGCGCAAGGCCAACAAAAAACTCGCCTGATTCCAGCGTGGCCGCCGTCTGTCCGGTCAGGGCTCCAAGGTACACTTGGGGCTTGTACTTTGCCGAGATGAAGCGTTTCCCGCGGATCACGAGATCATGACGGCCCTGACTCATTTGATCCTTTGATTTTTCAAAATCAGACAAATCAATCGATTCGACCGCATCATCAATCCGAATCAGGCCATTGTTGGAGTGCGATCGAACACGGGCAAGGATATAGGGCGAGTCGGGGCTTCGAGAGGTAACCTCGGCATACCCGAGGATCTCATTTTGTACTTGGTCCCGAATCAGCAGCAGGTCCCCTGGTTGAAACGATCCCCGTACCGTCTCAGATATGCTGATTTCGTTTCCGGATGGAATGGAGCGAATGGTTCCGCGAGTGGTCTCGGCTTGTGCATATGCTGGATTCAAAAGCGCAAGGAGTAGTAGAAAAATTGCGGGTCGCATCGGAGGGGAGCCTATCGGGGGATGCTTTTGATGACAAGGGGGTAGAACTTGAAAGATTGGTATTTCGTACTTCTTTTTGCCTCAAAAAACTTCATCTGTCAGGTGGGATCATGATATGATCCCGAATCAATAGGAGACCTAAAATGAAATCAACTTTGGTGGTACTTGGCTCTATTTTCGGGGTGATTGCGATTTGCGTGCTTTGGTTCATCAGTGCGGGGAACGGCTTGATCGCGCTTGATGAAAAGGTGAACAGCTCCTGGTCTCAGGTCGAGAACGTGTACCAACGCCGGGCGGACTTGATTCCAAACCTTGTGAGCACAGTGAAGGGCTATGCCAAACACGAGACCGAGCTTCTCACGGCCGTAACCGAGGCCCGTGCGTCAGTTGGCCAGATCAAAGTAAACTCTCCTGGTGATCTTAAAAAGTTTGAAGCGGCTCAGGGGCAGCTCTCAAGCGCGCTCTCGAGGCTTATGGTGGTTGCGGAAAAATATCCTGATCTCAAAGCGAACCAGAATTTTCTAGAGCTTCAGAGTCAGCTCGAAGGAACAGAAAACCGCATCACAGTCGAGCGCCAGCGATTCAACGAGTCTGCGCGTGAGTTCAACACCGCCATTCGGCAGTTTCCGAAGTCGGTGGTAGCGGATTCCAAAGGCTTCAAGGCGCGCGAATACTTTGAAGCAAAAAAAGGGTCTGAAAACGCTCCCGAAGTGAAGTTCTGATCGGATGCGATTTCTTCAAGCCTACCGGCGTTTGGTCCTGATGGGTGTTGCGCTTCTCCTTTGCACCGGCACGGGGGCCAGCGCCGCTCTCGCGATCCCTCCGAGCCCGAGCGATTATGTGCATGATGGTGCGCAGATCCTTGATCCGGTAGTGCGTTCCCGATTGAGTGCGATTCTCTCAGCGGAAGACAAGCGGTCCGGAAACCAGGTATTGGTCGCGACCTTTCCGGGCCTTCAGGGTGAAGAACATGTGGATTTCGTTACGCGCCTTTTTCAGGCCTGGAAGCCAGGCACGAAAGACCAGAGCAACGGCGTGATTCTGGCTATCTTTCAGCAGGATCGGAAGATCCGCATTGAGGTGGGTTATGGGCTTGAACCTCTGCTCACGGATGCCAAAAGCAAGAGGATCATCGAGGGAGTGATCAAGCCAAGGTTTCGCGAGGGACGGCAGGACCTTGGACTCATCGAGGGGGCGCAGGCAATCGTCGCTGTGGTGTCAGGAGAGCCGGTGAGGGGCACTCCAGAAAGTGACCTTGCTGTCAGGGTAAAGAAGAATTTTTTCATCCTGCTTCCTATGTTCATTGTGTTTTGGATCATTGTTTTGGTCCGGGGTCGGAGGCGTTGGACGAGTCCTCAAATCCGAAGACGCTCGAGAAACTCATGGGATGGTCCCGATCCTTGGGGTGGCTTCTCCGGGTGGGGCGGTTCCTCTGGCGGAGGGTTTGGTGGGTTTTCAGGCGGCGGCGGGATGAGCGGAGGCGGAGGTGCCAGTGGAGATTGGTAGGATTGGGCCTGACAAAAAACAGGTGATGAATGCGATTCGAAATGCTGAAGCCGGTACGAGTGGGGAGATCAGGGTTCATCTTTCCTACAGTAAGAAGGAAGAGGATCTTCTGAAGTGTGCGGAGGCCTTGTTCCGTAAGCTTGGGATGCAGAATACGGGGCTTCGAAACAGTGTGCTTTTGTATTTGAATCCAAAACTCAAAAAATTCTCAATCTACGGGGATCAAGGGATTCACGAAAAGGTGGGCCCGGAATTTTGGACGAATCTTGCAAAAGAGGTTTCAGGCCATATCCGGGAAGTGAATCTCACTGATGGAATCGTTTATGCGGTGGCGGCGATTGGTGCCGCGCTCAAGGAGCATTTTCCTGCGCTTGAAGAGAATCCAAACGAAATCTCGGATGAGTTGACGGAGGACTGAGGGTTTTTTTGATATAGCAGGAAAGCGGAACTGTGAAATCCGTGCCGGAAGCCTTGTGGGAAGGGATGGCGGCATTCCGGCACGGACTCGACGGTTTTTCCTGAAGAGGGGGAATCAGGAAAAGGACACTTTTCTCACGAAGCTTTCAAGGAGTCTTCTCGCCTTTGAGCGTTCGCGCACCCTGGCCCGATCACCGTACCGATTCAGTCGTTCGAGTGCATGCTCGACAAGATCTGCGAGTGCAAGGTGCAGGGTATCCGCGGATTTCTCGAGCCTTATGCCGCGGTATTTGCCGCGCAGGATTTGCATTTTTACGGAATAAAGATCCGGTCCAGGCTGTTCGGGGGCATTGTGCATTTCGAGAGTAACGCGAATTCGGGCGGTCTCCAGTCCGGGGAACTTAGAGACTAAAGGTAGAATTCTTTCGAGGACCGAAGCCCTCGTTAAATCGGACTTTTGAAGGTTCTTGAATACAATCTGAATCATGTTTGGTCTCCTCTTGTTCATGAGCAAATGCTAGGGGAGATCAAAACATTCATAAAATGGATAATAAAAATGATTACTATTGTATAAAGTTATATTTTGAAGGATCGAAAAATTTTATTTGCGAGCGGATTCGGGATCTTTCTCGGAGAGGAAATTAAAAACAGCTCCTCATGCACCCCTTGAAGTCGTCCGATTTCGAACAGATCTCCCCTGGAGACCTGCATTCGCGCGGCATGAACTGCCAGTGTTGCAATTCCGATGCCGTCTGATGCAAGGAGTTTCTTGATCGCAATGTCCTGGCTTTCCACGATGATCGACAATTCGACCCCATTCAGCTTTGCCCAATGTTCAAGGTCGGTTCGCAAACGACTGTCGTAGGTCGGGACGATGATGGGTTGTCTTGAAATGGAGGCAGGGAAGTTTCGCTTCAAGTGTTTGAAATCCGAAGTGCCGTAAATTGCCACACTTTCCTTGCTGATGGATCTAGGCAGTATCCCTTTGGCGTCCGTTCCGGAGGGAAGGATGTTGGTCACGAGGAGATCAATCCTGTGCGCAAGCAATTCCCTCATTAGTTCGTCCGGTTTTCCCTCGGACAGGGTCACCTGGCAGGGGGTGGATCGGCATGCAAAACGAACGAGTTTCAGGATCACTTGTTTTGGCACGCTGTCCAAAGCTCCGATATGAAGAGTGGTTTTAGAGGTCCGTGCTCCGTCATTCAACGCTTCCAGCATCTCGGAACCTTGTTTGAATATGGTTTTGGCATATTCCAAGGCGATCTTGCCATGTTCACTCAGAATCAGTCGTTTCCTTTGGCGTTCAAACAAAGGAAATCCAAGGGATGCTTCGAACTGTTTCAGCTGAGCCGACAGGGTTGGCTGACCGATCTTCAGTTTTTTCGCCGCGCCGGATACGGTTCCTTCCTCTGCGATGGTCTTGAAGTAAAGAAGGTGGTGGTAATTGAGCCAAAAGCCCATGAAAGGCCTCCTGAAATGGTTAAACCAAGTTTTTTGGAGTCTTCCACGGGATTGCGATTATTTCAATCACCGCCACAATTCCATCAGATCAACGGAATGTTGCCCGAAACACCACTGAGCCCCGCGGATCAAGGACAATCCCATGAAACATTTCATTTTGGCCTGTACAACGAGGATCATGGAGCATCATTGATCCTGCGCCAAACTTTGTTTATTTCCAATCCTCACGGTTTTTGGTCTATCCTTGTGCTTCGGGGCAATTGCCCCTTGAACACGAAAGGAAAAGTCATGGCAAACGATACTTGGCAGGCATGGGTATGGGTAAAGTGGAAACCGGGGACACCATCGAACGCGTGGGAGTCCTGGAAGACCAATCCCGTGATCAAGGGAGCGTGGTCCACGCTTGGGGAGTGGGATTGCTGCCTTTGGGTGGATGCAACCGGCCCGGATGCCCTTGAGGAGTTTGTGTGGAAGACCATTCGAAAGAATGAATGGGTCGAGAGCACCAACACGAATTTCACCAAAAAGTGGTGGTGATTTTTCGATCCAAACCCGTTTGCACAAAGCAGGCAAACGGGTTCGGATCCATTTTATTTTGACCCTTTTGGCTCATCATTGATGAAGTGATTGATCGTTCGTTGATCTCCACCAATCCATCCCATTTCTTTTCGTGGCTGAACCGGATCTTTTGTGAATTCAAGTTTTCGGACGCAATAATTCAACGGGCCTGCATCTGGAAGGTATACCGGCCCGCTCTGTGAACCTTCTGCAGAGTAAAAGGCCAAGCCCATACTCAAAGTTTCCATGTGCTTGCACCAGTTCGAATGTGGTCTTTTTATCAAATGGATGGATCGTGAATGCATGGAGCGAGGGTGCATCGGGCTCAAGGCCTGTATTTCGAAAGTGAGCAAGGTCTCGCCGCCAAAGTGAAGATTGCAGAGCGGACTGAAAAAATCCTGGATTTGCTGATCGGTAGGCTCTTCATCTCTGAAATCGGCAAATCCACCTGAATGGACTTGTTTTCAATCAAAAAGAAGCGTGCACCATGGTTTTTCACCTCGGACACGATGTTGGTCGCCATCACCACGCTGCCACCATTGCGGAAAAGGCAATTTGCATATTTCATGGAGAAATCGCCGAAGCTCTGGTTCACCTGGTACTCGATCGATTCCGAGACAAAGCCGATCTTTGCATTCATGCCTTGATCGTTTCCCGAGAAGGGGAGACCAAAAGCAGTGCCGTCCCCGATACCTGGGGCCTCGTGGCGCATGAGAATCCGCATAAGGGTCGATTTTCCGGCTCGGTTTTTTTCCAAGAGCACGTAAAATGTTTCCGAGTTGATCTCAAGTGTGATTCCGTTCAGGATTTTTTGGGAGGAATAGGGTTTGTGGATGTTTTGTACTTGAATGAATGTTTCCATGCATATCTTCAGAGTACAGGGACTTGTCGGATCGGCCAGGAAGAGGATATGGTTTTTTCATGAAGCCACGTGAACCCTCAAACTTTTTCGAATTTTGGACATTCTATTTGTCACAGCACCTGAATCCAGTAAGCCGGGTGCTTCATTATGCAGGCACTATGACCGGGGTGGGGTTGTTGCTTTTGTTTTTGATTTCGGGTGAATGGTTCAAGGTTCCGCTTGCGATTCTGCCGGGATATGCTTTCGCATGGATTGGGCATTTCGTTTTCGAACGCAATCGGCCCGCAACTTTCAAGTATCCTTTGTGGTCGTTTCGGGCTGATTTTGTAATGCTTTGGTGTTTTTTGACCGGAAAGTTGTC
>CANGWP010000134.1 GCA_947457605.1 Bdellovibrionales bacterium | reverse complement strand
CCGCGGGTTTCAGAATCAGATTTTTGAGCAGACCCTCAAAACGAACGGTTCACTGTCCATGATGCCGTAGGGACGGACCGTCCAAGTCCGTTTGAGCCAAAGATCTATTTCAATCCGAGTACCATGAGCATTCCGCAATACAACCTCACGATCGGATGCTGGCTCAAAGGACGCTTCGGCATCGAGATCGGCCATGATCACATGAAATGGGTCTTTGACAACTCGAGAACTTATGAATTTTCGGGGAACTTCAGTCCAGCTCTTTATGTTCACAACCCCGATGCCCAGTACGGGTGGGACGGGGTGAAGCCTGTCACCTTTGATGACGTGAAACAAACCGGGGATGCTACGTGGCTGAGCTTCGAGCACACGAACGGGTACAACTATGTTTTTGCGGCCCTTGTGTTTTTGCAGCCCATTTATCACGGACCCAAAGGCAAGCTGGCATTTGTTTCCAGGTTAGGTGCGGGTGCCGGGGTGATGATTCCTCAAACCAGCGTTCACATGCATCGCGATCAGGCCTGGAACTGGCAAGGCTATGACAATCAGTTTCACCTTGTGGGAGGTGGCGGGCATGCGAGTGCAGGCCTCCGTGTGACAGCATTTGACCGGGTCTTTTTTGAGGCGATAGCACGCACCTCGCTCATCAAAATTTCAAATGCGCTTGTCGACCAATCGGGTGCCATTCTCACCCAGACCCCGATGGCGGCATTGGAACTTATGGGGCAGATCGGCTACCAGGGTTCCTTAGTGCGAGAAAACCGGGGCCGACGCCAGGGGCTTTGTCGCCAGTTCAAATCGCGCCTCGATCCCGTAGTGATCCGAATAAAGCGGTTCCTCTCTGAAAACAACACTGGAATCGAGCGGGCGAAGGATGTGGCCTGAGCCACCCCTGTATAAGACAAAATCAATTCGTTCTTTGATCAAGGGCTCATTGGTCTTGATCGAATAATCGTAAGCATAGCGGTTCTCATAGGCATCATAAGTATACCCGGGTTCTGTTGAGTCATGCGTGTCAAGCCAGGTATCATTCGCACCAAAGAAATCCATTAATTTTTCGTAGGGAAGAGAGCGGTCATTGAAATTCAAATCGCCCGCAAAGAGAAGGGGGGCGTCTGGGTCTCCGTACATCTCAACCAGGCTTTTGATCTGCTCCAATTGCGAAATTTTCACGGAATCCTTGGTGCCTGCATCGAGATGTGTCGTCACTATGTTCAGATGTGCCCCTGATGGCAGTTCCAAAATGGCAATGACGGCCCCTTTTTTGCTCAAGCAGTCCGCTCCTGTGCACTTGCAAAAGCTGACCTGGGCGGAGGAGAGAATCGGATATTTGCTCAAAATGCGGATCCCGGACGAGATCGGTTTTGGGAACCCAAGGGGCCCGCGTACTTCATAGGGATACCGCTCGCTACGAAAGGCTCCTCTCCCTTTTCTGGAAAAGACCTCTTGAAGAAAGATGATGTCAGGATCCCGCGCTTCCAACGCCTCCATCGCTTCCCAATACCGGTAGGTATCCTTTACGACGACAGGAACACCCCAGGTGTTGAATTGAATGATCTTCAGGGTTTCCCCGCTCGAAGACAGGGGGATCCCCATGAGCAAAAGAACTGCGTACTTTGTGATCTTTTTGAAAGTATTCATTTCACTCTCCTGTTTTAGAGCGCTTCGGATACCGGGGAGCAACTTTAAGTCGTGGCAAATGGTAATCCGTCAGACGATTGTGGTAAAGAAGTTCGTCGCCGTATGAATCGACCGGTCCATCCTGTCCGGTTTCCACAGCCTTCACCTTTGCGGGGTCCATGAGTTCCGCCGCAACCGAAAGAACCGATCCAAGAGTTGCAGGCCCCGTGAGCCAGTTCGCTGCAGGGATGGCAAACCAGGCGATGCCTTTCACCGTTCCACGGGCAAGAGCCGCCTTCGCCGCCCATTTTGCGATGAAAAAATTGTTCGTGAGTTTCATGAGAAACTCGGTCTGATGGTCCTGATCCACAAAACCGGCTCTCATGAGTCGTTTTGCAAGCGCGGTGCTTACGGTAATCATGCAGGTTTTCTCGTCAAACCCATCAATCGGATTTCCAGACAGGAAGTCATCCGAGTTCCGGTCGCATCGGTTCATCATGCTTTCGATCAAAATTGCGGAGATGGTGATGACATCCATCTCGTAGGCTTCAAGATCCCTTCTGCCGGGAAGGGAGTTTGGGAGGATTTCATCAAAGACCACTCCACAGGTTCGCTCGAACCCCCAGGAGACGCATTCATTGTAGAGCCGCGGAAAATGATCAAAGAGGATTTTCGGGAAGACCTCGATGATTTTTTTTCGATCGACAAAGCGAAGTGTGCCCTCCGATTTTACAGGGAGATCATATCGTGTCAGATAATCATGGTTGAGATTTGCCACCAGATCGTACAAATAAATGAATGCGGTGAGACCGATTCGGTCCATGGAGTACGGCATTCGTTTCTCACGGCCAAGGATCTGGGACTGGAGTTTCCGGAGAAGGGATCTCCCGCTTTGGTCACGATTCGGAATCAGATCAGCGGCAAGGGCTGCCAGTTCCGCAAGGCCGATCCGTGTGTGTGATTTCAAGGAGTCTTCGGTATTCACAGGGTCTACGGGGCGCTCAAGCAGCCCGGCAATCACATTTTGGGCGAATGCATTGCTATCCAGAAGTCGGATGGAAAGGCTGATCAGTTCCTTGATGTTGCTTTCTATCTCGCCCTTTTTCTCGATATCCAGCTTTGCAAAAATGAAATCCGACAAAGAATGATAAAGTGCGACCTTGCTGACAAAACCAAGGGTGGGTGTCCGAATCAGGGTTGCATATTCTCCGTTGAAGAGTTGGGATGCGGGCTCATAGTCCCCGGTGAATGAGCAGGATTTCCAATTCTCTTCAATGAAACAAAGGGTGCTAGCGCTCGCCCTCGCACTTTCGACGATCCAGACCCTGGCCACCCGTGAAAGTTCAATGAAAAACCGGGGCGAGAGTCCTTCCAGAGTGGAGTCTGAATTCAACTTGGGCATCCATTCGGTCAATTTCAAGTACGCGTAGGGAGCCGGAATGTTCAGCGCTTTCGCAAATTCGGCGACCCGGCTCACCGGAAACAAGGGGTGATGATGCCCTTCAATCCAGGATTTCACCCGGATCTCAAAATTTCCGGCCGCTCGAATCAGCTCATTTGGGGCGATCGACGGGTTCCGGTTCCCGAACATGAAGTCAATGGCAGGAGTCGTGGATTCGAATTCTTTCGTAAGGTTCCGAAGGCAGCCTCCAATTTTCTTTCCATTCCAGACGGAATGACTGACCCGGTCCCCGCAAAAACTCGAGAAAAATGAAATCCCAAGATCGATCCCGGATCGCAATGCGTTTCTTGCCCGCGGATAGGACTTTGGAATCCATGGCAGAATCAGTTCGCTCAAATGCTCAGGACTCACCTCCTGGTCCCCGAGAAGGGAGACAAAGGATCCAAAGAGATTCAAGACCGAAATGATCTGTGTGGCATGAACCTGATCTGATTCAAGGGTTTCATTGATGAAAAGGTTGTAAAAGGCACGAGCCTCTTTTTTATGGAGCCCTATCCAGTCAAAAAGGTCATTCAACTCGCGGGTGCCGATGCCGTCCTTGAAACCCAGAATTTCCAGAACCGCGAGGGCACGGTCGCCGGAAGTCCTCGGATTGTCATCGAGTTTTACCAGGCCCGATTCAACAAGGGTTCGGACCTCGTCCCGGGTGAGAAACTCCTTGGTCCTGCCTTCGATTTGCTTGAAAGAACCAAGAATGCTTTCTTTCCACTCTGAGAAGGCTCGACTTGACTCGTCCTCATCTTCGCTGAAAATTTTTGAAAAAGGAGGGAGTGGTTTGCTCTCCAGAACCACTACCTGGCGCTTTGGTGGTTCCGCGTGCCAAACGGACTTCACGAATCCACAGCTCGATATCCCAAGAGATGCCAAAAGTGCCAAAATCGACCTTGTGATCCTCACCATATTTTTTTCACCCCAATCGATAAAGAGCTCTGATTTCGCCAGGCACCGAAATAACTGGCGTCTTCTCCTGCGAGCACCCGAAGTGCGGCTAGGATGGAGAAGTCGGTCTTGATCAAGTATTCCAGTTCATTCATCCAATACAGGCTCCTCCGGGAGGGAAGGAGTGTGGTTTGCACCAAGGTGCGCGAAACGAGTTTCGTGGTGAGCTCGACGGGGACTCTCAGAAACAGGAGAAAGTCCGAGAACTGGGGTGCCTCGAATTTCTTTTGAAAGTGAGTGAGGATCCCAAAGCTTGCCCGGGGAGAGAGGTTGCTGACTCCTGAAGGAATGCTCGGACCCTTGAAGTACCCGGTGAGAGAAACCTGATGGTTCGGGTAATCCTCAAGATTTTGTACGAATTCAAACGCGGGCTTGAAGAGGAGGTCCTTTTTCTGAACCCGAATTCCTCCCCAGTATTCCCTCGGAAATTGCGGACTGATGGAAACATTTGCGTTTACCGAATTTTGGCCTACCGCAAGGGTTGCGTCAGTCAAAGCAGCGGCATTTGGTCTTGGGGCTGTGAACGCAAACGTGTCCACGGTGACGGACTCATTTGAAAAACTGGTACCCAAAAAAACCTGATGACGAAGCAGGAGTTCGGAAAGTTGATTGAGTCGGAGCTGGTAGCGGATGGGAAGAGTCACTCCGCCTGTAACCACGCTTTCGGGAGGAAGCCGTGCAAATCTTGCCGGATTTAGATCTCCCCGCTCGGAAAATCCAAGACTCGGTCCGAAGGTGGGAAGAAAAAGGGGGGAGTAGGCGAATACCATCTTCCAATGGACATCGAAGGCATGCACCAGTCCGCCGCCGATCCATCCATTCACTCTGGGGTTCAAAGCATCCAGCTGGTTTTGAACCCAAATGTTGCCGAGAGCCGAAGTGGGTTCGATCCAATGGTCTTCGAGCAGATGGAGAGGATGGTCCCGTCCCACCCAAACCTTGGTTCGCTTTTCCTCATCCCAAAAAGCGTGATACCGAACCGGATCTGGATCGAGAGTCCAAGAGCCTCTAGGCCCTGATTCAAAATAGAGTTCCGTCTTTGCAAGAAAACTCTGAGTCTCAAAAATGGACTTGTTCGAAAGATAAAGTGTGGGGGCCTTTTCAGACGCGTATTGAAAAATGTAGGTTCCGAGATCATTCCGAAAGGATGCCCGGGAGGGAGAAACTTTTAGAATTCCCCAGCAAAGCAGCACCCCGATGCTTTTGCAAAATAGCCCCGACCCCAATTTCATGCTGCATGGGATTATCGGGGATGGTGCGATTCGTCAACGAGGAAGTGACCAAGAAATGTACAGGAGAAATCCATCAGGATTCTCGATGCTTATCCTCGTTTTGTCAAAATCCTTTGTGATTCCTTTGGAAGCGGAACCCTCAATCCAGCCGCTTTTGAATTCCAAGCGAGATCATGAAAAGATTCAATCGGGTGGTTTGGCTGTTGATGACGGTGATCGCGGTATTCAATCCATGCCGGTATCGGAGGTCCAGAATTGCCGAAAGGTTCTCCCCGAGATCCTGCGACACTTGGACGCTCGACTGGACACCGAAATGACTTTTATAGCCACTCGCCGAGGGATTCACGGATGCCCCTTCGATTGCATAACTGGTGCTGCCTTTCAGAGCAAAATCAGGGCCGATGGCAAGGCTTAGAAAGGGTGCATAAATCGGAATTCGATACTGAAGAGGAAGAATCCAGTATGATCCGTTGGCCTTCACGTCGCTGGCACCCACGATGTAGGTCATGGAGGTCGGAGTGTACAAGAACCCGGACTCGATTTGGCCTGGGCCAAGATCCATTCGGGCGAGAAATCCGTACCCAACTCCTCCTGTGCTTCGAACATATTCCGCGGGTTTCGTCGGATGAAGGGATCCTGTGTATCCTGCAAAACCCGCCATCTCAATTGCTGCGACCGTGGGAGCGGCAAAATTGCAAATGACCGCGAGAAGCAGAGT
>CANGWP010000133.1 GCA_947457605.1 Bdellovibrionales bacterium | reverse complement strand
GCGATCGTCTCGAAGCCCGCGCCTCGATCCTGACGGACAAGCTTGGGGAGTTCGGCATTGATGGGACGGTAACCGCGATGCGGGTGGGCCCTGTGATCACGCTCTACGAATTCAAACCTGGTCCCGGGATCAAGGTTTCAAGAATTGCGGGCCTCGTGGATGATCTTTCGATGGCACTCTCCTCGAAGTCGGTGCGGATCTTGGCGCCACTTCCGGGTAAGGCCGTGGTAGGGATCGAGATTCCATCCGAAAATCGCGAACAGGTTTTGCTTCGGGAGTTTTTGCAAACCGGAGAATTCCAGAATCCGAAGTATCAGCTCCCCGTGGTGATGGGAAAAGACATCGGCGGTCAGTCCATCTTCGCCGATCTCGCAAAAATGCCGCACCTGTTGGTGTCCGGGCAAACCGGCTCCGGAAAATCGGTGTTCATGAACGGGCTCATCTGCTCGCTTTTGTACCGCTTCACTCCGGATGAGCTCCGAATGATTCTGGTCGATCCGAAGTTCATTGAATTCAGTTTCTATCACGACATTCCGCATCTTTTGCTCCCCGTGGTCGATGATCCGAAGAATGCATCCAGTGCGCTCAAGTGGGCGGTTCGCGAAATGGAGCGAAGGTATCGGATTCTTGAGGCTGCAGGAGTAAAGAACCTTCAGGGCTACAACGAGGTGGTTGACACGGGTGGAGCTGAAGCAATGGCCCAGAAACTTCAGGCCGAAGCCCAGGCTCAGGAAGAATCGGGCGGATTGCTCACGGGCGGAGACTGGATTGAGGCTTTCGAGAAGGACGAATCCGGAAACCCGATGATCGGAAAGCTTCCCTACATTGTGATCATCATCGACGAGCTTGCGGACCTGATGATGACGGTCAAAAAAGATGTCGAAGGGTCAATTGCAAGAATTGCACAAAAGGCGCGAGCCGCCGGAATCCACCTCGTGATTGCAACCCAGCGCCCGTCCACGGACGTGATCACGGGACTCATCAAGGCAAACATGCCGACCCGGGTTTCGTTCTCGCTCTCCTCCCAGATCGATTCGCGCACGATCCTCGATCGACCGGGTGCTGAACGCCTGCTCGGACAAGGGGACATGCTCTTCATCCCTCCGGGGCAGAGTGACCTGACCCGCTTGCAAGGCGCGTTCATTGATGACAATGAGCTCAACACCATCACCAACTTCCTTAGGGATCAGGGCAAGCCGCAGTACCGCAATGAGATTCTGATTGATCCGGAAGAGGCAGCCATGAGCGAAGGTGAGGGCGCAGAAGACGAGGATCCGCTCTTTGAGGAGGCGCTCTTGATTGTCAGGAATTCGAAAAGTGCTTCCGCGAGCTTCTTGCAACGGAGGCTCCAGATCGGGTACAACCGTGCTGCTCGCTTGATTGAGACCATGGAGTCCCGCGGAATCGTGGGGCCTGCGGATGGAGCGAAGCCACGGGAGATTCTGCTCCCTTGATCGTCCGCAAAAGGAGTTCTCTTGTTGGTTCGATTCGCATTCCTGATTTTACTTCAAGGGGTCGCCCTGGCGGAGGAGCCCGCTTCTGCCCCCCAGGTTGAATCGGCCGGATCCGGTGCAGCGCCTGCTCCAAAGCCGGTTGCAGATGGCGAATATGAGATTGAAAACGAAGAAGAAGTTGCTCCCCCCGAAGAGGTCGCAGTCCCCTTACCCAAGCGTGCCGTCATTCGAGGAAAGGGTGGTGGAACTGCGGTTCAAGGATCCCGTGCCAAAGATCGATTCACGCCGATCCTGAAGTCGGAAACCAAGAGCGTTTACAAAAAAGGGGGGAAGCATCTCGATGTGGACCCGGATTGATCGAAATCTTACCGTTCCCACGGCAGTTCGGAGCGTTTTGAACACGCTCTATGACCGGGGGTTCGAAGCTTATCTTGTCGGTGGATGTGTTCGGGACTTTCTTCTTCAAAGAGAAGTAAAGGATTACGACATCGCAACCAGCGCCACTCCCGATGAAGTGCAAGCGCTCTTTCCGAGAACGATTGCGATTGGCAAAGCGTTTGGAGTCATCAAGGTGCTTGCCGAAGATGATCGCGAACTTGAAGTGGCGACCTTCCGGAAGGATGGGCCTTATGGGGATCATCGAAGGCCCTCCAAAGTGGAATACGGGGATGTTCACGCAGATGGTTCCCGGCGGGATTTCACCATCAATGCGCTGTATTTTGACTTGAAGACAAATCGGGTTCTGGATCATTTCGGCGGGATTCAGGATTTAAAGGACAAGGTGATTCGAGCCATTGGGGACCCTGAGGCACGATTCAAGGAAGACGCGCTCCGTTTGCTTCGCGCGGTTCGATTCTCGGCTCGGCTCCAGTTTGGAATCAGTGAGGAGACGCGGGTTGCAATACTCAAGAAGGCTCCTTTGATCCGGAAAATTTCCATCGAGCGAATTCGGGACGAGCTTGAAAAAATGATCGTTCATCCTTCTGCCCGTCAGGCCGTGAGGGAACTCGATGATCTCGGGCTCCTTGAAAATGTGATGCCCGAAATTGCGGTTGCCAAACTGAGTCAGCGAAAGGTCTGGGATCAGACACTTCGGGTGTTGTCGGTACTCGGCAAGTATCATCCAAAAGAGCCATCCTCGTTTTATTGGGGATTGTTTTTGCTTCCCACTCTCAGGTTGCTCCCAATGGAGAAGCGTGAGTCCGAGGCGCGGAAAATCGCGGGTCGCTTGAAGCTCTCCTCCGAATGCGCGGATCAAATGGCCTACCTTGTTCGGGAAACCCCGAAGTTTCGAGATGCTTTTTCCATGCGGGAGGCAACGCTATTGCGCTGGATGAAGGCCCCGGATTTTGAATTGCTGGTTCGTTTCCACGGCCTTGATGCGAATTCCTATGATGGCAACCTTGCGGGTCTGGAGTTTGTCCGTGCCATCTATCCTGATGCAAAGCGCAGGCTTGAGATGAAGCCGCTTCTTACGGGAGACGACCTTGTGCGTTTGGGATTGAACCCTGGTCCAAAATTCACCGAAATCCTTCGAACCATTGAAGATCTCGCCCTGGAGAGATCACTTTCCACTTCCGAGGAAGCATTGAATTATGTGCTTGCGAACTTTGTAACCTGATTCAAGTCAAAAAAAGAATTCCATTCGGATCAAATTTTCCAGTAAGCTGATCTTGATCGGGGTCAGTGAGGTCGTATGGTTTTGTGGATCAGAGCCCTGATCGCGTGTTCCTTGTTGTTTTCCCAGCTTGCTCTCGCGCAGAGCCTGCCGGGGATTTCCCAAAAAACGAAAGTTCTTGGACGAGAACTCTCCGTAAAATCACAGGCCCGAATCCTTCCCGGAGGAGACGGACTTCAAAGTAGTCTTGAGTCGGTGGTGTTCGGCAAAAAGAATCCCCTGATTTCAGTATCCGCACAGGATGGTCATTCCGAGCTTTATCTTCGCGGGATTCGGGTCTGGTCAGGGAGTATGCCCGAAGTCTCAATCCCTCCGACCCGGATCAATCTGCCGCTTTTGAATTATCCGATCGGTCCAATTCTTCTCCAGCTCAGCGGGGGGATTGAATTTTCAGGCACTGTGAAAACATCCGTAATTCCGGCATCCGATTCGGGAAACTCCGATCCCGGAAGGGGTGCCGAAGCGCTCGTCGACATTTCGTCCTCTGCTTTTCTGGAAGGAACAGGCGGCATGACCTTTTTTAGGGGAGGTATCGCAGGAAGGGTAAGTCTCGTGGACGGAATTCTTGGTGCGAGGGCATTGCTTCCGGAAGCGGGAGTGACGCCTGAGTTTGAAAACTTGGGCAAGGCTACTTTCCTGCAGGGGGAAATCGGAGGCCACTTGGATTCACGGTATCCATTTGGAAGTTGGAATCGGCTTTATTCCAAAACGTTTTTCAAGTGGCCTGGACGATGCATTTCATTCGGGTCAGAATCATGCCTCGTTCCTTGAAGTGGGTTTTTCTTGCAGGGGCATTGATTCTTTCGTTTCATTCTTTTTTGGGTTCTGGGCACCGGAATCTCCCTGATGCGGAATCCATGCAAACTCATCTGGAGAGCGAGACGGGCCGAAAGGCTTCCGAACCTCTGTGTTTCGCTTTTCAGCGAAAACTGAACGCTGAAATTCAGATCGGCGGTGACCGGAGTGTTGTGATGAAGGAGAGCCATCAGGGGGAAGTGATTCTAATGCCTCTTCAGGGACCGGAGTCTTTGAATTCGTACCTGGTATCGTTCGTGCTTCATTCAAACCACCCCGTCACCGGCGAGAAAAAGGTCCTTCGAAGGTCACACTTGCCTGTCGAAGTTCGGTTTTCTTCCGATTTTTTAATCTCGAAATTGCTTTCGATTGGGCAGAGAAACCGTGAAACCACGGACGATCTCAATCTCGTTCGCGATTTGCTCACAAATCTCGCGTTTCGAGGCTCGGAGGATACCACGGGAGTGTATGAGGCCGAGTGGGAAGGGCGTCCGCCTCTGCAGATGAAACGCAAGATCCGGTATTTGGATCCCGCGCTGGAAACAACACGGATTCTCGATTCTTTCCATGAAATCCGGCAGAATGAATCCGGAATTCCGTTGGAGCTTCGGGGCTGGGATCGGACCCGGGTACCCATTTCAAAGTCAGAGTCTCTGGAAACGGTATCTTCGTATCGGTTTACCCTTCGTCCCATCCATGGGACTGACGTGGTCTCATCGCTTCCCTTAAATCCGCAATTGAGGACCGAGGTGGGGATGAAGCTTGATCCGGGCGCTCCCCGTGAGGATCAGACCTTGCAGTCAGAAGAGATTCCGAAACTTGAGGAACTTTCAAAAAAAGAGCATGTGATTCTATTCCACAGGATGCTGGCCCTCCTGGAGGCGAACCCGGAGCGGCTCAGGGACTTTGGAGCGGACTACCTCGGCGATCCCGCAAGAGACGATCGGATCCGATTCGGAGTTGGAGTTCTTGCAAGTTTGAATCAGCCTGAGGCGCAGAAGATTCTGTTCGAAGCCTATCCGGGATTCGAGGGGCGTCCCGACCATCAGCACATGATCCTGAATGCCCTTGCCACATCGGATGTGGACCTCACGGAAGCCTCCAAGAATTTCCTGCTTGGATTTCCGATCGATGAGGAGAATGTGAACTACGTCCTCGGTTCAAGTCTGAGAAAATCTCCCGATCTGCGGGTTCGGGACCGTCTCATCTCCCTCTTTTATGCAAGCACACGTGAAGAAGGGAAAATCGTGGCTCTTGAGGCGATTGGCAACAGTGGGGATGTGGCGTTTGAGGGTGTCCTTCGAGAGGCTCTTCGCTCCTCCTCTGAACGGATCCGGGAGAAGGCCGCCTTCGGGACTCGGTTTTTTCCAAATGAGATCAAGGAATCCTTGCTTCGTTCCCTGGAGCAGGACGGATCCCCACGGGTGCGACGAGCTGCACGCGACGCCCGTGGATTTTACCACGAATCCTAACCCAAGGCCTCTTGAAGACGCCGCAGCCGCGCCTCTTCAAGTGTGATCGAAAGGGTTTTGTTGCCCGTGTAGGAAACCTCGGCTTGATTCTTGATCTTCTTCACAAACTTTCGAAGGGTATAGTCAACCTCGGTTTTACCCCAATCCTTTCCGCCACTATGAAGAATGCACAAATGAGCCGCATCAAGCAGCGTGTCCAGCGACGCAGTTCGATTCGGAGGAAGCAGGATGACCGTGTGGGATCCGGGCCTGCCCTTTACGTGCAGCCATAGATCATTCCCTTTTGCGATCTTGAAGGTAAGCATCAGGTTTTCATTGAGATTCCGTCCTGCCAGGATCTGGAGGCCTTCCTTGGAGCGATAGACGCGTCCGGTAAACTCCGCAATTTGTCGATCCGCTTTTTTCGGCGTTGAGGAGACGTTCTTTGGTTCGATCCCGAGCTGCTTCTCGATCCTCACCAGATCCGCGAGGGAAGAGGCTTCGAGCAAACGAGCTCGGATCGGATGAATGCGGTTCCGCTTTTCCTCCAACTCGTGAATCCGTTCTTTCGTTTCTTGGAGGCGTTTCTTTTTCCGCTTTGCTTGATGAAAG
>CANGWP010000132.1 GCA_947457605.1 Bdellovibrionales bacterium | reverse complement strand
TTTCAAATTTTTTGGAACTGTTGGATCGGGGTGATGATTGGGGAATCTTCCATCAAGAGTGCAATAGAGCGGAATCACCTCAGCCCCCAAAAGCCGGAACAATTCCGGAGCCACATTTGAGGCAGTGCCATTGCCAGCGTCCAAAACCACTCGAAGTTTACGGGCTGGTTTGATCTGAGCGCTAACATAAGAAAGGTATTCTGGAATAATGGTGCTCCGCTTTAGGGTTCCTTCAGAACGTTTTGTGTACTTTCCCGAAAGCATTACCATTTTCAATTCCTGGATTTGCTCTCCATGGAGGGTGTCTTTCCCAAGTCCGATCTTGAATCCGTTGTATTCAGCCGGATTGTGAGAACCGGTAATCATGATGGCCCCATCTGTATGGTAGTGATGAACCGAGAAATAGGTGAGAGGGGTCGGACATACTCCGATATCGAGGACGTCGACGCCTGATTCCCGTAATCCACCAATCAGGGCTGTCGCATATTCATCGCTCGTAAGGCGACAATCGCGGCCAACCGAAATGGTGAGCCGGTCTTTTCGGGTTTTTTGATAGGCCCACTCGGCATACGTGCGACCAAGACTTCTGGCAAAATCCGGAGTCAAATCTTTCCCTGCAATCCCACGGATGTCGTATTCTCTAAAGATGGATGGGTTCATATGGTCTTCCTTTGTTTTAGGTATAAAAGAGCGTTTTTTATGGCATAGATCATGCTTCCCGGATCGGCTGAATTCTTCCCCGCAATGTCGAATGCAGTCCCATGATCTACCGAGGTTCTAATGATGGGTAGCCCGAGGGTCATGTTCATGGCCTCAGAAAAGTTACTAAGCTTCAAAGGGATCAATCCCTGATCATGATACTGGGCAATGATGATGTCGTAACGCTTCCTTTGTGGTCGTCGGGATTCAAGGGCAAAGAATGAATCGGCAGGAAAAGGGCCTTCAAGAACCAATTCAGGGTATTTGCGGGAGAGGCTTCGTAATGTAGGTGCGATGATGTTTTTTTCCGAAAGACCAAGGAGGCCCCCTTCCCCGGCGTGTGGATTCAACCCCAAAACCGCAATTCTGGGGCGCGCCTTCCCGAGATTCGTCTGACAGTAGGCAAGCGAGTGTCGAATCGCTCTTGAGATGCTCTTAGCGGTGACCCTCGACTCCACCTCGCTTAAGGGGCAATGATTGGTAACGAGGGCAACGCGAAACAGCTCGTTTGCAAGCATCATGGTAACTTCACTTGTTCTCGTGAGGTCAGCCAAAAAATCAGTATGCCCCTTGTACTTGAATCCAGCCCTCTGAATTCGTTCCTTGCTGATCGGCCCAGTCACGAGGGCGCGAGAGTTCGGCGCTGCGAGGACGAATTGGGTGGCAACTTGAACGGCCCATGCGGATTGGTAGCCTGGCGAAGTTCGCGCGGGCGGTTCAACGAATGAAAGGCGCACCCGTCGGAGTGACTTGAGATATTTCTTGAAAGGTGCTCGCGATCCGAAAATCAATACAGATACAGCATGAAGAGAGTTTTCAAGGTGATGAAGAGCCTTTGCGGTGACTTCTGGGCCGATGCTCTCGGGATCACCCGGGGTAATGGCTAAATCCAAATGATTCATTTAATGCTCTGATTCACCTTTACAAAGTTGAGGCTTCTTTCGCGATCAAGCCAGATTCGGATCTGGTGTTGAAACTCGCTCTCCATGAGGCGGCTCCGAATCACGTCTTTTTCTCTCTCGAAGGCGGCATCTCCGTCAGCCTTGACTTCACCGATCTTAAGAATTAGAAAGCCGGTTTTATCGTCAATCAAACCGCTTGTCTTCTCGGGCCCAAGGCGTTGAACTTCTTTTTGCAGAACCGGGGACATTTCGGAGTAAGAAAGGAAGCCAAGGTCGCCCCCCCCTTCTTGAGTGGTGTCGTCACTGACGGATTTCGCCACGTCTTCAAAAGACGCCCCTCTTTTAATGGATTCGAGCGCCTTTTGGGCTTCCTCTTTTGCTGCGGCCTCGGATTTGAAATTACTCTTTGTAACTCGAATCAGATGAAGATGAAAAGATCCGCGGAAAGACTTTGAGCCAGAATGAGATCGGTTGTAGTCCGCCTTTACATCATCATCGGACACCGCAGCCTTGTTTCGGATTTCCCGATCTACGAGCTGGCGTTTCGCCACTGACGCCCTCATGAGTTTAAAATAGTCCTCAAACTTGAAGCCCTCACGTGAAATGGCGGACTTCAGGGTATCGCGATCAATTTTGAGGTTGGTTTGTATCCCATTGATCTCTTGCTCCACCTCGCTGTCCGAAACCGGGAACTTTTCGAGAATGATTGATTCGTCTATCAAGAAACTCAAAATCTCCGGATCTGTTGCCCTCATTTTTCGGGAAAGGGGTTCATTCGCGAAAAGCGGGTCCACTTTAGCCCGAAGTGGAATTGTGGACTTGAAGCGTTCTAGGTCGGACTTGAATATAGGAGATTTGTTTACAATGGCTTCGAGTCGATCCACGATTTCGGCATTCGCCAGAAAAGGTGAAAGAAATGCAAGGCAGCCCAAAAATGAAAAATCTCGGAGGTTCATGATCTCCAAGATTTCTCATAAAAAACCAATGAATCCAACGGGAAATGCTTGGGAAAGACTTAGTCCTTCAGGGCCTTCTCGTTTGTGGAAACTTTCGCCTTTTGACGTAAATCGTTGAGGAACCGGGACACGAGGTCTTGTCTTTTCTCCTCAAGGATCAGGCGTTTGACTCGAGCGCGATCGGCTTCGAGCCAAGAACGCTTTCCGGTCAGTCTAATCAAGTGGAAACCGAAAGGGGTACGTACGGGACCCGCGATATCCCCTACTTTACCCAGCTTCACCGCGGCCTTGAAAAACGCCGGATCAAGACGATCCTTCATTCGGTAATCAAGGTCTCCTCCCATGGGTGCGCTGGGATCTTCCGAATACTGTTGGGCAGCTTCAGCAAAAGAACGCTTTCCAGACTTTACTTCAGAGAGAATTTCCCCCAAGCGCTTTTCCGCCTTTGATTCCTCGTCGGCGCTTACACCCTGGGGAAGAGAAATGAAAATATGGCTTGTCCGGATCTCAGGGTTTTTCTCGTACCAGTTTTTGGTGTCCGACTCGGAGAAGGAAATTTTGTCGAAATCAGGCCCCAATTTCTTTTCAATCAATGCAAAATAGAGAACATTGTTGATGCGATCCAAAATGGCAGGATCCTGATCAAGCTTCATTCTTTTCGCCTCTTGAATCGCCGCCTCCCTTTTGATGAGCTCATCCAAAACCTGCTTGCGTGACGGTGCAGCCATTGGGTTTCCTCGAGAAGCCTCAAGGAGCTTGGAGTTTACATCTTCCACTGTAATGACTTTGTCATTTACGCGAGCCGCCTCCGTTGCAGCGGTTGCGAGATTGAATGAGAGGAAAACTCCTGCAAGCATCTGAGAGTAGACGAATTTTTTCATACGTAAAGGATATCAGTGGGTTTTCTGGTTTTCAAATGCTTTAGGTGCGATTTGTTGCAGAAAGTTCTCGAGTTCAAAAACATGACTCTTCAATTCCAGAAATGGGATCTCAAAAACAATCTTAGAATCCGGCGTGATCTGTACCCGTGGGTCTCTTATTGATTTTGGGCCCGCCACCTTCTTCATCACTTCATGAATATCAACGGGCGACGATTTTCTGACGGTAAGTGAAGTTCGGTTTGAACTTACGGAAATGGATTCTATACCCGCCTTGATCAGAAGGTTCTTCATTCGAATGAGCCAGAAAAGATTGGATGTCTCCGGAGGGATGTGGCCGAACCGATCCTCGAATTCATCCGATATCGCATCGATCTGCTCAGGGGTTTTTGCCGAAGAAATTTTTCGATAAAGGGAAAGCCGTACTTTTGGATCCCCGATCGTCTTGGCGCTGATTTCGCAAATCACCGGAACCTGTATTTCGGGCTCAAAGCTTTTTTCCTCAAGGGGCAGTCCCTGGCCCTTCAGTTCGGCAATCGCCTCTTCCAGGAGTTGCGTGAATAAATCAAGTCCAACGCTCGCGATATGTCCGGACTGTTCCCCCCCCAGGAGATTTCCTCCACCGCGAATTTCAAGGTCATAGGACGCAATCTGAAATCCACTTCCTAATTCAACAAAACGCTGAAGAACGTCGAGTCTCATTCTGGCCTCGCGACTCAAGGATCGATCTTCGTCGACAAGAAGGTAGGCAAAGGCCTTTCTGTGGCTTCTGCCAACCCGGCCTCTGATTTGATAGAGCTGGGCAAGCCCCAATTGATCAGCGCGATGAATCAATATCGTTCCTGCGTTCGGCACATCAATTCCGGATTCAATGATGGTTGTGCAAACCAGCACTTGAGCTCGCCCCTGATAGAACTCCAGCATCTTTTCTTCGATTTCGGCCTCAGACATCTGCCCGTGTGCCACCAGGACTTTGGCATGCGGGATCCATTGCCTGATCTCCTCGGCCCTTGCGTGAATGGATTGAACCCGATTGTAAAGGTAAAATACCTGGCCGCCTCTTGCCAGTTCTGTCTCAATGGCGGACTTCACCAGCTCTGGAGAATGAGCCGAGACAAAGGTCTTTATCGGTTGTCGATTGGTCGGTGGAGTTTTGATGACGCTGATGTCCTTCAGGCCGGAAAGCGCCATGTTCAGGGTCCTCGGGATGGGAGTGGCCGTTAGAGTGAGCGTGTGAGTGTTTGCCTGAAGTGCCTTGATCTTTTCCTTGTGTTCCACGCCAAAACGATGTTCTTCGTCAACAATCAGAAGGCCTAGCTTGTTCCATGAGACGTCCTTGGAAAGGAGGCGATGAGTGCCAATCATGATGTCTATTTTTCCAGCCTGCAGATCCCTTAGAAGTTCGGTTTGTTGACTCCTGGATTTAAACCGCGAGAGTGACTCAACCCGGATCGGGAGGGAGCCCATCCGTCTTTTAAAGGACTGCTCGTGCTGAAACGCAAGAAGGGTTGTGGGCACCAGTACTGCGACTTGGAGGCCGCTCTGCACTGCCTGGAAAGCGGCACGAATCGCTACTTCAGTCTTCCCAAATCCGACATCTCCACAAACCAGTCGATCCAGCAGTTTTCCACTCTCCAAATCGCTTAATACATCGGCAATTGCGCGAAGCTGACCTTCGGTTTCGGAAAACTCAAAGGAATCACAAAACTCGAAGTATTGATCGTCGCGAGAGAGAAATCGGGGGCCCTTCATGAGGCTTCGCTTTGCGTAAATTCCAACCAAATCTATGGCAAGCTTCTTTGCCGACTCACGGGCCTTTTGCTTGGCTTTTTCAAATTGCCCCGTGCCGAGCTTGTCCAAAGATCCTGAGGTGCCTGAGGAGACATACCTCTGAATGGTGTTTAGGCGATAAACCGGAATGTAAAGCTTATCACCCCCGGCATATTCCAACAGAAGGTATTCTCCGAGATGCTTGTCGCCTGACCGAAGTTCCTGCAAGCCCGAATACCGTCCCACTCCGTGCAAAGCGTGGACCACAAGATCGCCGGGGGAGAGATCTTCGTGGTGTCTGAACTCCAGTCCCTCTCCCTTTGTGTCAAAACGAGGGTGAGGACTCGAGCTTGGTTGAGTGGTCGTGTTTTTGCCACCCAGAACAAGTGTCTCTGATATTACGATTTGCTTTTGGGCGGGGAAAATCACCGACTCTCCGGAATCATGGGCAAGAATGGAGAGACCAGGTAAGGATGCATGGTCCCTTAATAAAAATCGTATTCGCTCTTGATGGCTGATTCCTCGGCTGCCGATCCAGACGCTAAATCCTTCCTCGAGCCAGCGAGGAATGGATTTGATCACGGGGTGCCCCGGTGGAATGGGCTCAGCCATGAGAGGGGGGTGGCTATCGGTGCTTTCCGGGCTTGCCCGCACCAGAATATTCGCTTCGTCAATAGTCTGCTTGAGAAGGGTTGAAGGGTTCGGGAAGAGAAGCTCGGAGCCTGGCGAAATCCAATAGGGGGTCGGATACTTTTCCCGATCTTTCGCCATTTCAGAGAGCGTGGTTCCC